>JALOOG010000036.1 GCA_025454525.1 Anaerolineae bacterium | reverse complement strand
ATCAACTCGACAGTATCGGCGTGTTCTAAAAAGCTAATCCGCAATTTAACCGTGTTGATCAACGCATTGGCCCAAGCATCCGGCAATTCATCGATCTCTGCCACCCCCGAAAGTAAGATCGTGACCTTGCGCCGATGCTGGAGGGTGTTACGCAAGAAGGACAAAAATCGCCGATCCAACCGCCCATTATCGATCGCCTGCTGAATCGCCTCAAATTCGTCGAAACAGATCAACAGGTGATAGGGAATGGTCTTTTCAAGGTAATTGAGCCACTGGTCTAGATCGTTATAAGGGTCGTTTTCGATCGTTAATGGCGGCAAATAGACCTGATGATAACGCCGAGCCTCGTCAAACACCGTTTCGCCTATTTTTTGCAAAATGGCGCGGGTATCTTCCCCGTTAGCGACCTTTTGCATATCGACAAACGCGGCCACGATGCGTGATCCTAAACGGCGCGGTAAATGCAATAACGCCGAAGTTTTGCCGGAACGCCGTTGACCAATCAATAAGAAAGTCTTGCCTTGTCCGTCAGTGACGCTTTCAATTTGTCGAAATAAACTTTCGCGCCCTTTGAATACCTGATCTTCATCCACCCGCTGATTCGGCCGTAACGGTTTGCCGTCACTGACATAGGGGTTCGGGATCGGCTCAAGCCGTTGTTGTTCACGTCGGGCTTCGACTAACGCTTGAATAATGATCTCATACCATTGACTCACCACGGGATTAAATCGCCCTACTTGTAAACCTGTGGCCTTAATGGTTTTTAACGCTTGCATGAAACGATTCACCCGGTTTAAGGCGGAGTCGCTCTGTAGGGCTGCGTCCACTTCTTGGCTGATGTCTCGCAGGTGCAATAAGGCGTTTTTATCGCGTTTCACCACAGGGGTTTCAGGGCTTAGCCAAGTCAATTCCCGCCGAAAAGCCGCAATTGTTTCGACCGTTTGAGCGCGTTTCGCCTGATTTTCGGCGATCAATACCCACGCACGCCACACGGCCCGGTTCTGGGTCGGGTGTGCCGCGATTTCGTCTAAGGCCATTTTTCCTCGTTCTGGATCGTGCTGAAAGTAGGTACTTAACAAGTGATCCAATCCCCACAAGGGCAAGAGGATCGTTTCGTCCAAGCGTGTCGGATGCCAACGCCAAAGGGAGTGAATAGCGCGAGGACGTAATTGAACCCAGAAGGTTTGTAGGTTATGGAGCATGAACCAGAACGAGTATAACCAGAGATGGGTAACGGTTACTGTGGCGACCACGCCTGCCGCCACGCCGACCGCCACGCCCCCCGCCACGCCGACCGCGACGCCCCCCGCCACGCCGACCGCCACGCCGTAAGCCACGCCTCCCGCCACGCCGAACGCCACGCCGTAAGCCACGCCTCCCGCCACGCCGAACGCCACGCCTCCCGTCACGCCGAACGCCACGCCTCCCGCCACGCCGAACGCCACGCCGACCGCCACGCCGTAAGCCACGCCGAACGCCACGCCTCCCGCCACGCCTCCCGCCACGCCGAACGCCACGCCGAACGCCACGCCGAACGCCACGCCGATAACATCAATTTCAACGCCCATCAGGGACAATGCGATTGTGATGAGCGGGGCCCATATTAACGCGATGAGTGCCTGTAAGGTTAACGCGATGATGCCTTGTCGAAATGTCGGTTCTTTCCAATATTTCCGCGCTTGCCATAGGTTATAATCTTCATCAAGTTCGGGCGCGAGTGCATGTACCCGTTTTCTAAAGCGCGTCGGTTGAAAATACAGCTCAAACGGTAAAGACAAGCCGCCGATCATGATCTCACGCCAGTTCATTTTTATCACCAAAGCCCCATTATTTGCCGAAACCATAATCCCAATTCAGTATGATTGATAACCCCAATCATCAGTGAAATAAGCGCAATAATCAAGATCATACCCATCACCCAAGCAGCCATTTCATCTAACTTAAGGCCGAGACGTTGCACAACTTGACCTATTCGTTTAGGGAATTGCCAAAATAGAGCAATCAGGAACTCTTTTAATTTTTTCCTCCAACTAAAATCTGGTCTATTGCTTTTTTCTCTGGTGAAGCAGGCATTGGATTGTAAATTTAGGTATTGTTCTTTAATTTCTTTTAACGGCTTATCTTCACACTTACCCTCATACCAAGCGTCACCCGCACATTGTACAAGGCATGGATGACCCTTTGACCACTCGAAAGCAATTCTAGCCTCTGATGCGGTAAGAGGGTAATCCGACGTTTGACATAAAAGTTCAATTGCCTCCATTTCATCTAAATTTTTTAGTTGAGTAGGTGGGAAGTAACGCGGGAAAGTTGAGGTTAACGACTTAGAACGCTTCGGATCATTAAAATATACGCTAAGGATCTTACGCGAGGAAATAATCATAGAAATATCTTCTGCGGTAATCATGGCGCTTAATTGATCAAAGAAGATCGGAAATCGAAATGAGGTATGATCGCTCAAGGTTTGCTCAAATTCATCAAGCACTAAAACCGTCCGGATTCCCCTTTCTTTCAATGATCGTAACGTTCGTTCAAATATCTCTAGGGTTGACTCGGTTTGATCTGCTAACTGTCGTTTCAATTTGGTAAGATTACGATCAAGTGAGGATAACTTGGCAAGCAATTCAATTTGTGATTTACGGTAAAACGCGCCTTCAGTTTGAATACCTTGAAGATCAACAAACGCTAAAACCGTGTTCGGATACTCTCGCGCCATGAGGCGATTGATCAGCGAGGTCTTGCCCATGCGCCGCTCCCCAACGATGTTCACACAACTAAATTTACGGATGCTCTGGTCGATGAACTGTAATTGTTCTTCCCGTCCAAATAAAGGTTCATGAGCTCGCAACGGGCGGCCGATGATAAAAGGGGATTGGGTCACGATGAACTCTCCAAGTTTATAAGGGTGAGCGGAATTATAGAAGCAAAGGCAATTTAAGGCAAATTGCGAGGTGCAAAAAAGTTTCTGTTAAAAGCTTTGAACCACAGACGTAAATCTACAAAAAGAATTGAGTCAGTGTGACGGCTGCCAACATTCACAACTAGCCCAAACACTGGCAGCCGGATGCGGAGCGGAGAGCCAAGATACAAGCGTTAAAAAAGTTCACGGTGAGGATTTTGAGCGACTCTTTGTGGAGTAAATCTTGACTTTCCCATTCGCGCTTATGGACGACAAAAACGGGTAGATGCACCGTCCGATCCAGAAGATTTTTATGGCGCAAACTAAAAATAGATCCGTTGGCCGTGGCAATGTGATCAAGATTACACCTTAAAGTCGAAAATCAAACACAAAACCGTAAAAACAAAGTAGAAGTCCCATCCATTCAAACCCCCTGAGGGTGATCGCGCTCAAGTTGAGTCGATGATAACACAGATGCGCGAATACATCGTAACAAATGTTATGTGTTTTCCCCAGTGATTACCTTGTTCGGAATTGAAGGCGCGCCCAAGTCGCTAAAAACAGCGCATCGGTGATCGCTAAGGCTTCGGTCTGATCCACCCAGTCCACACCTGTACCTTGTTCCCAGTGTGATCCGTCGGAAGGCGGGGTTTCAGCAGTTTGTCCGGTGAGATCCACACTATACAGAGTGGCGATCGTATCGGCGCTTTTGGACGGATAAACGAAACCAAGATCGATCAATGCCTCCGCCGATACCCGATACCCGGCTTCTTCATACAGTTCATTTTGCGCGGCCTGTAGGATCGTCTCATCGGGATCAACGCCTCCGGTGATCGCACAACGCTTCGGGGTCATACTGTGAGCCGGGCAGATTTCCACCCGCGCCAACCATTGGATCGCGCCGTTCTCCATACGAAACGGCACGATCACGATCAATCGTCCATCGGAGCGAATCTCGTGTAGAAAGGTATAGTGATCGCGCTCTACCAACGCCACAAACCGATTTTGATACAAAATCTGACCATCAACCATCGTCGGGATACCCCATCTCTAGCGAAGTATCCCTCTAGTTTACCGCCAAAGGGTCAAGATCGCGCCCAAAATTAGACAATAGAACAAAAATGCCATTTTTTGTTGATTTTTAGGTAACTTATGCTACAATTGTCAACAACACAAAAGGGTAAAGGCAAACATCATGTTAGGGTCACGATTAAAACAGGCGCGCCTTGTGGCGGGCATGACTCAAACACAATTGGCGCAACAATTAAGCGCTTTAGGCTATTCGATCACCAAAGCGGCGCTCTCAAAATATGAGCTTGAGAAAAGCACTCCGCCCGCTTCACTACTCCTGTTAGTCGGACAATTGTTAAAGGTGAACCCCGATTATTTCACCTTTACAGGGGTAAAAGAGGTCAAGTGGGATGCTTTTAGACGTACCCAGAAACTAAACAGCACACGGCAAGAGATGATCAAGGCTTACGCGCAAGATGTGATCGCGTTACAACTGGAATTGCGATCCTTGTTACAACATCCACAAGGCACGATGCTACCGCAACCGACGTGTGTGCAAACTTTAGAGGATGTTGAACAAGCAGCATTGAACTTACGTCAACACTGGGGCTTAGAGGATCAACCGATCGCGAGCCTAATACAAACGGCCGAAGATCATCAGGTGATCGTGGTCGGTTGGGATGCGGATCAAGGTCACTTTGATGGGTTGTGTGGGTGGGTGGATCAAGAGACTCCGGTAACGGTGATCAACCTTAAAGTGAGTGTAGATCGTCGTCGGATGACTTTGGCGCATGAATTAGGACATCTGGTCATGGATACCAGCGGGCTTCCTCCGAAAGAGAGCGAGAAGTTTGCTCATTATTTTGGGGGTGCGTTGATTGTGCCGAAAGAACGAGTATTTCATGAATTAGGGGGGCATCGTCATCAACTGGACTGGGATGAACTTAAGATCCTCAAGCGAAAATATGGGTTAAGCATGGCGGCATGGGTCTATCGTGCCAAAGATTTAGGCATTATCAATGAGGCGCATTTCAAGTTCTTAAACATGCAATTACGTCAACAGGGATGGCACAAACAAGAGCCGGTAAGCTTTAGTGGGGAAGAAACCCCTTTGCAACTCTCGCAAATGGCCCATCGTGCTTTTGCTGAAGGTTTGATCAACAGCGATCGGCTTAAAATTGTCTATAGGGGTTGGCAAGACCCAGAAGGTATAATAGAAACGTCCGATCATCTAACCGTTTATGATCTCATGGCGATGTCTCCTGAAGAACGCGAACGGGTGATGAGTCAGGCTTTTGCGGCCGCGGCAGAGGACGACTTTGAAACCTTTGAGGCCAATGAACTGGTAGACTTTGATGACGAAGAGTGACACACCTAATTTTCAACGTGGCGAAATCTGGTTGGTAAATTTTGACAACGTTTCTCCAACTCCCTCTGATTCAGCGACAACGGTCGGTGATGAAATTAACAAACCACGACCGGCCGTTGTCATGAATATCACCTATCAATGGAACTTAAAACTTCGCATTGTCGTGCCGTTGACCACTTGGAGAAAAAACTTTGAGGACAAAAATTACTTTTGGATCGTCAAAATCCCGAAAGACGCGATCAATACGCTAAAAATTGACTCTGGTGCCAATACCTTCCAAGTAAAATCCGTTTCCATTGACCGCTTTGAACACAAGATTGGGCGTTTGCACGATGCACAAATAGACTTGATCGCAGATACCATCGCCTTTTGCATCGGCTATACCCCCAAACGTTAGCGAGAAAGTCAAAACCGATGACTCGCAATGCCATCGGTTGATGCCACCGCCGCTTAGTTTACCGCCAAAGGGTCAAGATCGCGCCCATGACCGCAAATGCGACCAATTGATACCCCGTATAGATCGCCCATAACGCTTTATGCGGCCCAGAATAGATCGCAAACGTCAATGTTGAGGTTGACCCGATCCCAAAACCGATCAATACGCTGATCAACACACCCGTTCCTAGATCCGTGATCCCCAACGCCTTTAAGATCACCGCTAACACCAACGCATTAATCAGATCTAAGACCACCGTAGCGATATACTCATAAGGCGGGCCGCTCAATTCTTCTGGTGTGGCGTTGCGATACTTCAAAAACAATTTTGAGAACAGTAAGGGCGAATACCACAACGCCCCGATCATAAAATACAGCACGCCGGACACAATCACCGCTAACCAGTTGATCTCCATTTGCTTTGTTCTCCTGTCTCTGAAAGAGGATGATACGTTTAGGATAGCAAAGATGTTCTACGGACGCTTGTAAAAATCGGACAGCTTTCGCGTTATAATCCGGCTTTTAGCGATGATCGGGGGATGATAATGCGCGCGCACGGTTACGCCGCCCTGCAACAGGGTGCAACGCTTGAACCTTATGAATATGACTTGGCCGCCCTCGGCCCGAATGAGGTGCGGATCAAGGTGTCGCATTGCGGGATCTGTCATAGCGATGTGCATGTGATCGATGAATGGGCCAAGCACTATCCGGTCGTTCCGGGTCATGAGGTGGTCGGGATCGTCACGGAAATCGGTTCACAAGTCCGTACCCTCACCGTCGGTCAGCGCGTCGGGGTGGGTTGGCAGGCCGAAAGCTGTTTAGCGTGTGAGTGGTGTTTACGCGGTGAGGAAAACCTGTGTCGTAACAGCGTCGCCACTTGTGTCGATCGCCCCGGCGGATTCGCCGACCTGCTACAGATCGATCATCGTTTCGCCTATGCGATCCCCGATAACCTCTCCTCCGAAAACGCCGCGCCCCTGTTATGCGCCGGAGTCACCGTATACGCGCCTTTACATCGCTTAGCAGACTCTTCTGCCCGTGTCGGGGTGATCGGGATCGGGGGATTAGGCCACTTGGCGTTACAATTTGCGGCCGCGTTTGGTTGTGAAGTAGCCGCATTTTCCACCACACCCGATAAAGAGGCCGAAGCGCGCGCTTTCGGTGCCACCCGCTTTATCGTCAGCACCGACGCAACCCAGATGAAACAGGCCACCGCCTCATTAGATCTGATCTTGTGTACGGTCAATGTCGCGCTCGATTGGGGTCTCTATACCCGCTGTTTACGCCCAAATGGGATCTTGTGTTTTGTGGGTGCGCTCAACGGTAAGATCGAAGTCCCGTTCGGGCATCTGATGCAACAGAAGTCCGTCACAGGCAGCAGCATCGGCAGCCGCATTATGATGCGTGAGATGTTGACCTTTGCCGCCCGACATGGGATCGTCGCTCAAACCGAAGCGATCCCGATGAATGAGGTCAACGCCGCGATCGAAAAAGTACGCCATAATCAAGCACGCTATCGTATGGTTTTAACACAAGGATAGATAAGAACCGATGATTACGTTGGTAGTACAGTTTGTGATCAAACCCGTTTACTTAGATACCGTCGTCCGTGCGATCTTAGAAAATGCGCGATCATCACGCGAAGAACCGGGTAATCTACGGTTTGATGTGATGCAAGACGAAGAAGACCCGTTTAAATTTACCTTAGTCGAAGTGTATCGCGATGAAGAAGCGTTTAAAGCGCACTTTGAGAGCGAACACTTTAAAAAATGGCGTGAAGTCACCGCCGATGCTATGGTTGAACGACTCGGTAAACGTCAAAAACTCCTGTTCCCAGAGGTGATCACATGATCGCTAAAATTGCAGTGATTGGAAGCGGATTCGTCGGAGAAGAATTGATCAAAGCGTTCACCGCCAAAGGCTACGATGTGCGACTGGCGAGTCGTGATCCCCAAGGCGAAAATGCACAACGCTTGGCCAGTCAGTATGACCTGATGACCCTCACCTTAGCAGAGGCCATCGCTTGGGCCGATCTGCTCACCTTAGCAATCCCCGGCTCTGCGGTGCGCGAAACGGTGAGCGCGATCCCCGATTGGCAAAACAAGATCGTGATCGATGCGACCAATCATTTCGGCGGCGGATCAGCCAGTGAAGCAGCCGAATTTGCCCATAATGCCCGCGTTGTCAAGGCATTGAACACCATTGGCGCAGAACTCTATAGCCGGCCGGATTTTGACGGGATCAAGGCCACGATGTTCTATTGTGGCGATCATGAAGATGCAAAAGCGCAAGTTCAAACGCTGATCGAAACCTTAGGCTTTGAGCCGTTAGATGTGGGGCCGATCAACAACGCCGAATTGATCGCGCCATTGGTACGCTTATGGGTGACACTTTCGCGGACTTCACTCGGACGCGAGATCGCCTTCAAGCTGCTCCGTCGCACGTAACGGCTGTGATTCCACATATTTCTCGCCCCACTTGAGCATCAATTCAAGGATCGGGGCGAGGCTTTTCCCTAATTCAGTAAGCGAATACTCCACCCGTGGCGGCACCTCCCGGTAGACTTCGCGATGAATCACACCGTCGCTTTCTAATTCGCGGAGGTGTTTTGTCAACATACGTTGGGTGACATCCGGCAATAAGCGTTGTAACTGCCCAAAGCGTTTTGTCCCTCCCATGAGATAATACACGATCAACGGCTTCCACTTACCGCCGATCACTTCCATTGTTGCTTTCACCGGACAGCGCTCCGGGTCATGTTGTTCAAGGGCCATCCACGCACCGCTCCATTAGTATCCTTTTTGATAGTATACAACAAAATTGTGCGTACTTGTCATGGGCAGATACTTACCGCTATAGTGGTGTAAACCGACTGGTCTACTTATGAAAGGTTTCACCTGATGAAAATTGCAGTCTTTGGCGCAAGTGGACGCACCGGGATTCCGCTCGTTCAACAAGCGTTAGCGGCCGGGCATGAAGTGCGCGCTTTGGTGCGTACCCCGTCCAAGATGACGATCCAACATGAACGCCTCACCTTGATCCAAGGCGATATTATGGACGCAGCGTGCGTAGCCCAGACGATCGCGGGAACAGAAGCGGTGATCAACGTGATTGGCCACGTCAAAGGATCACCCGATAACCTTCAAACCCAAGCGACTGAAAACATCATGGCCGCGATGAAACAACATCGCATCCGTCGCTTGATCAGCCTGACTGGGGCCGGCGTGCGCGCTCCAGAAGATCAACCGAAATTATTGGACAAATTCGCCGGATTCATGCTGAAACTGCTCTCGCCCAAGGTGATCAATGATGGTGAACGTTTCACCCAATTGATCCGTAATAGCGATCTGGATTGGATCATCGTGCGTGGGCCGGTCTTGACCGAAGGCCCTCATACCGGAAAGTACAAAGTAGGGTTTGTGGGCAAAGACTCCGGTTTTAAGATCTCACGGGCGGATGTGGCCGATTTTATGCTCAAATTGTTGCAGGATAATCGTTATCTAAAACAATTGCCCGTCGTCACCACTTAGCACACTAGTAACCACCCGAAAGATCGGTCTTAGAACCACATCAGCAACGTTTACAAATGCCCCTGATCTCCCCTATCATAGAACTATTGATAGCATGGAGATCAACAACCATGACAACGTGGCAAGATTATTTGGCGGAAAAAACATCCGCTCATCATTCGGTGGTCGGTACCTTGCAGGTTGCGCGTGCGGTCTATAGCCCACAATTAGACAACACACGCGATCTGTATGTGTATCTACCGCCGTCTTACGGGGTGACAAACCGCCGTTATCCGGTCTTGTACTTTCATGACGGACAAAATCTTTTCGATCAAGCTTTGAGCTATGTGGAAGAATGGCAAGTAGACGAAACCATGGAGGCATTAGCCGAAAGCGACGGGATCGAAGCGATCGTTGTCGGACTCCCGAACACGGGGGAACATCGCATCGCAGAATATAGCCCGTTTGAGACCCGTTGGGGCGGTGGTAAAGGCGATCTGTATCTGCAATTTATCACCAAAACGGTTAAACCTTTAATCGATCGCTCTTTTCGGACGTTGCCAGATCGCCTCAATACGGGCATCGGCGGATCATCCATGGGCGGCTTAATCAGCTTGTACGGGTATTTCCGACAAGGATCGGTATTCGGGATGGGCATGGTGATGAGTCCGTCGCTGTGGTTAGCGGGCATCAAGATCTATGATTCGATCCGCGAATTTCCGTATACCCCCGGCCGCCTTTACTTGGACGCGGGAAATAACGAGGTGAAAAGCAGCCGTTATCGCGCCGCCTATCTGGAAGGTGTGCAACGTATGATCGAAATCCTCAAACACAAGGGGTATGTGGAAGGCGAGTCGTTGCATTATGTGGAAGATCCGAAAGGTGTGCATCACGAGTCGGCTTGGGCGCGTCGTCTGCCAGAAGCATTGCGCTTCTTGTTAGGGCCGATCCCCCAACCGCTCCGCTAAAAAGACCGCTTCTCGCCGATAGATCGCGCCTTTAGGATCGAGTTGGCTAGAAAATAGGACAAATTCCGTTACCGTAAACGCATCGATCGCGAACTGCTGGCCCAACCAACGCCGCAGTTCGCCTCGATCTAAGCTGTATTTGGGGCGAGCTAACGTCAAATGCGGTTTGAAGGGTTGATCGGCTTTTGGCAATCCGATCTCCGTAAGCGTCGTTTCGATTGAGGCGGCCAAGTGGGTCAATGGTTCGGACGCTTGACATCCGATCCATAACACACGCGGTGCGCCTTTCGCTGGAAATTGACCGAGGCCCTGTAATTGCAAGGGGAACGGGTCAAATCGGATCGATCGAAGCGCGTTGATGATCGCCACGGCTTGATCAGTTTCGCCGATAAAGCGTAAGGTCAGATGCAGTTGGGCCGGTTGCACCCACCGCACCCCGCTTAAATCTGCACAGACGTTTAACACTTGGTCTTTCACCGTGTTCAGTAGGTCAATTGCGATAAATAAACGCATCAGTTCCCCTAATCGAATAGTACCTTTGTCTCAATTTGCAACGTTACCCCACTTCAGGCGGTATCACAGATGTCAATGTCATTTGAGAAAGGTCGATTATGCGTAAATGGTTATGGACATTGTGTTTTTTGTTGGTGATCGCGCCGGCGGTGTTCGCGCAAACGACACCCACCGTCAACGGCTTTAACGTCAGTTATGGCGGTCGGAGCTATAACGCCGCGTCCGATCTCACCACCTTTTCCTACACCGTGGCCGGGACAAACGTCCCACCGGATTTAAGCCATTTTAACATCGAAATCCCATCTTGTGATCCCGCCTTAGAGGTGGTCAGCTTTAACCCGTCTAGCGCCGTTTCGATCGGCACTGATCCGAACACAGGCATCACCGGGATCAAATGGGATCTGCCGCTCCGCATGGATCAAACCCGTACTTATTCCGTGTCGTTTAGTGGACAAGTCGATGAAGGCAATGTACAGGTTGCGGTCAAAGGCGGCCCCGGCTTTGAGGCGATCAGCTTGCCTGGCCCCGCATGTACAGAAGCGGCGATCGAATTAACCAAATCCGTTTCTGTAGACGGCGGTGCGACTTGGCTAGACGCGCAAATCGCCCCCGGTAGCGTGGCGGAGTTGGGTGCGACGGTCTCGTTTTTGTTGCAAGTGACCAATATCGGCGATTTTCCGCTCACCAACATCAGCTTGACCGATAGCATGTTTACGCTGGGATGCGAGATCCCCGCTACGCTAGAAGTTGAGGAAAGCTTCCAATGTATCGTCGCGGATGTGGCCGTCATTGAAGGTCAACACGTCAATACCGCCACGGTCACAGCGACTGCCGTCGGTAGCACCGATGACGATGACGACGGAGATGATAGCGAAACCGTCACCGATAGCGATGTCGCCCATTACTACGGCGGTTCATTGCCCTTGATCAATATCGAAAAATTGGTCTCGGTGGGCGGGGTCTGGTATACCGCTGACTCCGCGCCGGGCTTGGTCGTCCCCAATGATGAACAGGTCTCGTTCCGGATCGTGGTAACCAATGATGGGACTGTGCCGTTTACCAATCTCACCCTCGCGGATAGCCAATACGCCTTAGACGGATGCACGATCCCCGCCGAATTAGCCTCCGGGGATAGCTTTGAGTGTATCATCGGGCCGTTTGACCTCGAAAGCGATGATCCACAAGTCAATACCGCCACGGTGACCGCACAAGCGGGCGGCGAAACCTTCACCGCGTCGGATGAAGCGCATTATGTGTCGGATGAGGACGATGAAGGCGGCACGATCATCATCATTGAAGGCCCGGTCACCGAGATCAATGTCAACATCATCATCATCTATGACATCGAGATTCAGCTTAACCCTGATGACCCGTTGTTGACCGTGATCCGCATCGGGGACATCATCCGCGTGGAAGGCGATCTGGTCGGTGAAGGGGATGTGGTGATCGTGATCGCGATCGTGGTGATCATCATCGACATCGATATTTACATCGGGGATGATGATGTGGTGTGGCGCGATGATGGCGAATGTGGCAACCCGCCGCCACCCTGGGCCCCGGCGCACGGTTGGCGAAGCAAATGCGAAAACAATGTGATTATCATCATTGAACGCGGCGGACGTGGACGCGGCGGCGGTAATGATGACGATGACGACGATGACGATTAGATCTTAGGCAAGCGTGAGATGACCCGCCCGCAACGTTTTTGGGCGGGTCATTGATTTTTTCTCGTTAACGCGGCATCACGCAGATCGTTAATTTGTCGGCTGTGGCGGCCCGACACAAGCGCCGAACCATATCTAACCCTTGAATCTCAAAGTTTGAAGCCCAAAACAATTGATCAACCGGTAATTCTAAGGTCGCAACCACAAAACACGCTTCTGGTAATTCATCGCCTGTCATGCCGGACAATTTAAACCGGACACATTGACCGGGGGCGATCCGTTGCGTGCGGGCGACTTCTAAACGTTCGGTGTATAACCGGGGGCGACCTGGGATAAACGAGTCACCTAAAACCGCACGATTCGGATGCTGATTCCAGATCGTCGTCCCGTTCAAATACATCCATTGATCGGTCGAACGATTGATGATCACCAGTTGATCGGTGGTATAAGCGAGGTAAATATACGGCACAAAGCCGCCTTGACCGCCGGCCTCCACAAAAAACGCACAGGTGGTCGGGCTATCTTGGGAATTGGGCGGCGCTGCATTACAGATCGCCCGCTCTACGCCGTCTTGGGTAACATTAAACGTGCGGACTCCATTAGCGGCCGTCCAAAAGTGTTCGGCGGGGTTATTGGTGGTCAACCAACTGATGCTCCGACACCCGTCGATCGGTTTCGGTTCATTGCGACCCACCGACCATACTTGCGTACAGTAATCCCCGCGCAAACGCCCCCCCCAACGAGTCGCATCAAAGGTGGCGGCGGTGCTGCTGTCTAGGGTGCTAAAGGCGAGTCCCGTCAATTCGATCCGCGTTCCGGCGCGATTGATCAGTGTAAAATCGTTATCGTCATAGATCAGGGTGATGTTGGGGGTGCGTGCTACGGTGACATTCACAGCGGTGCCGGGAGCAGAGGCACTCTGAGGCGCGATCGATTGCGCGGTGATCGTGTTTTCCGGCACACCTAGATCGGCCGTCCATAACACGCTTTGTTCTGTTCCGAGTGCGAATCCGGCTTGATTCAAGGTCGCCATGGCTTGCGGCACATTCAATCCCGTCAGATCGGGGATCACCGAGTCTTGGTTTTGCGCCCAACCCGATCCAGCCCCTAGACTGATCAGCAGCAGTAACAACAAGCGTAACTTCAAGGGATGTCCTTTCTACTGAAAACATGCAAAATAGAGCGTACCGAATCAACCGCTATTTTGCACCTAATGTCGCAACATTGCGCGTAACTAAGCGGTGTTTATGATGAGCAGTACATCGAATGAGGTTGGTTGTATGTCGTTAGAGCGGCTGATTCAACAAGCGCAAGCGGGGGATCGGGAATCAATTGCGACTTTGTATCAGACGCATGTCGATCGCATTTATCGCTATGTGTATTATCGTGTCCCAACTGAACAGGACGCGCAAGACCTCACCGCCGAGGTATTTGTGAAAATGGTCGAAGGCCTGAAAAACTATCGTCTTACCGGAGTCCCGTTTGAGGCATGGTTGTATCGGATCGCCGCCGCACGGGTGATCGATTTTCGGCGACGCGCCAACCGCCGCCCACAATCCGAATTGACCGAAAACCTGTTTGAGGAGGACACCTCACCAGAAGGCCGCTTACTGAATCAGCAAGAGGTAGATGTGTTACGCCGTGCGGTCGCTTCATTAAACGAGGAACAACAGACGATCTTAGTTTTACGCTTCATGGAACGCAAAAGTCATCAAGAGGTCGCAACGATCGTCCATAAGAGTGTTTCGGCGGTGAAATCGATCCAACACCGCGCCCTGCTTCAACTCGCACAAGTCCTTGGCGAGACCAAAGTCCGACATTATTTACGGGGAGGTCAAACAGATGAATGACCCGAATCCCTTAGCAGAAGATCTCGATCGGCATTTTCCACCACATCAAACCACGTTACCGCCGTCGGGCGATGATCCGTTGCTAAATGCCGCACTCCGGTTAGCATCCGCGCCACGCCCAACTTTATCACCCACGGCCCGTGCGCTGATTGAAGCGCAAGTCCGCGCTACGCCGATCGTGTTACGGCCGCGCTTTCCTTGGCAGCTAGGGGTTGCGATCGCGGCCGCTTTTCTCTTGATTGTGGTCTGGTTCATGTTTTCGCCGGAGATCGATCCCGCCGATCCGACTCCCACCGTCCAGATCGCGCAACTCATGACGACTATTGCCCCGTCCCCTAGCGCCACAAATACCCTTGCCCCGTCCCCTAGCGCTACAAATACCCTTGCACCGTCCCCTAGCGCCACACACACGATCGCGCCGTCGCTAACCTTGATTCCCCCCACGCCGCTTGTCGCCATTGAACCGATCGCGCTGACACCCTTACCGGTGATCGTGATCCTTGAAGGGGAAATTGAAGCCATTGACTTAAACCGAGTGACGGTCTACGGGTTTACGGTGATCTTAGCGGCGGAAGATCCCTATCTAGCGGTGTTACGCATCGGTGACCTCGTGCGCGTCGAAGGCGAATTAGCGGAGGGGCGCATCTTGATCGCCGATACCATCGTCCTCAACAACGATGATCCGGCGCAAAATGTGATCGAAGCTGGCCCGAATGGGGTCATCTGGCGGGATTCGGGGGATTGTTCACATCCGCCGCCCGCATGGGCCCCGGCGCAAGGTTGGCGGGCGCGTTGCGAGTCTCCGGCACCGAATCCCGGTGGATCCGGAAATGGCAACAGTAATGGCAATGGCAATCGAGGTGGAAATCATGACGACGATGATGATGACGACGATGATTAAACCATGACAAAACGCCGCGTTGGCCAAGTGACACGCGGCAAAACCGCCTCCAATCGCTTGCGACAAGTGGATCATTACGTGACGCTCACCCATGCCCACGTCTTGCGAGAGGGATCGCCGCTGATCGTGGATCTCGGTTACGGGGCGTATCCGTGGACGGCCTTGGAAATGTGGGCGCGTTGGCAAACGATCAACGGGCGTATCCGCTTGTTAGGCATTGAGATCGATCCGGCCCGTGTGGCGGCCGCCTTACCGTATGAGCAGGGAGAGGTGATCCGCTTTCGGTTGGGCGGGTTTAATCTGGGGGATCTATTGGGGGGTGAGCAGGCGCGGGTGATTCGGGCGTATAACGTCTTGCGCCAATATGAAGAACAGGAAGTCGCATCGGCGTTAAGCTTAATGGCACGCGGTTTAGCGATCGGCGGCTTGTTGATCGAAGGCACATCCACTCCCACCGGACGGATTGTCGCATTTGATCTCTATCGCAAACTGCCTACGGGTGATTTAGCGCATCAGGGCTTGGTATTCGGCACTAACTTTCGTGAACGGATTGAACCCGTGCAGTTTCAGGCGATCTTACCGAAGCGTTTGATTCATCACGCTTATGATCCGCGTCCGGCTGCTTTTTTCGACGCATGGCGGATCGCATTAGATCGGGCGCGCGGAATGGGTCAAACGGGTGAGCGGCAACGGTGGATCGCGGGGGCGCGGGGATTAGGGTTGCGTTATCCGGTGGATCTGCGTCCGCGTTTAGTACGGCGGGGGTATCTCACGCTCTTTGACCCGTTGACATGATCGTGGTTTATAACGCTTCTTGCTGCGTTTAATCGAAAATCCCACACTTGCCGCGTGCTGATTGTCGATTAGACTTAGATCATCGTCGGATAATCCAACTAAACCGTATGGCGCATATCCCAGTTCTATTAGAGGAAGTCCTCACCACCTTGATCCCGAATCCGGCACATCCCCCCCAACGGGTGATCGACGGCACGTTGGGCGCGGGTGGACATACCGCCGCCCTCTTGGAGCGGGGCGTAGGGGCGATCCTCGCATTTGATCTCGATCCCCATGCGATCGCGATCGCCCGCGAAAAACTAGCGATCTACGGTGAAAAAGCGCACTTGATCCACGCGAGTTATACCGAAATGCGCGATTATGCCGATCAACATGGCTGGAACGACGGCGTAGACGCGATTCTGTTGGATCTGGGTGTGTCGTCCATGCAATTGGATACCCCAGAACGCGGTTTCTCGTTTATGCGGGATGGGGACTTGGATATGCGCTTTGATCCACAAGGCGATCGTCTCACGGCGGCGCAAGTGGTCAATACGTGGGACGAGTCCGAATTGGTGGAGATCTTCTTTCGCTACGGTGAGGAAAACGATAGCCGCCGCTTGGCCCGTGCGATCGTGGCCGGCCGTCCGTATCAGACCACCCGCCAATTAGCCGATCTGATCGAACGGGCCGCTAAAAAACACTATGGCAAAGGCAAACCGATCCACCCCGCCACCCGAATCTTTCAGGCCTTACGGATCGCGGTCAATGAAGAATTAACGGTGATCGAATCCACCTTACCGATCGCGATCGATCTGTTGCGACCGGGCGGCCGCTTAGCGGTGATCAGCTTTCATAGCCTTGAAGATCGGATCGTCAAACAGACCTTCCGGGAAGCCAGCACCGAGATCCGCTCCCCGCCGGGCATGGTTTTGAGAGAAAAGCCGGCCGTAGTACAATGGGTCAACAAAAAACCGATGATCGCGTCGGAAAGCGAGATCGCGCACAATGCCCGGAGTCGTAGTGCTAAGTTGCGCGTGGTCGAAAAACTTGCTCCCAAGCCACCGACGCTAAACAAGGTAAAACCAACACGATGAATCAGACCAAAAATGCTAAGAAGGGTTCGCGCAACTGGGTACAACATGCGCTCCGTCAATCGGGATGGCGGCCACAGCGTCAAGTGATCGCCGTCGGCACGTTGGGGATCTTTGTAGCGCTGATCATGGGCGCGTTGTATTTATCACAAGTGGCGTTAGAGGCCTCACGCGGCCTAGAAATGCGTGAATTGATCCAACAACGCGATGAATTAGAGCGCACCAATGAAGAATTGCGCGTTGAGATCGCCGAACTCAAAAGCTTACCAAATTTGCAGGCCCGCGCTCAAGCGTTGGGCTTTACCCCGGCCGATCGGGATGATATTGAGTATCTGGTTGTTGATGGGTACACCGCCAACCGGGAACAGACCGTCGCCCAACCGCGTCCAGAAGATGAAGCGCCCCCCCTTGAATACACCGAGACCTTCGGCGATTGGTTTCGTCAACAACTGGCGTTTTTGCGCGAGCAATTTGAGGGATTTAGCAACCCAGAAGGGTGAACAACAGGAGAACGCACATGCAGGCTACCACCAGTGTACAACAAGAGACTTTACGCCAACGCTTGCCGGTGATCGTGGCGATTTTGCTGGCCGCTTGTGTGATCTTGATCGTGCGGATGATCTTGTTTCAGGCCCCTCAAGATCCGCGTGTGGCGGCTTATGTGGAACAGACCCGCAACGCCAATTACGGCACTTCCCGCCGTGAAATTGCCGCCCGTGGCACGATCTACGATCGCAATGGTCAACCGTTGGCGGTGAATACCTTACAATACCGCATCGGCATCAGCCCGAATTTGGTTTCGGATCCGAATCGCACGATCGCACAATTGACCGCGATCCTACAATTAGACCCGTTGAATGTGCGTAACATCGTCTACAGCGATAACCCGTGGGAACTGGTCGCGACCAATGTGATTCCGGAAAAATGGCGGCAAGTGGATCAAGCGGAATTAGGCGGAGTCAACGCTGAACCGATCCCCTTGCGCTATTATCCACAAGGTGCGCTCACCGGACAGGTGATCGGCTTTGTGGGAGGGGATCGCGATGATTTTCGCGGTTATGAGGGGATCGAAGCCTATTATCAAGACATCCTCGCCGGGCAAACACGCGAACAACAGGTGAGTTATATCCCGTTTGATGTGCCGCAAGACGATGAACGCCTGTTACGCGGTTCAGACATCGTGTTGACCTTAGACCGCGATATTCAATTTTTGGCCGAAACCGAGTTACTCAACGCCTTACAACAATATGATGCGGCCTCCGGCACGATCATCGTGATGAATCCGCGCAACGGGGATATTTTGGCGATGGTCAACGCGCCGACCTATGATCCGAACAATTATCAGGCGGTCGATGACCCGCGCCTGTTCCAAAATCCGGCGGTATCCATTCCGTATGAACCCGGATCGGTGTTTAAAGTGATGACCGTGGCCGCGGGCTTAGAGCAAGGCGTGATCACCCCACTCTGGACCTACAATGACACCGGGACGCTAAATGTCGGTGGGCGCGAGATCCGCAACTGGGATCGGCAAGCCTATGGTGTGGTGGATGTGGAGCAGATCCTCGTGAACTCGCTGAATATCGGCGCGGCCACCATCGCTGTAGAGCAGTTGGGCATGGATCGCTTTTACGGCACGATGGCCCGCTTTGGCTTTGGTCAACGTACTGGAGTCGATCTGCAAGGAGAAGCGCCCGGCACGCTTAAGATCCCCAACATTGATCCCACTTGGAGTCCCAGTGACCTCGGCGCAAATAGCTATGGGCAAGGTGTGGCGGTTACGCCGCTGCAAATGTTGAGCGCATTTAACGCGATCGCCAATGGCGGCTTGATGATGCAGCCGCGCATCGTGCAACAAGTTGTGGCTGCGGACGGCACGATCACCAACATCGAACCTAGCGCTACGATCCGCGTGTTATCCGGTGAAACGTCCCGGATCGTCACCGACATGATGGTGACGGTGGTCGAAAACGGCCTAGATGAGGAAGCACGCATCCCCGGTTACACCGTGGCCGGTAAAACCGGAACGGCCGAAATACCGCTCCCGACCGGGCAATATGATCCGAACTTTTCGATCGTGACCTTTATCGGATTCTTGCCCGCGGATGACCCGCAATTGAGCATCTTGATCAAGTTGGATCGGCCGCGCAATGGCTATTATGCCAGTCAGACCGCCGCGCCCACCTTTGCCCGTTTAGCGGAGCGCTTGGTGTTGATGTTAGAGATCCCAACGGATGATGTTCGTTATGCGTTGGCAGCCGAAGGCGGTGCGATCATCAATATCGATCGGTAATCGAGTCCCCGATTCCGTTGATCCTCTAGATATTGTATAGTTGGGGGCTGTTTTAGCGCACCAATGGGGACAGACCTTATGAGCAGAGTCGTTTTAATCACGGGCGCATCTAGCGGGATCGGGTATGCTACGGCCTTGGCCTTTGCCCGCCGTGGCTATCATGTGGCAGGGACAGCCCGCCGGGCCGATAAACTAGCGGAACTTCAACGCGAGATCTTACAATTACCCGCACCGCACGGCGATTTTTTGGCCATTCAAGCGGATGTGCGCTCTGATATGGATCGGGCCGTAAGAGAAACCCTCGGCCGCTTCGGCCGCTTAGACATCTTGATCGCTAATGCTGGTCTCGGTCAACGCGGTGGGATCGTCGATTCGGCGTGGGAGGACATCGAAACGGTCTTACAGACCAATATCAACGGCGTTCTACACAGTGTGCGGGCGGCCGTGCCGGTGATGCGTGCGGGTGGTCAGATCGCGATCGTCTCATCAATCGTGTATAACATGGTATCACCGTATGCGGCCACCTATGCGGCCAGTAAAGCGGCCGTGAGTAGTCTGGCACAATCACTCCGCTTAGAATTAGAAGAACGTGGCATCGGCGTGATCGATCTGCTGGTGGGGCGCACCGAAACCGAGTTTAACGAGAAACGACTCGGCAAAAGTGGCCGATCTGGCGGCGGTTTGCCGATCATGAGCGCGATTGAAGTGGCTGAAGGCATTGTGCAAGCGGTCGAACGCGGACGTAAGCGGGTGATCTTCCGGTGGTTGGATCGCTTGATTGTGATCGCCAACGTCTTGATCCCGAATTGGATCGGGCGGCGTGCTTTACGGCAATACAAATAAATTTAGCTTAGCCAAAGCAGAGAGGAAACGAATGCGTGTTTATCTAGATCCCAAGTTCACCGAATTAGGGCTAAAATTCGCCGCGCCGCGTCAAGGTGACGCGGGTTACGACCTATTCTCATTAGAAGCGATCACGCTTGTCCCCGGTCAACGTGCGATGTTAGCGACCGGAATACACTTAGAGATCCCGCTCGGCTATGTTGGGATCATTCGGGAACGGTCGAGTATGGCGGTCGCCGGACTGCACACCATGGGCGGCGTAATCGACTCCGCTTATCGGGGCGAGGTCAAGTTGATCTTGTTGAATGTCGGCGATCAAGCTTACAGCATAGATCAAGGGCAAAAAGTCGCCCAATTATTGATCGTGCCGTGTTTCACCCAGGCCCCCGTGATCGTACCAGAATTGGGCAATCTCACCCCGACTGAACGCGGATCGGGCGGCTTTGGCTCTACTGGGAGTTAGATGATGTTGATCAGCAAACAGATTGAACTTTTGATCGGCAAACGGATTGAACTTTTGGACGGCAAAGGGTGGATCGAATTGGTAGATCTGATGCCGCATCCCTTGACCGAAATCAGCGGGGATCTCGCGATTGTCAACGCGGCCCGCGTCAGCTTTTTAGGGGAGAGCAAAGGCGCTGACAAAGATAAAAAATTGTTGTTTTATCTGATGAAACACCGTCACACCTCACCATTTGAAATGGTGGAGTTTAAATTTCGGGTGCGTGCGCCGGTGATCGTGTGGTGGCAATGGGCGCGGCATCGCATGGCCTCGTATAACGCCCAATCGGGCCGATATACCGAATTTGAAGAAGACGATTTTTACGTGCCGACCTTATGGCGGATGCAAGCCAAAGACAACAAACAAGGCAGTGACGGCCAAGTCCCGGATGAGGTCGATCAACAACTTACCGAACAGTTGATCGCGCACTATGACGCGGGCTTTAAACTGTATCAAGCGGCGATCGATCAAGGGGTGGCGCGGGAAATGGCGCGTTTATTCTTGCCGGGCTTTAGCATCTATTATACGTGGGTGGTTAAGGTGGATGCTCATAACTTGATGCAATTTTTGCGGTTACGCATGGCCCCAGACGCGCAATACGAGATCCAAGTATACGCAAAAGCGATCTACGAAACGTTTTTTAAGCCCGCTTTGCCGTGGACGGCCGAAGCATTTGAGCAGTTTAGCTTAAAAGATTCCCAATGAACGCACGTTTAGAAAATCTCTTATTAGGCCGATCCCCTAGCCGTGGCGAGGTAATCCTGGATCTGTGTGCGGTGATTGTTGGGGTGATTTTTATGATCATCATCGGGATGCGCGCTGAAGTCACATGGAATGCGCTTCAATGGATCGTGGCGCTGATTTTAGCGGCAGACTTGGTAGGCGGCGCGGTGGTCAATGCCACGGAGGCCGCCAAGCGTCAATATCACGGCCCAGAAGCCCGCCCGCGGGATCATCTCTTGTTTAATGCTGGCCACGCGATTCATCTTACTTTATTGGCGGTTGTGTTCGGAGTCGATGCGTCGGTATTGCTGATCTTTTACCTGTATTTGTGGTTGGCAACCGCGATGATCGTTTGGAGTCCGCACTACTTGCAACGCCCGATCGCCTTTTTATTGTTGGTGATCGCGATCTTGATCCAGCAAGCCTTGTCATTTTTTCCGATCGCTTGGGCGTGGCTGATTCCCGTTTTGTACCTTAAATTGTTGGTCGGTCATCTACTCAACGGGGAAGCGGTGGGCAAGCGTTGAATTGTGACACGGGGCGGGTGTGCTAAAATAACAGGATGAGCTTAACTTGAGGAAGGATCGCCTGTATGCGCGCTAAATTGTGCTTGATCGCGTTAACCCTGTTGTTGACGTTATCTCTAACTGGTTGTAATTTAGGCGCGGATGACACCCCCCGTCAACCCGTCCGCGCTACCAATACCACCCCGCCGCAACAGGCGGCCGGTAAACCCACCATTCGCATCGATTCGCCGGAAAACGGGCGCACCGTGCCGGTGAATCAACAGGTGTTGGTGAGCGCAACCGCAACCGATGAAGTCGGTGTCACCCGTGTACAATTGTTTGCCAATGGGCAGATCGTCAAAACGGTCTCCTCCGAAACCGCCGCCGGACAACGCACTTTTAGCGCCGTCTTGGATTACACCCCCACCACCCAAGGCAATGTCACCTTGCGCGTGTTGGCGTATCGCGCTTCGGTGGTGAGCGATCCCGCTGAAATTCAGATCGTGGTCGGTTCACCTAGCGCCCCGACCTCTACGCCGTCTGCGGGCGGCGGGACTTCTGGCGGAGGGAGTTCCGGCCCAGTGATCGATCCGAATGATCCCACTTGTCGGGCCTTGGTCAATACGGGCCTGAACATGCGCCAAGGCCCCAACACCACCTTTAGCGTGATCCGCACCTTGCCCGCGGGCGAACAGATCCCATTAACCGGACGGTTGGGGGATAATAGTTGGTGGCAAGTGCGTTCCGGCACGAGTATCGGTTGGATCAGCGCGCAATTCACCACGCTTTACGGAAATTGCCAAAGTATTCCTGTCGTGGCCGCGCCAGCCTCACCGACTCCGCTGAATCAACCGACCGCCACTTGGACTCCGACGATCACCCCGATTCCGAGTGCGACCATGACCAATGCGCCGACTCCCACGCCGTCGGATCTGGTGATCACCAGCATCGTAGGGGAAACCGATGTCTTGATTATGTCCGGTCAAACCAGTGTTACCGAACAATACACCTTTATTGTGACCAACACGGGCGCACGTCGTACTCCCAGCTTTACTATGCGCGTTCAGATCACGGGCCAAAACCCGATCGATATTCAGATTAGCGGATTGCGCCAAAACGAGAGCATCACGATCCCGTTAGATCTGACCTTTAACGCCGCGGGAAGTTACACGATTCAAGCCCGTGCGGACATCAACAATCAGGTGGAAGAAGTCAGCGAGGTGAATAACAGCGCCTTGTATGAGGTGACTGTGACCCAAAATTAGACCGAGGATCCAAAAGACGGGATGAGCGAAGATACTCATCCCGTTCATCGCTTTGTCCAGCGAAAGTAGGTACAAGAAATTGGCTTGCGTACACCCCGACTCTAGCGACCGCCATGTACATGGCGTGAACTGGCCCGCATAAAATCAGGGTGTCTCCATGGGAAGGGAAATTAGCGAGATGCAGAAGTGTTTGGTTATGGCATTTGAAGCTAGGGCAACCCTTTGATCCCTGTTATCTGGGAAAAAGAGCTGCCCTGCTTGACTTTTAATCGCTCCACACGGTGGTATGCTTAATTCTGATAGCTACAGGTACTCCCGTCCCAACGCCCACCCAGATCACGGCAAGCCAAATCCGGCGGGGGCATTTGACGCGAAACGGTGACGCTCCCCGTCTGACACACCGTGCTGAAGCCGGCCTCATTATTTCCGGTCAACGCCTGTACAAACCAGATCACATCCGTGCCTAAACCTAAACGCCGATCGCGTAAATTGATGTTCACGGTGGTCGAATTTGCCCCGATGCGAACCAAGAATCCACCCGATCCATCGGCGGCGCGCACATCCACTTGATAGGCGCTGATGTTGGGGTCATTCACCGGATCCCAGTAAAAATCTTGTGGCCCAAAGTTGACACCGGCCCCACCTAACGGGGAAGTCGGTTGGAAACCTCCACAATTGACCGTACCGCCCGTTTGAGGGGTATTGGTCGGATTCACACCGGGGACTGGTGTGGCACGCGGAGCGCTGGTACCAGGGACGCGAGTCGCTGCGGGCAGTGTCGGGCGTGGACGCGGGGTTGGAGTCGCTAAGGCCGCGTCAATATCCGCATTACTGGGGATGCGGATCGGGTAATGCAACAGATCTTCCGGCACAAGCTCTAGACTCGTATACAGCGCGAGATCATTTTCGCTCATCCGTTGCGGCGTGTCCCATTCCGAGACAAACACAGGCGCGCCGTCTGCATCCTGACAGGTGATCTGTTGGCTAAGGTGTCCTAAAGGCAAACGCATTTCGCCCTCGTTGAGATTGGCCGCGCCATCCAACATAAACATCCGGGTATGACGGCAAGCAGTTTCATCTGTGAGATCAAGATCCGCGATCTGTTCAGACATCACCTCAAACGCCTTGAGTGTGCCAAGGTCATCTTGAGTGCTAAACAAGCCGGCGGTCGATTCGATCGAAAATTCCGCGCCGTTCACGGTCAGGTTCACGGTCAAATTTTCTGGACTTTGGATCACCAACACGTTAGGCGCTTCCACACAATCGATTGCGCCGATGCCAGTGGTGAAATAGAAGGCCTGCATAGGGGTGTTGAGCTTATCCGTCACGATCGGCAAGGTGTCAAGGGCGGTTGTACCGGACACCGCGATCAAGGTGGTGCTAATCCAACCCAATTGATCGTCAAACGAGACGCGCGCCCATGTGCCAGTCTCATCACGCCCATCAACGGCTAACGCGGTGCCGTTGGGGATCGAGGCGATCACGTTAAAATTACTACCGGGGCCGCTCCGCATGTTCACGCGGTTTTGATTAGCGCGTACCACCACCGAAATCGGATCCACTGGCAATAGCGCGGCCTCAGGAGCCACCGCATTTTCGATCTCAGTGTCGCCGAATAAGAGGAGGGTAACGGCCTGTCCAGGCAGTGTGTTCGGCACATTCGCTTGGACATTCAGCACGGCCACTCCCCAAGTTTGCCCGTCTAGATCTAAGGGGGAGGTTTGCATGGATTGTAAGCTGATCAAGTCTGCCCGATCCGCCGGTTGATCAAAAAAATCTTCGGCGACCTCCGTGACAAAACTCGCGCTCACTTGATTATAACCATAGCAACCGCTGTTACGCGCCAAGTCGCTACAGTTGTTGCCAACATCGATCAATGCTTGTTCCACCAAGGCGGTACAGGCATTTCCACCAGGGACGGCAGGTTGAGCGGTTGTGAATGTCACCACCCCCAAAACGGCCAAAAGGAGTAGGAAGGAGAACTGTGGGATTTTCATCGCGCTTGCCTTTGTCTAATCGAACACGAGTCGGCAGAATCTAGAATCATTCTAGCATAAGATCAAAGTTGTGCGCGGAGGGGGGATCGCTGGATCAAAAAACCCGACTTTGGGAGTCGGGTTTTGCCTCAGGCGGGGCTCGAACCCGCGACACCTGCATTTTCAGTGCAGTGCTCTACCAACTGAGCTACCGAGGCGTTGGTGATAGCGGTATTGTATCAGGTCAACTAAGGCTGTCAAGGGTTTAAGCGAGAAGTGAGGGGAATCCCGTTCAAATCAGTCAGCACGATCGTGGCTTAGCGGCCCAGTCTTATTGTTTTAGATCCCGCGATAAGCGGAGGGTGGCATACAGCTCATCCGATGAAAGTCCGGTCAGTTTGCCGTCCGCGCCATGTTGATCGCATAACACGCACCATTCATCGGTCGGCATAGCGGTCATCATCACAATCGGCAAACGTGGGTAACGCTCCTTTAATTCTGCTAAAAAGGGCCAACTGGGGCCTTCGATAAAATGAGTATCCATTAAGAGAAGTTCAAAGGCCAATTCTTGATTGAAATAGCGACGTGCCGCACGCGGCGATTCGGCCTCGCTTACTTGATGTCCGGTTTTGTCTAAATAATAGCGGATAATTTCCCGAATGTTGGCATCATCATCGATCACCAAAATACGCATTCTATTTCCGATCCCTAGTATTTCAAACTTTATTTCAGTGTATCTAAAAAACGGGTTAACTTCAACACCTGCTAGATGAGTAAAAGCTTAAAAATACGCCGATTTTCGATAAAACACAATTTTTAACTTTATTACATCAATTTGAGTTTTGAGCGGATTCCTGATAAGCTATATGTAGATTTGTTTTATTCATCTCACCCACCACCTCACTTTAATAAAATCAAGTCGTCGCAAATACCGATCGATGAAGGCTGGGATCTGGGGAGTTGTGTTATGCAAAATCAAATTCTGTTGGTTGAAGACAATGAAGATGATGTGCGCTTGGCGATGCGCGCACTTAAAAAAGCCAACGTGAACGCAGTGTTTAGCGTCGTCCGGGATGGACGTGAAGCGTTAGACTTTTTATTCGCACAGGGAAAATATGCGGGCCGTAACCCGCACGAATTGCCGATTGTGGTGTTTTTAGACATTAAAATGCCGTTGATGAATGGTTTAGAGGTGTTAGCGTATTTACGTGGGCAAGAAGTCACCCGTTACTTACCTGTGGTGATGTTGACGACCTCTAGCGAAGCCTCGGATCTGATCCAAAGTTATCATCTGGGAGCAAATAGCTACGTTCGCAAACAAGCCAATTTTGTCGAATTTAGCGGGACGATCGTTGAGATGACCCGCTATTGGTCAGATTTAAATGCTTCAGCGTTACATAACGCAAGGCATTAACAAAAATCGCAAAGCTTCAGGTAGACGGCGCGCCCATTCCTGTTCACGATGGCCCGCGTCGTGCGCCTCTACATACTGAAGGCTGATCGGATCGCGTAACAGGTCACGCATCTGTCGCACCGACTCCAAGTAACGCCGCGATTTTTCGCTTGCATCCTCACTACAACACAACTCTTGAGTCCCTGCATCTAAATAGATCCGTCCATGAGGAACTTGTTCCAACCCACGCACATAATTGAAAATCGCGTAATCTGCAAACCACAAGGCCGGACTTAGCGCCCCTGCGAATCCGAACACCTCCGGCCGACGAAAATAGGCGTACAAGCTGATCAATCCGCCCATTGAAGATCCCAAAATTCCGGTACAGGTCCGCTCTGTGCGCGTCCGAAAATCGGCATCCACAATCGGCTTGATCGTCTCGGTGATCAGCGCTAAATAGGCATCACCACGCCCCCCACCATGTTTGGGATCATGAAACGGGCTATATTCATCTAACCGCGATTCGGTGCTAGGCAAAGCGACCACGATCGCCTCAATGCCTTCTTGGGCAAGCGCGTTCAAGGTCTCATCAGCGTACCATTCACCCGAAAAGCTGGTATGTTCATCAAACAGGTTTTGGCCATCTTGCATATACAAGACCGGATAACGCCGAGTCTCATCCTGATGATAAGACGGCGGCAAATAGACCACCACATCGCGATGATTGTCTAAATGCGGGCTATACACTTGCGGCAATACCCGTAACATCCCCTGCACATTGCCCGTATCATGCTGCATATAATCTTGATAATCGTGCCACATCGCCATCGATCATCCTCCTAATGACAATCACAACCGTAATTAAGCCTGTGAGAGATAAAACCAACGTGATAGTTGTTTGAATTTTTGGTGATATAATGGCGAGTGGTGAACTAAACTGAAGTTGAGGCTATTATGTTACGCGTTGTCCTACTCTGTTTCTCCTTGGGATTCGCCTTGATCGCGTGTAATCCCGCGCCGCCCACCCCCACCCCGATCCCCTTAGAAGGATCGGATCTGTATACCGATAGCTTAGTCGGTTTTCGTTTTCGCTATCCGACCGGTTGGGACATCTACCCCCCCATTACCGATGATCCCTACGCTTATACCTTTGCGGTGGTCTCTAAAGATTACAGCGCCGATCCCAACGGGCAATTCATCGGCGGCAAGATCGAAGGCACGGTCTATCCACCCGAAGTCACGATCGAGTCGTTGATCGCACAAAACGAAACGTTGGGCCCAGAACGTCGCGAAACCCGTCGCTTACCGAGTGGGCAAGACGCAACTTTGTTTGTGATCAAAGATCGCTTTGACGATGAATTTTACGTGTTGGTGGTGGAGCTTCGCGATCGCACGGTAGGTTTCACCGCAACGGGGGACTTTGCCTTCTTTGAGATCATGCTCAACACCCTACAAACGGATTGATTGGCCGCGATGAGCGGCCCTTTTCCCCGATTTTTGTTCCCGAAAAAATGAGACCGGAGTCTACACCCCGATCTCATGTGCCTGCTTATTCGTGACGATTGCCCGCGCCGCCACCCGATCCACTTTGCCCGCTTGTTTGACCCGATTGGCCGGTGATCTGGCTTTGTGTCCCGCTATGTCCCGTCGTTTCGCTGGATTGACCTTGTGATCCACTTTGGCCACTCATGCCGGATTGACCGATCGACATCGCCTGTTGCACACGCAAGCGATTATGGATCTCTTTTACGCCAGAGATCCCCTCTAACACATCCTCAGCCATGCGCTTTTGATAACGATCGCTTACCGTGCCTTCTAAGGTGATCTCACCGCCGCTCACTTGCACCTGGATCTGACCCGCATCGATTTGATCATGATCGGTCAAGATCTCGCACGCTTCTTCCATGATACGATCATCCGACCGTTGATACCCTTGCGGCCCTTTGCCGCGATGTTGACCGCTACTCATGCCGCGCCCTTGTGACGATCCCGATCCGTAGCGCTCATCCCCTGATTGATAGCCTTGATCGTTATAATTCCGTTCGGAGCGCATTCCTTGATCACGGCCGCCGGAACTTTGACCGCGCCCGCTTTGCCCTTGTCCTTGCCCTTCCCAGCGACCGGGACGGCCCTCATAGCCAGAACTCCCGTAATAATCGCCGCGTTGACCGATCTCGTAATCTTCATTCGTCTGATAATCCCGTGAGCGGTTTTGCCCACGCTGATTAGACTGATTTTGATCGTGTTGATCATAATCGGAACGACTGCGTTGGCCCGGATCGCGGTACTGTGAGCCGGCCTCGCGGCCGCGGACGTTGCCCAAAGTCCGATCGCGATCAACTTCATCCTCTTGATCTCGGTAACGGCGTGGATCGTTGGTCATCACAAAATCCTCCCTAAAATTGATAAAAATGCTTATTTTGAGTGGGATGAGCGGTGGTAACATGAAGGGTGATATGTTCAATTTCAATCTACATTAAGCCACTTGTCTAAACCCTCCATGAGCAGATTTTTAGCTCCCGTTTAGGCTTAGTTCAGGTCAATCCCGTTCAATAGACCTCACAGGAAGCGAGGGAGCATCAGATGAATGATCAAGGGTTTACCCAATTCCACATTGATTATTACAACGAGGTCAACGACGACGCAGGTTTACAACAAGAGGCCGAAGATCGGATTCGCGCTTTGGCCGATCAACATCAAGACATCATCGGCGCAATGGTGAAACTGGTGCCACAGGCCAAAGGCCGCGAGGTCTCATTTGCGAATGAGGTGACGATCCGCGTCTTTATCCGTGGAAATGACATCGTGGTGCATGAAGTGGGCGAACGTCCGGCCCAAGCGCTCCACAGCGCCTTAGACTCGGTTGAGCGCCAGGTGCGTGAACATCGCGCCCGACAACGCAACCGTTAAAGCGGTGGGCAAGCGTAGGGAAAGCGAGTAGCACAATTACCACTTTTGATCTTAAATAGAGGGTAAAGCTGAATACACGGGATCGAATATGAAACGCATCTCTCTACTTTTAGCCCTCTGTTTAAGTTTATTGTTTGCGGGCGGAGTCTTGTCGCAATGGAGTTCACCCTCTATCGCACAAACCGACGGGACTCCTACCGCTACGCACACCCCCGTCTTTGAGATCGTCGGAGAGATCGGGCGTGCGCTTCCGCGTAAAATGGTCTACGATCCGCAACGGGAGCGGATGGCGATCGTAGATGCCTACAGTCGTTTGCTCTTGGTCAATGCCCTAGATTACAGCACAATCGCGGTGTTACATGAGCGTGGACAATATGGGGATCTGGCCTTCAGTCGGGATGGGCGATGGTTAGCCGTCACTTTTGGGCTGACGATGGAATTATGGGACACGGAAAGCGCTACTTTAGCGGCACGGTTAGATAACCTAGGTGGGGTGCAACAATTATTCGGCCCCTTGGCCTTTAGCAGTGATGATCAGGTGTTGATCTTTTATGGTGTCTATCCCGCGCCGCGCGCCTTACGTCTCACTGAAAACGATACGATCGTTTATCCGTGGGTCTGGCATCTGCCCGCTGCCCGCGAAGACGGCGAATCCACCCTCCCCGGCGGAGTCGAAGCGATCCAGATGTTCGATTATGCCAATGGCTTCGTACTATCCCCTGATGACACGATCATCGCCGCATTACCCGGTCGCTTGCGTGTGTTGAATGCTTTCACCTTAGCGACTGAATACGAGATCCCCACCGATCGTTATGAACAAGACCCGTTGATCATCTGGAACAGCTTAGGCGATCAAAGCGTGTATGTGCGTCCGGTCTCGGCCAACACCTTGTTACAAGTCGATACCGACCGCCGAGCTTTGGTCGAGATCCCGATGGATGTCCGCCTCACGGAAGAAGATCGCGATCTGTTGGGCGGCTTAGAGTTGGGCGAGTCGGCGCGTGTGATCGGGCCACAGGCATCGCGAAGAAACATCCCGTTATTACGGACGTTTTTGGGTTACTATTACCGCGATTCTACTACCGGCTATGGAGAACGTCCGCTCACGGTGACGTTAGTCGATCTGCTCTTGCCGCCGGCCGCCTCACAAGACAACGTGCGCGCCTTGTTATATGTCTATGAGGAGGATACCGATCTCGGTTACTTCCAATTCAGCAACTCCGGACAATTCTCGCAAATGGCGATTCATCCCAACGGGGATCAGGTCTTGATCCGTTTGCAAGACGGAGATGAGTATGTTGTCACCTATGATCTGGAGAGTGGTGAAGAGTTGGATCGCTTTTTACCGGCCTTGCGAGCGATTGGTGGTTATCAACGCCGCAATCAGAACCGCATTTTGGCTTATGATCAATCCGGTGAGGTGATCATCAGCGATTTTCAGCGGATCGAAGCGGACACCAACGAGGTGATCGCCGAAGATCTCCGGTATTCCCGTCAATTTGAGCGCTTCTACTTTAGCGAAAACAATACCAGTGTGGTCACGTTGAGCGGATCGGAGTGGCGTGAATGGGACATCGCCTCCGGTCAAATTATCCGCCGTGAAGTGATCCGAATCGACGGCGAGATCATCGCCACTTCAGATGACGGACATCGTTTTCTCTCACAGTATTACACCTACGATGGGGCCGGTGCGAGTGTCTTAGACTTGCGCGAAAACATCAATTACACGGTGCGCTTTGACGGCTTACCGGGAAGTTCAGTGGAAGAGGTGTTTGCGAACCCGTCTTGGACGCAATTTTTAGTCGTGTATGGGGTCAATTCGTATGGTCAACACGCGCCGGGCAATCAGATCGCGCTTTATCATTATGAGGACGGTCTGCAATGGTTGATCGCGGGGGATGATCTGCCACCCATGGGAGGCCGTCAATACGGCTGGGTAGATGAAGAGACCGTGTTCGTCTATGGTCAAGGCTTTGATGAAACCCAACCGCGCCGCGTCTATGGCGTGGATTATGCCGAAAACAGCTTGCCACAATGTATCATGGATCGCTATCCTGAACATGAAGCGCGTTTCTCCCAGCTTTGGGAGCGCATGGTGTACTACTTGCGAGCCGATCACTTGAATGAGTGGACATTGTTGATCTGTGAAGACTTGCCAGAGAGCGCTGATGAAGTGGAGGATCTGTTTCGTCCGACCGATACCCCCGTCTTTATTGAACCGACGGGAGTGGCGATCGGTGAAGTCCCCACCTGTTTAACCGCGCAATTTGCGGGTGAGGCGCAAGCCTACGCTGATGTGTGGAATGACATCACCGCGAATGCCAGCCCACAAGATCGCGCCCGCTTAGCCGATCTGTTATGCGAGGGGATCGGTGTGGTACAACCGTCGGATGAGTTTGATCCGCTGTTGGGAGTGACCATGTTTATTAACGCCGAAACCGGTGAACGGGCCAGCGGTGCGTTTACCCGTCCGGTGGTGATCCGCCGTCCCTTGGATCGGGTCTATCAACTGTTTCGGGAGATCGAACGGCGCGAACTGGGTACGGCGATTTTGAGTCCGAATGCGGAATTTGTGGCTGCGTCCAGTTTACCCGGTGAATTGGTGATCTACCGATTGATTGAACCGTATGACTCGATCATGGCGGTGGTGACACAGACGGCCGTGGCACAATTGTCGAGAGCCAACTTGATCCGTGCTGAACCGTCCTCATCGCCCACCTATAACATGATCGGCACACCGCGTCCGACCTTAACACCGACGATCGCACTCACATTATATCCCCGTGCCGATCAACCCGCGTTTCGTAGCGTGCGGGTACAACCGATTTGTCCGGCCGAAACGCTCTATTCGATCGATAATCCGCCGGCCAGTTATGACGCAACCGGCCGCCTGTACGCTGCCTTTGACAGCGGGCCGCTTTGGGTGATTGAACCGGAAACCGGGCAACGCGCCCCCGATGAAAGTATCATCCAATGTGGACGCGGGATCGATTGCCAATTTTCGCCGGATAACCGTTGGGTCTTGGCCGAAGATTTTGACTTGATCTACGTGATCCGACCGGATAGCAGTGATCAGCGCGTGTTATGGGACAAACGCACGCCGAATCCGCCGACTCCCTTCCCGTTTAACCTGTATTGGTCAGGCAATCAGGCCTTAGAATGGCAGGCCCCGCTTGAAGTGACCGATGTCTATGGCTATGTATACTATCCGGATGCGTATGTGCGGGATGTGATCAACGTATTCCCGGATCCGAGTCCATGGATTCCTGAATTTTCGATCAACGGTTTGCCGACCAGTTTTGTCAGTCGTCAACCGGGGGGATTGTGGGCGGTGGCCTATACGACCTATAACACCGGACTAGGCATCGGTTACAAATATTACTTGTATCACACCGAACGCCATGAGTATCAATTGTTCGCACAATTGCCTTTCGGTGGGGTGGATTTTACGTGGCATCCTGACGGGGGTCGCCTGTTCTATCAGATGCCGCATCCGCGTTTGAGCAGTCGCACAGAAGTCTATCAAGTGGTGTTCCCAGACGTTACCAACCAATATCTCCCTGAATTTGAGAATGGCACTTGGTCAAATGACGGCCGCTATCGGGCTTTCTCTATGAATTCACGCTCCCAACCGATCGGCGTATGGGATAGTGTTACCGGAGAAACCCGTACCTATTGTCTACCGGAAACCGGAGCGCGGTTGTATCAAGGGCCGTTCACCTGGTCACCGGATAACCGCTATCTGGCCTTACTTGCCCCTTTGCCCAAAGATGAAACGGTTGAAGGAGTCGGCTCACACACGCTGATTTTGAATCTCGAGACGGGTGAAGTCGTCGATCTCACCACTGGCTCGATCCAACATCTGGTTTGGGCGCAAGAACCGGGAACCTATGGCGATGGCCGCGTCACGACTCCAACGCCAACGCCAAGCGTAACCCCCTAAAAGGAGCTGTGTATGTTGAAACGATTGAGTGCGTTAAGTTTATTGGCCGTATTCGCCTTTGCACTTGCGTGGGTGATCCGCGCCCAAGACCTCTCGGTGGTCTATGTCACCCCCCAAGACAACGCTGTATTGCGGGGTGGCCCTGGCACCTCTTGGGATCGCTTAGCGGTGTTGCCGTTCGGTGAGACGTATCGCGCCACCGGACGCACGATCGAAGCGGATTGGATTCAGATCGCCTATACCGGCCCGTTAGAAGCAGGTGCGCGGGATGTCTTCACTCAAGACGGGGTGACTTATGGTTGGGTCGCTTATTGGCTTTTGGTGTGGACGGGCGACATCCTCACCTTGCCGATTGACGGCGTGGGAACCGTCCCTACGGCCCGGGTTGCAGGCACGACCTTGATCCTTGAACCGGATGAATATATCTATGAAGATGAAGTGGATGCGTCCCGTCAAGTGGATAATCCGTTTGATCAAACCGTACAGGTGGAGTTAACCGGCCGGTTAGGGTCAGAAAATTCAGGCCATTTTTGGCTGCAATTTAAGATGAACGGGCGCTTTTATTGGACAGGGACGTGGGCCACGGGCGTTCCCTTTGGGTATGAACGTTTACCCGATCGATCCTATCTGTTTGTATATGGCCGCTTGGGATCACAATTGCGTTTAGAAAACTTCCGCCTGAACCGGATGTTAGCGGATATTGGTGAACGTTGGCGCGCTTTAGACCGCGGTCAACCCACCACCTGTAACAATATCCCGGATGATTTTCGCTTGCGTGCCTATAGCTTTAATCCTGCCGATCTGATCCGTGAACCAATCTATGGACCCAGCGTCACCGCGATCCAAAATGCGGTGAGCCATGTCAACACCGCGATCCGACAATTCCGAGAGATCTGCGCTCAACCGGGCGATCGGGTGATCGACTCCCCTACGATCCAAGCGGGCTTAGATGAGATCGAATCGGCGGAACGCCACTTAAACATCGTGCGTTTGTTGATCGCGCCGTATGAGCGTCGTGATCCATTTTTTACCACCGATGAATCGGCCAACACCGAGATGATGCCGTAACTCGTTGGTTGATAGCCAGACACAAGACCCAAGTAAAAGGGGTCGTGGGGTGAATCATCACCCTACCACCCCTTCTACCGCCGTTGATGAAAGCACTGCAAGCGCAAGCACACTCCATCGTTTAAATTCTATTGCATCCGTCCCTACCCCGCGTTATACTAGAACATATTTTTATGATCTGAAGTAGATGTGAGCGATCATGACGCTTTCCGCAAAACACAAGGCGATCAAAACCTTCTATGAGACGCGCCAAGCGATCCAACATCACCGCGTCACCAATGAACTCGGCTTGCGTGAGCCATTCAAAGCGCTATTATCCGACGCGGCGCGGATCTTTGACCTTGAACTCCTGATCGAACAATCGCATCGACTCGATCAACGCCTGATCCGATTCGACGGGGTGATCCGCGATCAATTCCGGCGGGATCGCGGCTATTGGGAAGCGAAAGATCAAGACGACAAGCTAGAAGATGAGATCGTCAAAAAATTTGCGGC
>JALOOG010000035.1 GCA_025454525.1 Anaerolineae bacterium | reverse complement strand
GGAGAGGGGTTGGGGGTGAGGTGACACCGCTCATCCAACGCACACCCGCGCCGATCCCATCATCATCGCGCCCTACCGTGATCATCCAACGTCAAACTATAACAGGGCAATCCGAACGCCCCGCGATCGCTGACTCCCCTCTCCATGTATGGAGAGGAGTTGGGGGTGAGGTTGCACCGCTCATCCAACGCGATTTTAGCGGTGATCTCTCACGGCCGGCGCTGGTGATTCAGCGTCAACTCCAACGGGCCGATCCGATGTTCGCCTTGCCCTATGTCACCCCTCAACGAAGCCTACAGCGGAGCAGTGACACAACATCCGCGCCGCGCCCGATCACACAAGGGCGATTGCAACGTCAAGTGGAAGCACCTCCCCCACCACCAAGCGAGTCGGACTCGAAGTCGAATCCCTCCGCCGTGGATGAGGATGCACTCGCTGATAAAGTCCTGAAAAAATTTATGCAACAATTGACCTTAGAACAACAGCGTCGAGGTGGTAAACCATGGCACTGGTAAAACTGATTATTCTGGTGGAGTCGAAAGTCACCTTTATCCCGCTGCCGATTCCGCTACAATTTAATCCAACCGACATCAGCATCAGCAAAAACACCGATTGGAAACCGTATCCCGTTCATCAAAAAGACACGGAAGATCTGCAATTCACGCACGGTAAATCGGCCACGTTGACCCTGAAACTGTTTTTCGATACCTATGAATTTGGCACGGATGTGCGCTTGATGACCGCGCCGATCCAACTCTTGACCACGGTCAACAGTAGCTTGCATCGCCCGCCGATCTGCCAATTGATCTGGGGGATCGGCCTATTCTTTCAAGGTGTATTGACCAGTGTCAACACCAATTACACGCTATTTTTAGAGACCGGAACGCCAGTACGTGCGGAATTAAACTGCACCTTCACCGAGTGGATCGATGATACCGAAAGCTCGATGATGGCTAACCTGATGTCATCCGATATTCACAAAGTCCATACGGTCGCTTATGGCGATACATTGAGCAGTATCTCTACCCTACATTACGAAAAACCGATCTACTGGCGCTTGATCGCCGAAGCGAATGGGATCGATAACCCGCGTCAACTTAAACCCGGTCAAGTCTTGCGGATTCCGATCCTCAAAGGAAGCGATCGATGAGCATCGAACAGCTGGTTCCGGATTTTGCCATCAAGATCAATGGCGCACCGTTCACGGCCGGTCGCCCTGATCTGATCTCGTTGGCCGTCAACGAAAAATTGGACACCGCATCGATCGCGACTTTCACCTTTGTCACTTGGGACACCCGTAACAACGAATTGACTTGGATCGACGACTCGCGTTTCAAGATCGGCAACACGGCGACCATTGAACTCGGCTATGTCGATGCGCTTGAACCCTTGATTGACGGTGAGATCACCGGACTTGAAGCCTCCTTCGCGGCCGGCGGCACACCCACCTTTACCGTGATCGTCACCGATATGTCGCATCGGCTGTTACGGCATCGCCGTTCATCGGTCTACCTCAACATGAAAGACAGCGCCATCGCCTCCCAAATTGCCTCTGGGGCCGGGTTATCGGCGATGGTGGATGATACCGTCGTCACTTTGCCGTATGTCTATCAGAACAACATGACCGATATGTCCTTTCTATTGGAACGGGCGCTTCGCATCGGATATGAGGTGTTTGTGATCGATAAAAAGTTGTATTTCAACAAACGGAGCGATTCGGTCGCATCTACAACGCTTGCATGGAACACCGATCTCTTGGAATTTTCGCCGAGTCTCTATTCCCACGGTCAAGTCAAGTCGGTACAGGTGCGCGGTTGGGATTACATCAAAAAAGAGGCGATCGTCGGTCAGAGCAGCGCCGTCACCAAAAAATTGGGCGCGAAAGACGGCAAAAGCGCGATCTCCAGTTTTGGGGAGGCCGATCATGTGGTGGTTAAATACCCCGTGTCCTCTAAGGCCGAAGCAGATAAAATGGCACAAGGGATCTTAGATGACCTCTCATTAGAGTTTATCAACGCGATCGGCATGTGTTACGGAAATCCACAAGTTCGGATGGGTAAAGTCGTCACCTTGTCGGAACTTGGCACGCGCTTTAGTGGCGATTATTATATCACCTCCGCCACTCACCATTATTCGCCCAAGCACGGCTATCGCACCACCTTTAACGCAAGGAGAAACGCCAGTGGAAAATGATCTGTTTGACCCGCTGTTTGATGAACCGGATCATCATAAACGCTTTTATGGCGTGGTGATCGGAGTCGTCACCAACAACAAAGACCCGGAAAAACTCGCCCGGATCAAGGTCTCGTTTCCATGGCTTTCCGCCGAAAGCGAGAGCAATTGGGCGCGGATCGCGATGCCGATGACCGGTAGTCTGATGGGGACGTTTTTTCTACCCGAAGTGGGTGATGAAGTCTTGGTCATGTTTGAGCATGGCATGGTCGAATATCCGTATATCGTGGGATCGCTGTGGAACGGAGTCGAAAAGCCTCCACAAACCAATGAGGACGGGAAAAATAACTTCCGCTTGATCAAAACCCGTAGCGGCCATCAACTGATGTTTGATGACACCGAAGGCGCGGAGAATATCACCGTCACCTCAAAGTCGAAACACACCGTTTTGATGCAAGACAAGTCCGGTGAAGAAAAGATCGAAGTGAAGTCCAAAAGCGGCCACATCGTGCGCCTTGACGATAAATCCGGCAGCGAAAAAGTCGAAGTGATCGATAAAAGTGGCAATAACAGTATCGTGATCACCTCCACCGATAACACGATCACTGTAAAAGCCAACGGAAAATTGGTGATGGAGGCACAACAAGATGTCACCATCACCTCAAAAACGGGCAAAGTGAGCATCGAAGGGATCGGAGTCGCGATCAATTCCAAGGCCGAGTTGACCATTCAGGCCACTTCCACCGCAGACATTAAATCCAATGCCCCGATGACGTTACAATCCAGCGCGATCATGAACGTCAAGGGATCGCTGGTCAATATCAATTAGGAGCTGTAATTTGTATGGGAATGCCTGCTGCGGTACAAAGTGATAACGTCGTCGGAGTCGATATTCATATCGTGCTGGTGCCGGCCCCGCCCGCGCCGCCCGTTCCGACTCCGCTCCCACACCCTTTCGCGGGTAAATTGGATACCAATCTTTCGACCAATGTCAAGATCGGGGGCAAATTCGCGGCCACTTTAGGCAGTATCGCCACCAATAGCCCACAGCATGTCCCAACTCCACCGGGGACGGCGTTCGCTGCCGGGATGCCATTAAACAAAGGCCCGGTGATCTTAGGGAGTTTCACCGTGATGATCAACGGCAAACCCGCCGCACGGGTTGGCGACATGGTGTTAAGTTGTGGCGAACCGCCCGCACCCACGAGTACGATCGTCGGTCCCGGCGTGGCAACCGTAATGATCGGATAACAGCGGATGGATGATCAAGCATTTTTAGGCAAGGGGTGGCGCTTTCCGTTGCAATTAGACGGCGCAGGATCGATCGAAATGTCCCATTACGCACAGGCCGTCCGACAATCGATCGAATTGATCATCGGCACGCGCCTCGGTGAGCGGGTGATGCGGCCCGATTTTGGTTGTCGGGTGCATGACATGGTATTCGCACTCAACAACGCCGAAACGATCGGCGTGATCGTGAATGAAGTCCGGCGGGCGTTGGTCTTATGGGAGCCGCGGATCGATCTGGTGCATATCACCGCTGAACGCGGCGCTGAATTGCCGAGTCAGTTGATCTTACGAATCGATTACCGCTTACGGATCGATAACAGCCGTTTTAACTTGGTCTATCCGTTCTACTTGGAAGGCACATCATGACCCTACCGATCGACTCGCGCACTCGCGCCCAATTGATCGAACAATTACGCCAATTGGCGCAAGCCTATGTGCCGCATTGGTCGCCACCAGATCGCGGTCATGACCCCGGTTCAGCGATGATCGAATTGTTTAGCTACATGGCGGATGACTTGATCGAACGGATCAATCAAACGCCGGATAAAAACTTTCTCGCTTACCTCAACTTGATCGGCGTAGAGGCCTTGCCGCCCCGACCAGCCCGCGTCCCGTTGACCTTTAAACTCGCTGAAGGCAGTCAACAGAGCGCCTTTGTCCCCACCGACGCGCAAGTCGTCGGACTCGCCTCCGACGGCACTGAAGTGATCTATGAGACCGAAGCCCCCTTGACCTTGACTCCGGCCCTACTCAAGGCGGCGCTGGTCTATGACCCGATCAACGATCGCTATAGTGATCTCACCCCGCGCCTGAACGATCTCAACGCCGGATCCTCGTATCTGTTTTTGGGGGAACAAGGCATCACCCACCAACTCTATTTAGCGATCGATCGGTTTTTCACCTATCCCGGATCCAAAGCGATCACGCTCACTTTTGAGACCCCTGAAGCCTATTTATTAGATGCGCTCCCATTGCGTTGGAGTTATTGGGACGGCACGACTTGGGCCCCCTTGACCGTGATCACCACCCTTGACTCGTCCTATACGTGGCAAGTCACGATCGAAGGTTGCCCGACTCCCGCACCCTTGAGTTTGACTCCAGACGGGATCATCGCGTGTTGGTTGCGCGCACATCTTGAGATGACCTTGCCACAAGATGAACAGGCCACCGCCTTGTTACTCAAACAATCCGGCGTGACGCTCAATGGGCCGTTTCGGCCGTTTAATCCACTGACCCCCGCGCCATTTTTAATCCATTTTGCCGCCCCTAGCGCCGATATGGAGCGTGTCTTGTTTACCGTCACCGTCGAATCCCCCGGCGCGCCGTCGGAGGATCTCGCTTTGCGGTGGGAATATTGGAACGGCACCACTTGGGCCACCATCGGAGTGACCACGCCCCTAGATCCCCCCGATCCCGGGCCATTTCAATTTGATGACACCTCCGACGCATGGACGATCTCCGGTGTGATCTCATTTTTACCGCCCGCCGATTGGGCCCGCAATTTTGAAGGCGGGTGGTTGCGTGTGCTGATCCAATCCGGCGGCTATGGATCGGGCAAAGCAGCCAAGCCCCCCGTATTGTCCTCGTTAACCGGGGAATATGAACAGCGCTTACGCCGTCTGCCCAATGTCGAACGAATCACCGCGCAATTAGCGACCCGCGCACAAGCACTCGCGCCGGAATTGGCCGTGAATAACCTCACCGCCTTAGATCTAGAAGCAGATTTTTACCCCTTCGGACTCGACCCCGGTTATAACAGCCTGTTTTACCTTGCCCAAAGTGAGGCCTTGTCGAAACCAGACGCACAAATCACCGTCACGATCGACTTGACCAACCCGATCGATCAAGCCCGTTCCGATCCACCGGCAACGGTGCGTCCGTCTACCAATTTGATGCTCACTTGGGAAATCTGGGACGGTGAACAATGGCAAACCTTAGGCGTTTCGACCCCGCAATATGAGTCGATCGGCACGCGCACCTTTGACTTTAAAGACAGCACTTACGCGCTGACTCGATCCGGCCAAGTGACCTTTATCACCCCATGGAGGGTGAGCGCCCGTCCGGTGATCGGGCGCGAAAATTATTGGGTGCGGGCGCGGATCACACAAGGCAATTACGGACTGCCCGCACAATTGACCGCCGATGCCACCGTGATCGCGGCTACCTATGCGCCACCGATGATCCACCGCGTGCAGTTTAGCTATCTCTATCAACCGCACGCCCCCTTGGATCATGTGATCACCTATAACGATTTTGTCTATCGCTCATATCGGGATGTCCCCTTTACCCCATTTCACCGTTGTACCGACTCCGATCGGGCGGTTTACCTCGCTTTTGACCCGAATACCCGACTCGGCGCACCGTTCGGGCCGGATACAGTCTCACTCTATTGGCAGATCGACTCCGAACTCCGGCCGCAAGACATGGCCCGCTTAGCCAATCGCTCCGCCACCGTGATCCCGCCGCGTTTGATCTGGGAATACAGCACCGGGGATGGGTGGCGAATCATGCGCGTTGACGACGGCACAGGGCGCTTAACCGAACGCGGAATCACCCGTTTTGCGGTTGCGGCCGATTTTGCCCCGCGCCGCGCCTTTGATCAATCGGCTTATTGGATTCGGGTGCGTTGGACAGAAGGCGAATACACGCTTGACCCGCGTGTGCGTCAACTGCGCCTCAACACCGTGTGGGCGCGGGAAGGTCTGACGGTGGAACGTGAGATCGTCGGTTCAAGCAGTGGTGAGGCGAATCAGCGCTTTCGTTTAGCGAATCCTTCCCCGATCTTAGAGGGCCAAGTGATCACGATCCGCGAAGATGATGAAAGCGAACAGTGGGTAGCCTGGCAAGAAGTCCCCGATCTGTACAATTCCGGCCATGAGGATCGCCATTACGTGTTAAGCCGGATCACCGGGGAGATCCTCTTTGGGGACGGGATCACCGGCATGATCCCACCCTATGGCGGTCAAAACCTCCGCGCTCGCTATCGGCACGGAGTCGGTGTGAAAGGTAACTTACCCGCCCACACGATCAATCAACTCCGATCCGCTTACCCACGAGTCGATAGTGTCGATAATTTTGAGGCCGCCGGCGGGGGATCAGACACGGAAGCCAATAGCCGTTTACAAGACCGCGGCCCGCGTTGGTTACGGCATCGGGATCGGGCGGTGGCCGCAGAAGATTTTGCCGATCTCGCCCGAGAGATCACTGCCGTGAAGCGCGTCAAAGTGATCACCGGCAAACCCGGCCAAGTCGGTGTGATCATCGTGCCAGATAGCGCCGATCGCCAACCGATCCCCTCATTAGGCTTGATCGAACAGGTGCGCGATCAACTCACCCGCCGATCGATCCCCACGCTTGACCTGTGGATCACTGGCCCCGATTGGATCGAGATCGATGTGACGGTGGAAGTCGTGCCGACGCGCTTAGACGTGGGATCGGCGTTGATCGATCGGGTGCAAGCGCGTTTAGAGCGCTTTTTACATCCACTCACGGGCGGCAAAGCGGGGCAAGGTTGGGCTTTCGGCGCGCTCCCTCATCGAAGTGATCTCTACGCCCTGATCGAAGCGATCCCAGAGGTGGATTACATCAGCCAATTGATCATCACCCCCGGCGATACCAGTGCGATCCACCTCGATCGGGCCTTGATCTTTCCCGGCACTTTAACCGTTACGCGAGGCTAACATGACGCAATATCAACTGGAAAAGATCCCGCTCCCTCAATTAGATGACCTCACCTACGCCGATCTGGTGCGAGAGGCGATCGAACGTATCCCACGCATTCTGCCCGAATGGACGGATCACAATCCCAGCGATCCCGGAATCACGTTGGTCGAGCTGTTCGCTTGGTTAACGGAACTCTTGATCTACCGGGTAAACCGCATCCCAGAAAGCCACTATCGCACCTTCCTAAAGCTGCTCAACGATCCCGCGTCGGATTACAGCACGCTGCCAAATCTAGAGGACGCGATCCGCTTGACCTTGCGCGATCTACGGGAGCGGTATCGCGCTGTCACCCTTGAGGATTACGAGTTACTGCTCTTAGAAAATTGGTATGCCGATCTTTCGGCGGTAGAGCGTAAACGGTGGGGGCGGATCGCCCGCGCAAAAGCGATCGCTCAACGCAACTTAGAGGCCGCGATCCGCTCTGAACGCGGGCATCACGCCGAAGGACATATCAGTGTGATCGTCGTGCCAGCTCAAACGGTGGGCGCGATGCCGATCCCCTCTCCGAAGTTGTTAGAACACCTTTGGACGTATCTGGATGAGCGGCGTTTGTTAACCACCCGCCACCATGTGGTTGCACCGATCTATGTGCGCTTGGGGATCGACATTGTGGTGAAATTAGAAGCGGATGCGTTAGCGCGGACGGCTTTCCCCGCGATTCAGGCCGCCATCGAGACCTTTTTACATCCGTTGCGCGGCGGGGACGACGCGGCCGGTTATCCCTTTGGGCGATCAGTGTTCGCATCCGATCTCTATCGGGTGATCGCCAACTTGGAGAGCGTGCGTTATGTGGAGCGCGTCGAATTTTTACCCGCTGATCCGGCTGATGCCGATCGCATCCAACGCCGCGATGATCACAGCCCGTCTAGCTTCAAACTCTTTCCGGAAGAATTGCCGTTTGTCGATCGCGATCAGATCGCGGTTTCAGAAACACGGGAGGGGCGATGAACCACGATCAACCGTTCCCGACCGAGAGTAGCTACCTCAATTACCTCCCGGGAGTCTATCAGCAACCGACGGCCGCAGATCTGTTAGGGCGCTATCTGTTGGCCTTTGAGCAGATCCTGACCGGCCTGCCCGGTCAACCCGGCCTAGAGCAGACCATCGATCAATTGTTCGCTTACTTTGACCCCGATACCACCCCCCACGAGTTTTTAGATTGGTTAGCCGGGTGGGTGGCGCTTAGCTTGCGCGATGATTGGACCGAGGAAGAACAACGCGCTTTTTTGCGGAATATCGTGGCGTTATATCGCAAGCGTGGCACCAAGGCCGGCTTACAACAAATGTTAGCGATCTACACGCGGATCGAAGTGGAGATCGAAGAACTGTTACAACCAATGCAGATCGCAGTCCGTAGCACGATCGGCCTCAATACCATGGTTGGTGAGACTCCGCCGCATCATTTTATTGTGCGGATCATGCTCACCAGTCCCGATTATGTCGACTTGCAACGCCGTGAACAGATCGCACGGGCGATTATTGAGCAGGAAAAACCCGCCCATACCACCTACGACCTGATTGTAGAATATCCATCATTACAGATCGCCGTTTTTTCGACGATCGGCAAAGACACTTTACTAGGGGGATAAGAGATGACCGATCAACGCTTAAATTATTTCAACCGACAATTTTTAAAGGCCAACGACTTCTTAGATGAGCAGGGCTATCATGTGGATCGCGCCCGCCGTCATAACCGACTGTTTCACACCCCCGGCATCGCGGAGGGACTCGATGTAGGGCGCGGGGATGAGATCGGATCGATCACGGTTGCGGCCGGAACGGCCATGGATAGCCTGGGGCGCTTGATCGTGGTGATGAAAGAGTTAAAGACCAACCTCAAAAGTTTGAGCAATCGCACGATCCTACTGGTGATCAAATATCATGAAGAACCGCTCAACGATCGCGATTATCAAGTGGATCTGGACGGCAAGATCTTTTCCACCCGTTGGCATGAAGCGCCGAAATTGAGCGCCATCAACGCGGACGAATCACCCGATGCAGAAATGGTGATCTTGGCGCGGATCACGATCGGCGGGGACGGTTCAATCAGTGACATTGATACCAGCGTCCGGGTGACGGCCGGCGGACGAGACTCTGGGGCAAAATTTATCGATACGGTTGACGGGAACTTTACCGTTAACGGCGATCTGCAAGTCAAAGGCACGATCAAAGGGCGCGGACTCGGTAGCACGCGCTTGATCACCCCTAGCGCCGAGTCGCTGGCGACCTTAGCCCAAGACGCGCAGATCGCTGAAAATGGCAAATGGATCGCGATTCCGGGGTTAAGCGCCTCGTTTGATGCCGTGAATGAAAGCGTGTTGACCTGTCAATATGTGGTGTATGTGCAACCGGGGCCGCGCAAAGAACCAGAATATGAAGTCTATACCGTGACCGAATTGGATCGGGCAGCCGGGTTAAGTGGGATCGCGGCGCGTTATGGGATGCCTTATCCCCAAGGTGTAGAGGACATCATGGCGCTGAATAACCTCAAAAGCAGCTTGATCCGCCCCGGTGATAAGCTCAAGATCCCCGGTCGCACAGTCGCCCCCGGCACGGTCTCCGGCACACCGACCCGCTTGTATATCCAACAGAAAGGGCAAGTCAACAGCGCCTTACGTGCGGGATCCAACATCAATTCCGGCATCCGCTCACGAGTCGATCCAGAGGAGATCGTTGAAGTGCAAGACATTGATGATCAAACGTTGAGCAAAGTCGGGCAACCAGGGCAATGGCTGAAAGTCCGTAAAGCGGATAACACCGTCGGTTTTGTGGAGCAAGACCCGTTTATCGTCTACAGCGGGGAATTGCCAGAGGCCTTCGGCGGTGGGACGGTTGGCGCGCTCAGTGAAGGGAGTTCAGCCACCTTTGCGCCCGTCTCGTTGACCGCACTAGGCGAAGATTTTATCGCGGCGCGGGTCGTGATCGATGGCCAAGCGTTGCCGATGTCCGGGTCACAATTTTACCCCTTATCCAACCCGATCCCGCCGAACACCGCGCTTACAGGTATGGCGACGGCTTTGATCGGCGCAGGTGAGCATACGATCGTTGTGCAATGGTATAAAGCGGGTGAGGCGTTGCTCCAGTGGACGTGTAACACCGCTTCATCTGGCGAAGGAGATGCTCAAGGTTTTGTGGCCGGACGCGGGTTAACGGTCACCGTTGCCACTCGTTAACCAGATTGCCCTTTGCACCCACTTTAAACGGGGCAAAGGGCTTTATCTACAATTCCTAATCGTTACCGCGTAAGCGCGGGTCAAGCGCATCGCGCAAGCCATCGCCCAACAAATTAAAGCCCAACACAATCAAGATGATCGCCATGCCCGGGAACACCATCACCCACCAACGACCCGAAGCGAGTGCCTCTTGGCTATCGGCTAACATTTTCCCTAATTCTGGATAAGGCGGTTGTTGACCCAAGCCTAAGAAACCTAACGCCGCCGTTTCGACGACGGCCGTCCCTAAACCTAACGTCGCCTGTACGATCAATGGGGCCAAACTGTTCGGGAATACATGGCGCATCACGATCCAATGATCACCCGCGCCGATGCTGCGCGCTGCGGTGATATACTCCATATTGCGGACGGATAAGGCCATCGATCGCGATAAGCGGGCGTAGATCGGGATATGCGTAATCGACACCGCGATCATGCCGTTGACCAGACCCGGCCCCGCCACGGTGACTAAGGCGATCGCCAATAACAGCGACGGGAAGGCCAAGATCACATCCATCACGCGCATGGTGAGGCTATCGACATTGCCGCCCAAGTAACCAGCCGTTAAGCCTAGCGCTGTGCCGATCGTTAACGAGATCACCACGGAAAATAGGCCCGCCACCAGCGAAACGTACATGCCATGTCCGACCCGTCGCATCACATCGCGGCCGTTTTTATCTGCACCGAACGGATGCTCACACACGATCTCACCGATCGAGACTTGGCCAGAGATCAACGAAAACACACAATCAGGTTCAGCGTAACGGGCGCGCAAGTTGGTATCGCGGATCGGGTCAAACACTTGATCAAAGACCGGCACGGCAATGGAGATCGCCACGATCAACACGACGATCACCCCGCCGATCCGGGCGCTAGGGCTTCGCATCAAACGTCCGAAGGTCTCGGCCAAAAAGGAACGATGCTGAATGTTAACAGGGGCTTGTGGAACTACGATCGCGCTCATGCGTTACGTACCCTTGGATCAATGAAGGTGTATAAAATATCAACCGCGAGATTGACCACCACGTAGATCATCGCGATCAACAACGTCACCGCTTGGATGATCGGGTAATCGCGGGCGATGATGTTGTCAAATAGCCATTTGCCGATCCCGGGCCATGAGAAGATCGTCTCGGTCAAGACCGCGCCGGATAACAATGCGCCCAACTGTAAGCCGATGATCGTCACGACGGGTAACAGGGCGTTGCGTAAGGCATGACGACGGATCACCATAGACCCCGGTAGCCCTTTCGCGTAAGCCGTGCGGATGTAATCCTGATTCAAGACCTCTAACATCGCCGAACGGGTGATCCGGGCGATGATCGCTAAGGGAATCGTCATCAGGGTGAGCGTGGGTAACACCAGATGCTCCAACGCATCCCAAAAACCAACCCAATTCCCCGTCAATACCGAGTCGATCACATACAATCCGGTGATCGCTTGCACTTCTACGCCGCTATCTAAGCGACTGACAAACGGAAATAGCGAAAGCTGCACCCCGAACAGAAAGATCAACAATAAGCCCAACACAAACACCGGAATCGACACCCCGAACAACGCAAAAAACATACTCAAGGTATCGATCCACGAATTGCGCCGCAAAGCAGAGATCACCCCGATCGGCACACCTAACACAGTCGCCAAAAATAAAGCGGATAAGGACAATTCGATTGTAGCTGGAAAACGTCGTTGGATCTCGGCCGCGATCGGCACATTGCCGCGGATCGTCGTGCCGAGATCGCCTTGTAGGATGTTGCCGATCCAGATGAAATATTGTTCTGGTAAGGAGCGATTTAGCCCCAAGCGTTCCCGGAGCGCAGCCACATTTTCCGGTGAGGCGCGCTCGCCTAATAACACCGTAGCCGGATCCCCGGGAATCAAGCGCACCAAGGTAAAGACCAAGATTGAAACCCCGATTACCACGGGTAACGCCTCTAAAATTCGCCGAAAGATATATTTGCCCAACGCGATCCCCCCTTTAAAAAAGGAAAGGCGGGCCATGGGCCCGCCCCTCCGGTTTTTCCACTTGCACCCGACCGAAGCTTATTCGGTAATGGTGATATTCTTGAACAATTCCGTCCCTAAGGGGCTGGTGATGTAGTTGGTCACGCGGCTACGGAAGGCTAACGGTACGGGGCCATGTGCCACGAAGATCCGCGCAAAATCCGCCGCCAACAGGCCTTCAGCCTCTTGGTATTGGGTGTTGCGGGTATCGCGGTCAGTCCCAGTCCGGGCGGTCAACAACAAGTCCGCTAATGCCGTGTTTTGATAGAAACCTTCACGCGGGAGGGGATTGCCCACACCAGAGAAGAAGTAACCGATGAAGTTATCGGGATCGCCATTGTCACCCGTCCAACCAAGTTGATAGAGGCCTAACAAGTTCCCATTGGCGCGTTCACCCAAGTAAGTCGCCCAATCGCCCGCTGAAGCCAATTCGACATTGATTCCCGCTTCGGCCATCATCGAGGCCATCGCTTCGGCGATACCTTCACCGTCAGGGTTATATGGACGCACCACGGGCATATAGTACAGACGCACCGGGATCGTTTCGGCCACTTCATCCGTAACCATGCCGTTTTCATCCACGGCCAACACATTGACTTCGCTCAACCCGTCGGGGAAACCGGCTTGCGCCAACAATTCACGGGCGCGCACGGGATCAAAGGTTTGTTGAATGTCGGGGTTGAAGCCGATGCCGATCGTGGGTGGGTTCATGGTGCTGGCCGGCACGGCCCCTTCCACATAGAAAGCATCTACGATCGCTTGACGATCGATCGACAGGGTGAACGCTTCACGCACCAACGGATCGCGGAATTCGCGAATACGGTAGTTAAACGCTAAGTAGAAGGTGTTGAACGACGGGCGCAATTGGATATAGAGGTCTTCTGAGGCTTCGATCGTGGCGATGTCTTCAACGTTGGGTTGTTCAAAGCCGTCAATTTCGCCATTTTGTAAGGCTGCAAACCGGGCCGCATTGTCCGGAATCACACGCAACACCACACGATCCACATTGCCAGAGAACTCACCCCAATATTCAGCAAAACGTTCCAACACCACCTGCACATCGCTTTCCCAAGAGACAAAGCGGAAGGGGCCGGTGCAGACATAACCGACTTCAGGAGTCCCGTAGTTCGCGCCATTGGCTTCGATCGCGGCCGGGCTGCTGATCGCAAACATCGGCATAGCGAGGTTATTCAAGAACGCTCCCATCGGTTGCGCGAGGGTGAAGGTAACTTCAAAGTCCCCAGTGGCTTCGACATTGGTGATGATCGAGTCATCATCATAACCGTTGAATTGCGCTTCATAGTATTCAAAGGTTTGTTCAGCGAAATGATAGGGGTTGCTGGTATCGCGCCAACGGTTGAAGTTGAACACCACCGCTTCCGCGTTAAACGGCGTGCCGTCATGGAAGGTCGCGCCTTCAACTAATTGAAACGTCCAAGTGAGACCATCCTCGCTTTGTTCCCAACTGGTGGCGAGGCCGGGACCGGGGACAGTAGTGCCGCCTTCAAATTCAAGCAGCGACTCGCATCCTTGACGGGTCACGCGGAACGAAATGCCGTCCGTGACAACCGCCGGATCTAATTGTACCGGATTGCCAAATTCACCGAAGGTAAAGGTGATCGGGTCTTGTGCAAATGCCGGCACGACCAGCAGTGCCATCAACACTGCCATCAACGAAAATTTCTGTAAAAGCTTCATGTGGTACAAACTCCCTCTTTATTTATTTTTCTTAGGAGAACTCAGCGCTTCCCCTAAAGTGTTAAAACTCAACAGAGAATTTAACATATTCTCGCGATTCTTGCGAATCACAAGCGAGATTAAAATCAAGGGGATTGCCACATGGCAGCGGCAGAAAGAAAAAAAAATTTTTCAGCGGCGGCGGTGTAAGCTACATCGTAAACCTCGTTTTGGGTCGCAAAAAATAAGCTTAAATAAATTGTGGTGGATCATCAGACGCTCCTTGAATCATGTTGAGCAGATCATAGCACGGATGAGCGGAAAAATCGTAACTTTTGTCTGTATTTTTCAATTCTTTATAAATTACAGATAACACAGAGCGAGAGGAAAAATAATCTCAGGGAAGTTTCTTGCTTACAACTCTACCCTAGCCTTTCTCATCCATGGGGAGGGAACTGGTGTGCATGGGCAGGGTATTTTTCTGAAGTTACGGAGAAAAAAGGGTGAGGCAGAAGTCGTCTGCCTCACCCCACCACATTTACTTGCGTGCAGTGCGTCCCCGCAAACTCCACAGCGCGAAAGCGAACATCACGATCCCTAATCCGACGCATGAGCTTAACCCACGTAACACAATCTCGGTGTCCCAACCCGTGTTGAGGATCGCCCGCATCGCCTCTAGGATGTAGGTAATCGGGTTATAAGTGGCGGCCACTTTGATCCACCCATCCAGTAGATCCAACGGGACAAAGGTCGCAGTCAAAAATGAGAGCGGGAAAAAGATAAACCCACCGCTTTGAGTGGCAGCCGCACTTCCGCTCCGCAAAGCCAAGCCCACATTAAAACCGGAAAATCCCGTGCCTAACAATAACGAGAATCCGATCACCGCTAACAACCCCGGCACGCCAGTCACGGGATTGAGTCCCATCAACAAGGCCACCCCCAAGACCACTAAGGTCTGAAATGCCAGCAAGATCGCACCCGCGATCATCGGGCCTAAGATCAACGCGCCGCGACTCACGGGGGTGAGCAACAATTTATCGAAATATCCGGTCGAAATATCACGCACGATGCTTTGGCCGGCCACACCCGCGCCACTTAACGACGCACTGATCACCGAAAGCGGTAAGATAAACCCCAGATAACTTTGTCCCGCTAAGAAAAACCGCGCCGCGCCGCTCAACGATGCTTCATAGATAAACAAGAAGAACACGCTGATGATCAGCGGCGGTAACACCACGGCCGGCACCCGAATATTGGTGATCAAGGTGCGCCAAGTCATCGTGCTGACCTGCAATAAAAACGGCATCCGATTAACCGAAGGGGCGGAGGTCTCTGCCGCGATCGGCGTTTGCGATTGAGTAAGGGTGGTCATGGACTCTGCTCCTAATTGTTACGAATACGGCGGGCGTTGATCGATGAGACTTCAACCGTCTCGGACTCTTCGACATCAAACCGTTGCCCAGTCACTTGCAAAAACACATCATCTAAGGTGGGGGTGGTCAAGGTGAGGGAGATCGGTTCAAGCTGTTGTTCGTTGAGCCGGCTCATCACCGACGGCACGATCTGGGCCGCGCCATTGCGATACAAACGCAACGTTTTACGATCCACCTGAATTTTATCAAACATGCCGCCTAATTCGGTTTTGGCCAATTCCACTGCGTCGGAGTCTTTAAACGTCACGTTGATCGACTCGCCGCCCAAGGCGGCCTTGAGTTCATTCGGTTGGCCTTCAACTTTGATATTTCCGCGATCGATGATCGCCACCCGATCGGCTAATTCATCGGCTTCTTCAAGGTATTGGGTGGTTAGGAAGATCGTCATGCGATATTCGCGATTCAAGCGGCGCACTTCTGTCCACACATCGCGCCGACTCGCGGGGTCGAGTCCAGTGGTCGGTTCATCTAAAAACAAGATGTTGGGACGATGCACCAACGCCATCGCTAAATCCAGACGGCGGCGCATCCCTCCGCTATACTTTCCCACGGGACGTTCGGTGACATCATCCAACTTGACCAATTTGAGCAGCTCCGCGCCGCGTTCTTGCGCTTGACGGCGTGACATCCCGAACAATTGCCCTTGAATGGTCAACAATTCGGTGGATTTCATCAGCGGGTCGAGTCCGATCTCTTGGAGCGCGACTCCGGCAATTTGACGCACCGCTCCGGCCTCGGTCACGATGTCATAACCGCCAACGGTCGCTCGTCCGGCGGTGGGTAATGCTAGGGTGGTCAACATGGTGACAGTGGTTGATTTTCCCGCACCATTGGGCCCCAAAAAGCCAAAAATTTCCCCTTCATGCACCTGAAACGATACGCCATTTACGGCCGCAAAGTTCCCATAGCGTTTGACCAATTGATCGACGATGATTTCTCCGTTAGGCATGATCTAACCCTTCCCCTCTGGGACTCTGTAAAATACGGTCATCCAACTGTTCTTTAGTGACGTTCACGCAAGGCGGGATCGCGTTCTAATGCGTCCGCAAACACTTCGCGTAAGACGGTGAGTGCTTCGATCAAATGGTCTTGATCTTTGGCAGGTAAACCTTCTAGGAGACCCGCGATCCGTTCGATCATGTGGGTCATCATCGCGTTTTGAGCGCTGGCCCCCGCGGGCGTGAGTTCGATCCACACCACCCGCCGATCCTGCTCATCGCGCCGACGAGTCACCCAGCCGCGCTCTTCCATGGTGGTAATCATGTTGGACATCGTAGGCGTTTTTACCGACAAGCGCTCCGCCAATTCTTTGATCGTGTAGGGTCGCAATTGCAATAACCCAATGATCGGCGCGTGATCGGTGTTCATCGATTGCCCGGCCGCACGGATTTCGCCCGCCATGACGCGCATCACGAGTGGCAAAATATCCAACATTTTTTGCGCGATCTCCATATTCTGTTGATTCATGAGGTTCGCTAACGTTAGCTACGCTAATCAATTGATAGGCTAATGATATGACAGGCATTTAAAAAGATCAAGTCATTTTACTAAACACGGGTTAAAGGCTTGATGAGCGATCGATAAATCCCTACAATCAAATGGTGTGAATGAAGATGCGGCTTTGGGGCATACCAGGTGAAAAGCGATGTTTACAAAGCTCCAACGCACCAACTTTAAATCATGGAAAGATACCTCTAAAAATCCGCTTATTTGAACAACAATTTCAACGCTTACAGTACCTTGGCTGCTTGCATGAATATCTGTCACGCTCTTACATATGGGGTGGCGAAACCCGACTGGGTTGAATTGGCAATTCATGTGCTGATCGCCCGACAATCAGTGCGCGTTTACCTAGGTGATGGCCAAACTGGGTGGGTTCATCGGTCGCAAGTCTGGCGGTGAACCCGGAGTCAAACTCCTGTGGCGCGGTTGGTTGCGTTCACAGGATATCCTTGTAACTTGATAAACTCCTCTATCCACCCCAACTTGTCCGTGATGCGTAGCCACACCTAAGAAAAGGAATCGGCCCGCGTGGCATGGGGGATGTGTCTGAGGTTATTGAGATCACATCGATCCGCTGTTAATCCTTAGGTCTCACCGCTGTATTCATCATAGAGCGCTTGCACGTATTCATCAAAGATCTGACGATCCACCGGATGAATCTCAAAATCGCGGATCCCCATGTACAAGCGTCCGCTGGGTTCAAGCCGATCAGGGGATTCATAGGGGAAAAATTCGATCAACCACCGGCCATCTTGTTCTTTGATGATCTTGCCTTCACGTTGCAGTCCGCCCAATTCCGCCATCACATAGACCTTTTGACGCACTTTACGGCGTTCTCGATACAAGCGCTCCAACGCAAAATAATCAATAATGTCCATGTTACCTATCCCATTTTTGCTCTATTGTAACGGGAGTCGGTTGTGCTTTACATAGAAAAATTGCGCTAAGGACGGTAGAATCATGGTCAGAGCATTTAGACAGCATCGCATAGGGGAAATATGGCGCGGATCGTGGTGAAAGTTGGGACGAGTACCCTCACAGGGGGAACACCTCATTTACATCGTCAACGTATGTTAGAGATCGTGCAACAGATCGCCAAGTTGCATCAGCACGGCCATGAGATGTTATTGGTCTCTTCTGGAGCGCAAGCTGCCGGCCGCGAACGACTCAATTTCCCAGATTTTGGGCGCTCTGTCCCCGGCAAACAGATGTTAAGCGCTGTCGGCCAAGGGCGTTTGATGCACCTGTATAGCGAAATGTTTGAGATCTTTGAGATCGTGGTCGGTCAAGTTTTGTTGACCCGTGATGACTTGTCGAGTCGGACGCGCTATCTGAATGCCCGTGATACCCTGTTGACCTTGATCGAACGGCGGATCATCCCGATCATCAACGAAAATGATACCACCGCTACCGGGGAGGCCCGCGTTGGAGACAATGATAACCTCTCCGCTATGGTCGCTACGACGGTAGAAGCGCAACAATTGATCATCATCACCGATCAACAAGGGTTGTATACCGCGGATCCACGCAAAAAACCGGATGCACAATTGATTAAGCGCGTTTATCGCATTGAAGACTCCACTTACGCCCTAGCTGGTGGCACGAGTACCGGACTCGGCACGGGTGGCATGATCACCAAGATCGAAGCGGCCCATGCGGCCAGCCGCGGCGGGATCACCACGATCTTAGCCTCTGGCAAAGAACCGGATGTGCTGGTACGGTTGATCGCGGGGGAAGAGATCGGCACACGCTTTGAGCCGTTGAGTACCGGCCTAGAAAGCTTTCGGCGGTGGTTGTTGACCGATAAACCCTTAGGGGTGATCACGGTCGATCAAGGTGCGGTGACGGTGTTACATCAGGGAAAAGCGAGTCTGTTACCCGTTGGGATCGTCGGGGTGAGCGGTGATTTTACCCGCGGGGCGACGATCACGATCCAAGATCCACACGGGACAGCGATCGCCCGCGGCATGAGCAACTATAACGCGCATGATCTTCAGCAGATCGTGGGTGCAAAATCCGATCGGATCAGCGAGATCCTCGGTTACACCTATGGCGATTACGTGATCCACCGGAATAACATGGTAATGTTGAGTTAGGGACAATCAGATGACCACACCCGCGCAAATTATCCGGCGGCGACGCAACCGTAAACAGCGGCGCGTGTATCGGCAAACCCTTCGGCAAACGTGGTTAGGTGTGATCGCGGTGTTATTCACTGTGTTGATCGGCCTGCCCACTTTGGCGATCTTGGCCGGCACGGCCGTGATCTACGCACAAGAGAGCGCCACATTGCCCGATCCGTCTGATACCTTGGATGTCAGCGCGGTGATCGGCGCAACCCGCCTCTACGATCGCACCGGACAAACCCTGTTATTCGCCGTGCAAGATCCCTTAGGCGAAAATCGTGAATGGGTGGATCTCGCTCAATTGCCGCCTTATTTGAGCGCCGCGACTTTACTCAACGAAGATCCCAGCTATCCATTAAGCGCACAATTTGATCCATTCGGGCTAAGTACGCGCTTATGGCGTAACCTGTTCACCGGGCCGATCAGCGCCGATACCAGCTTGACCGGCCGCCTTGTCCGTAATGTGATCGCACCCACTGGCGATTTTTCGACGGTCGAAGATCGTACCCGTGAGATCATCCTCATCGCCGAAATTAACCGCCGCTATTCATCGGACGCGATCTTGGAGTGGCATCTTAACACCAATTTTTACGGCAATGAAGCCTATGGAATCGACGCGGCGGCCCAAGTCTATTTAGGCAAGCGCGCCCGCGATCTGACTTTAGATGAGGCCGTGTTATTGGCTTCGATTCCCACCGCGCCCCAATTTAACCCGATCGATGATGAGATCGCCGCCCGCGGTCGTCAAGCGGACACCTTACGCCGGATGTTAGCGAGTGGCATGATCACACAAGCGGACTTTGATCAAGCGATTGCCACTCGAACGCCGTTATTGCCCAACGCCGGACAAACCCCCGCGATCGCACCCGATTTTTCGTTGTATGCCCGTCAACAGGCCGAGATCATCTTAGACGGGATCGGCTTAAACGGCGGTCAATTGGTCTCACGCGGCGGACTAACGATCACCACCACCTTAGACCTCGATCTCTACGCGCAAGCGGAATGTGTTTTACAAACCCATTTGGCCCGCTTAGACGACCGTGATCCGGCCATCACCACGCCATGCCCCGCGGCCGCTCAATTGCCGAATACCGCTCCGATCGCGGCCTTTGCCCCCGATCAAGGGGCGATCACGGTGATCGATGTAGAGACAGGGGAGATCCGCGCCCTGATCGGCACCGCCACCCGCGCACTCTATCAACCGGGGCCCACCTTGTACCCGTTTGTCTACTTTGAAGGCTTTCGCCAACCGATCCAAGGCACGATCTTCACACCCGCGTCCATGCTGTTAGACATCCCGCGCAACTTTCCCGGCCAAAGCGAGAATTTGATCTACCCGCCCAGTAACCCCGATGGCCGGTTTCGCGGTCCATTGAGCTTACGGGAGGCGGTGGGGCGTGGCTTACTCGTGCCTACTGTGCAGGTAGCGAATCAGCACGGTTTTAGCGCGATCTTACAATCCGCACATCGGATCGGACTCAATAGCTTAGACGCGGGTGTGTATCACCTCTCGCTGTTAGAGCGCGGCGGAGAAGTGGCCCTCTTAGATGTCAGTTACGCCTATTCGGTGTTCGCCGCCTTAGGTGAGATGCGGGGGGTGGTTGTGCCTCCGCGGGATGTGGGGTTTCGCAATCGTGATCCGGTCGCCGTCTTAGAGATCACCGATGCAGACGGCACGATCTTATGGGCGTATGATGGGGGTCTCAACACCGCCTCCAATATTTTCCGCGATTACCCGGAATTAGGCTACTTGGTGAACAATGTTTTTTCCGATCCGCGCTATCGGATCGAACAATTCGGCCCCAATTCCCCGCTGATCTTAAGCGGCGATCGTCTCTCCGCGGTGGTGAATGGTCTGACCGGAGATCAAGTGGACAATTGGACGGTGGGTTACACCCCGCAATATGTGATCGGGGTGCATCTGGGCCGATCCGACTTTACGCCAATGGGGTTATCCGGCCCGGCGTTAGAAGGGAGCGCGCCGGTGTGGAAAGCGGTCACTGAATATCTGCACACCCGGGACGCGATCGTGCCAACGCGCTGGACTCGTCCTGCATCGGTGATCACTTTAGCTGTGTGTGAGCGTTCCGGTTTATTGCCAAATGGTGTTTGTCCCACAGTTGAGGAAGTGTTTATCAACGGCATTGTGCCGAATGTCGCTGATTCTTACTGGCAGAGTTTTGAGGTCAACGTGCAAACCGGTTTACGAGCGGTGGCGACCACCCCCGAAACTTTGATCGTGCGCGAAACTTACTTTGTGCCGCCGGATCAGGCGTTGGAATGGTGGCGAGCGAATCGCCTTCCGCTTCCACCAACCGAATTTGATACGATCTATCGCACGCAAGATCTATTCGGCGAAACCGCGATCACCGCGCCGACTCCGTATGCGGATGTGCAAGGGGTGATCGAATTGCGTGGCAATGTGAACACCGAAAACATGCAATTTTATCGTTTGGCGTATGGCGAAGGGATCAACCCGACTGCATGGACGGAGATCGGCGAACAGCAAACGACTTTTACCCCCGGATCGATCTTGGGGTTATGGGATACCAGTGGTTTAAGTGGTCTGTATACGCTAGAGTTAACCGTGGTGCGACGCGATAACAGTCGTCAACGGGCGGCGGTACAGGTGCGGATCGATAATCAGCCTCCGATGATCACCTTGACGGCCGGCGGCGGTGAAGCCGGCAAGATTTTTCGGTTTCCAGTGGATCGGGTGATCCCGTTGGTGGCCGAAGTGCAAGACAACTTTAGCCTTGATCGCGTCGAATTTTATTATAACGGTCAACTGCTCAACTTGGATAGCGAAGCGCCGTTTAGCTTTGATTTTGCCATTCAAGGGATCGGAGTGGGGCGTTATTATGCGATCGCCTATGATAGCGCGGGCAATCGCCAACAGAGCGCGGAGATCACGGTGGAAGTCCGCCGCTAAAATTTATCCTTGGGGATCAAGCTCATCGCACGGTGAATGCCAAAACGATCGAAGCGATCCCCATGAGAATATATAACACGCGCACCATGCCGCGCCCGATGAGGCGAGCACAACCTTGACCGCGCCGACTGTTCATGATCCAGCTGATATTGAACACCCCGCCGAAGATCATAAACGACCCGGCCACGATCAGGATTGCTCTTAACGTTGATGCGTCCATCTTCTGTGCTTCCTTTCAAAATATCCCATTCATGGGGGCGTGAGGAGACGGCGATCCCCGCCCCCCGATGAATTTAAATGAGCGATCGGGCTATGGCTAGGGCCGCGTCAAAGTTGACTTCATGGCCGATCACTTCGACATATTCGGCCAATTGCACCGTGTCTTGTTGATCGATCACAAACACTGCCCGCTGACACACCCGCCAATCGAGGTCATGCACGCCATAATCATCGGCGAAACGCATCTCCCGATGATCTGAAAGCGTTTCGGTGTTAGCGATGCCTTCATTGGCACAATAACGCTTGAGTGCAAAAGGCAGATCCGCACTCACCGTCAACACCACGATCTGATCACCCAACCCGGCCGCCTCTTGGTTGAAGCGGCGCGTTTGTGCCGAACAGACGCTGGTATCCACCGACGGCACGACACTGATCACCTTGACTTTACCTGTATAGTTGGCAAGGGTGCGCTTTGAGAGATCGGGTGCGATTAACTCAAAATCCGGTGCGGTTTGTCCCACCGTGAGCATGTCTTTTTGGATACGATGTTCAAAAGGGCCGACTTTCATCCCGGGACGATCGGTTGTCATTTTAAGCTGTTGCTCCCTGTCTGATATGCGAAGTAACTATTTTAACCGCACGGTTCACGGCGGAGAATGCTAGTAAATGATACAAAATAATCCTGCTAACGTCAAGTTAGGGAAAATTGATGGAATGTGGGTACAGTCTTCAAGATAACTTTAAAAAAGTTCCCTATCCTTGGAGACGCACCACCCCTTCCTCATGGTTAGCTAAATTCGTAAAGAGCGAAGTTTAACGGCTTGCCATGGCTCTTTCTCGATTCTTCCATTGTGCCAAAGTTTTTAACGGAAACTTTTCTAGACTCATTTCTATGGTTCTATGAGGAGACTGTTCAAGGTTAAATGCCTTTACAAAGTTAAACCAGGCGGATCTTCTTCACGGCTCCGCCTGGTTGGGTGAGACTACTTCGGGATAATGGTCACTTTGCGCGCATCACCTTCACCGACGCTTTTGGTCGATACCTCTGGGTGACTCCGTAAGGTCATGTGGATAATCCGGCGTTCATGCGGCGGCATCGGCTCTAAAACCACTGTGCGACCGTCCCGGAGCGCTTGTTCTGCCATGCGACCGGCTAACTCGCGCAATTTTTGCGAACGACGCGCTTTGTATCCTTCCACATCGATCACGATATTGGCACGCCGTCCCAGTTTCCGACTCGCGATCAACCGGGTGATGTATTGCAACGCCGCTAAAGTATCCCCCCGACGACCGACCAATACATCGGTACGTGGGCCTTCAATATTGAGCAGATACGGCGGATTATCGTTGGGCTGATGCGAGGCAGCGCGAGTCACCCGGACTTGAGCGCGCACCCCCATGTAGCTTAACAATTCGTTGAGGATCTCACGGGCGGCATCGCTATCGGGACTAGCGGCCTCATCCTGAATCTCACCGAACGCATAGGCATCAAAATCTTCGCTATAGTCGAAATGTTCTTCATTTTCAGCTGGTTTACGCTTCGGATCGCGATCCAACCCACGATCGCGAGGGCGATTGCGATCTCGATCCGGTTGATTTTGCTTCGGGCGACGATCGCTGCTCCGATCAGTACGGGGGGTGCCGTCCGGTTTTGTGCCTTTGCGATCCGACGGGGGACGGCGCGGTGGACGATCCTCGTCACGGGGCGGTTGATAACGACGCACTTCAGGGCGCGGTTCAGACGGTGCGACCTTAGGGGGGGCGGCGGCCATCGTCGGCGTTACAGTCGGCGTTGGTGGGGGAGGCGGTGGCATCGGTCGCCGAAACAATTGTAAGCGCACTTTCGCCGGGCGCGCACCGATCCCAAAGACTCCGCGACTCGGTTCTTCTAAGACTTCCACAATCACATCACTAGCGCTTACCCCTAATTCCGCGAGTCCTTTGGCGACTGCTTCTTCTATGGTGTCTGCGCTCATCTCTACAGAGGGTCGATCATTCATAAGTAAAAGTCCTTGCGTTGATAAAACCGTCGGGATATTCCCTCGTATATCCCGACTCACGATAAAGTTAGCCTATTTTTTCGGGCGTTTTTTCTTACCGCCGCTGCTGATCCCGCCGCTAGTGGTACGCACCGCGTTGACCGTGGCCGGTTTGACCTTTAAGACTTCTTGCGCGGCATTACGTTTGTTACCATTCGGGCCAACGATCACCTCATCATCTGCATCATCAACGGGCGATTTGAAGGGAGTCGCCAACGGACGCAAACTGGGGCCAAAACCAAAAGTCCCTTTCCAATCGGCCCGACCGATCGCGGTGTATTGGGCGATCCCAATCAAGTTACCGACGATGAAATAGATCGATAGGCCGATCGGGAAGGATAGCGAGAAAAAGCCAAACATCAGCGGCATGATCGTGGTCATCGAACGGGACATCGCTACGGCCGGGTTAGGTTCTTCATTGGGATCTTGGGTTTGTACCGGAATGGTCAATTTCGATTGTAGCCAAGTGGTGACCAACACCAAGATCGGAAACAACAACGCCCAAGGCGCACTCGTGATCAACAATTGCGGCGCTTGAGTCAGATCCATGCCCAACCAGATTTTATCGACCGGGATCAACTGCTCTAGACCGGGAATCAAGAGCCGTCCCGAAAGATCCACCACCTGATACGGAGTCGAAGCGAGTGCATGAGAGATCGTCGCATACAGCGCTAACAAGATCGGCAACTGCACCAGCAACGGCAAACAGCCGCCGAATGGATTGATGCCATGTTCACGATACAATTGCATTTGCGCTTGGGAAAGCTTTTCGCGATCGTTTTTGTACTTTTCTTGCAGTTTCTTGATCCGCGGTTGCAATTCTTGCATCGCTGCCGATGATTTTAACTGCTGATTCATCAACGGTGCGACCGCCACGCGGATGATGATCGTCAAGACCACGATCGCTAACACGATGTTATTGCCCAACACCTGATACAATAGGGCTAACAGCGTTACCAGTGGGTTTACTAAAAAGTCCATCTCATCTCCTCCTTCACCTGTCTAACGGCTGTATGTCCAGACCTGTTCGCCGTCGTCTAAAGTGAAGGCGACTAACAATTGGCTGTGATTGGTGGAACTGACCACCACCAGCGGTTGCGCGATATTGACCGTCTCCGACGGCTCAATTAACAGTATATCCGACAAGACCTCTTGTTGCACTTGCTTCTGAATCTGGGTTTGACCCGTTGCGCGATCTAACCAATAGAGAAAGCCATCGCGGCCGGCCACGATCACCCAATCCTCAGTCAACAACGGCGCGGGGCGAATCCCACGAGTAGCGGCCTGCGCTCTCCAGATTTCCGTTAAACCGCCTTCTGCACCGATCTCAAAAGCGTACACAAAACCTTCTAAATCCGCCGTGTAAAGTTGATTATCGCGGATCGTCGGGGTACTCCAGATCCAGTTCGTGACGGTGTAATCATTGAGGATCTCCCCGGTGAGTGAGATCTCAAACAGGCGTTCGGCGAAATTGCCAATATAGAGACGGCCGTTATACAGGGTCGGACTGCTTGGGATCGCGCCGCCCAAGTCCAACGCCCACACTTGTTCACCCGTTTCGGCGTTCACCGCATAAAGGAAGTGATCCATTGAGCCGAAATAGAGGATCCCCTCATGTAACAGCGGTTGTGACCAGATCCCGTTGTCAGTTTTAAACTCCCACAAGCGCTCACCGGTTTCCATATCATAAGCGGCGATGTCATGATTGTAATACGGCAAAAAGACCCGTGTCCCGTCATTGATCAGATTCGCGATCACTTGACCGTTGATCGGGCTACCAGTGGGATTATTGACGCGGGCGTTCACCGCATCGATACGGAGCAACCGACGGTTGTTGTAATCGGCGATCAACAGGGTTTCATCGTCAAGCACCGTGGGAATCGAGAAGAATTGAGCGCCTTGTAGGGTGTTGATCTCCCATGTGCGCGCTTGATTGGTTTGTGGATCAATGCGAGGTGCGCCGTCCTCATTAAAGAGTGGCACTTCGCCCCCCGTGGACGGATCGATCATCACAATAAATTCGTTGCGTGCGACCATGATCTGTTGTTCTGGGCCGATCACCGCGACGGCCGGCCAACTGACCCCGATGCGTGTTGGGATACAGCCCGTGATGATCACGGCCATCAACGCGACGGCCAAGAGCGTAAAACGGAAAGTACGAGTCATGTTGTGCTTATTTCCTTTGTAGTTTGGGTGGTACGGGGTCATAACCGCCGGGGTTGAGCGGATTACAACGCGCAATCCGTTTCATACCCAGCCACGTCCCACGGACAACACCATAAATTTCGATGGCCTGATAGGTATATTGCGAACAAGTGGGTTCAAAGCGGCAAGACGGGGGCAAGAGGGGCGAAAGATAACGTTTATAAAAGCGGATTGCCCCAAGAGCGAGTGATTTGAACATGGATCAAGCGGCTTTCTACTTAGACCTTAGGCGAACAATTCGGCTTGACGTAACAGATCGGCGAGTGGGGAGGCTAACGGGGTTTTGACCGCGCCTGCAAACGCTAAGATCGCCAGATCATGACCGGGTTTGAGGTGGGGATGCTGATAGCGCAAACTTTCGCGCAAGAGGCGGCGCACCCGATTACGGATCACCGCGTTGCCGAGTTTTTTCGGGGTGATCAAACCATAACGGTTATAGGTGAGACCGTTGGGCATCACATTCAACAATAAAACTCGGTTGCGATACGTCTGACCTTGTGCGCGTAACCGCGCAAAATCTTCTGGTTGTTTTAACCGTAACTCTCGCGGTAGCCCCACACTGATTTACCCTTCCGCATCGCCAAGGGCATAGCATACTCCGCCTATGCCCTTACGATCGCGGGCCGACATTAACGTGCGTTCCAGTCAATCTTTTTGACATGATTGGGGGTCACGGTTAACACATGACGGCCTTTTAAGCGGCGCGCCTTCAACACTTTCCGTCCGTTGTGGGTCATCATGCGTTGCCGAAAACCATGCACCCGTTTACGGCGACGGATCTTCGGTTGCCAAGTACGTTTGGTTGACATCTGCTCTGTTCCTCTTTATCGGTAGGATCAAGTCCTACAGGATCTCTATCACAGTAGGCGTTTAGTATAATGGATGATCCTAGCATCGGTCAACGTTGCCTTGCCATAAGTCTAGCGATCACGGTATAATTCACCTTTGGATTAATCCGAAAATTTCGCCCCTAGTGCTTGGAGTGTGCCGACGTATGGTCTCGATCCGTCAGTGGGCAAACAATTTAACTGTCACCCCCGAACATATCGATTATTTGATCAACCTGATGCTTGAACGCGAGATCCCGATGACGAGCCGAGACTTGGCATTTGAGCTTGTAGGTCGCCAGTTGGAAACCGAAGCGGTGGCCTTGCGTGAACACTATCGCAGCGCACGCATCTATAACCCCGCCGAAGTGTATGAGATCGGTCAACGGGTGATCTTTCCCGCCTTGAAATTTGCTACCGCCACCGTGGAGGACGTTCGCGAAGGCCATAATCCCAGCTACGGCCCGTTTAAAGTGATCAGCGTCCAGTTTGATAGCGATCAATCGCGCCGGGAATTTGCCATGGATCTGATCGCGCCGCATAAGTTGTCCCAAGAAGATCAAGAGTCGGAACCTTTGCCCGGCACGAATGAATTTCAGGCCGAAGAAGTGATCGCGCAATTCGGTGAGGACATCATCGAACAGTTGGAGCAGCACCTGTTAGAGTCCGATGATCTGGTGTATGTCGCCCGGCAATGGTTTCCGCGTGAATTGATCTTACCGGTCAATGAAGGCCATTTAAACCTCGTAGAAGCGGTGTTAGAGATGGCCGAAGGAAAACCGCTCACCACCCAAGACATCCTCGATCAGATTGGTGGAATTAGCAATTCTCCAATGTCGTTACAGGTCTTTTCGCTCAATTATGTCCTCAAAGACGATGATCGCTTTGATGAGGTCGGGCCGGCCGGCACGGTGTTATGGTATCTGGTGCGGCGTGAACCGGAAAGCGTGCGACAGATCCCCGCACCGTTGCGTTATACCGCAATTGATTACGATCGCAGTGGCTTAACGCCGGAAATGGTCTCCTTAGAGCTAGAGATCGCCGATGAACTCTCACAATTGAACCTCAAACCCACCGAAAAACTTACCGAAGCGACCTTTACCCTGATCTATCCACATCGCCGGGCCGGCACCCTACCCTTAAACCTACAAACCCGTCAAATTTTCCCCACAGCCCGCCGCGCCCCTCGAATCTATGTCACCTTGATCGACGCGCAAGACGGGGAAGAGTATGTCGGTTGGGTGGTGCATCGGGAACATTATGTTTATGGACTCAATGAGTTTTATCTGAAACATAAAGTGCCAATGGGCGGTTATGTCAAAGTGCGTCAAAGCGATGAACCGGGTAAGGTGTTATTGGTATTACCAGAACATCGCCCCCGTAGTGAATACGTCCGCTTGATCGTGCCGAAAGGTGATCAATGGGTGTTTGATGACCACAAACGGCCGATCGGAGTCGAATTTGATGATCTCATGCTGATCGGGGTTGATGACCTTACTGGACTGGATCAATCGATCCAATTGTTACACCAACAGCGTAAAACCCTTGTCGGGATCATCAAAATGTTGATCCCCGCGTTGGGCAAACTCACCCCACAAGCGACGGTTCACGCCAAGACCTTATACGCAGCAGTGAACGTGATCCGCCGTTGTCCGCCCGGGCCGTTATTAGCCACCCTCAATGCCAACCCCGATTTTGAAAATGTGGGCGGGCATTATTGGCGTTTGGCCGAGTCTTAATCTGTCTCAATGAAGGAAGTATAGCCATGTCGATCCCCGGAAAACCCAGCACCTTGATCAAACCGACACTCGACACAAAATTTCATATCGATTATGACTGGTGGGAGCGGACTCCGGGGGAAGATCTGCGCGTGTACTTGTTAAGCCATTTGCCGCACGAACGCCGTGAACAATTGGCCAACGCGGCGGAGATCCGTGCCATTGATTATATTGACCCGCACACGGGTGAGGTTAGCCCGTTAGACGAATTACACTTAGCGATCCGTGTGGCCGCTGAACATCCGCAATTTATCACCAAGGATATTTCCCTAGTGGATAGCATCTTCCGGGTGTTTTTACAGAACAACAATCACCCCCTCTCCGCGCATGAATTAGCCGCGATCACGGGCCGCGATGCCAAGACGATCGTGCGGACGTTGGGGGGGACGACTATTTATAAGGGTATCAAGCCGTATCTTGGCGGTTGATACGTAACCAGAGGAAAGTCTATTCATGAGCCGAGTCATTAACACCGATAACCCCGGTAAACGCCGGAATTACCAGATGCGAAGCGCGGCCGAGTTGTTGCGTCGTTTAAGTCAAAAAGGCGAAATCGACAGCGAAGCCAAAGATATGTTAGCGCAATTGGTCTTTTGTTTACGTGAGATCGATGAAGGCATTGAAGAATCATCGAAAGCGTGGGAAAAACGCGATTATTGGATGAAGGCAGAAGAATTTCGCCAACGGTGGATGTGGGCCGGGCAGGCCGCCGATGAGCTAAAAGATTTGATCTTTAGCGAACGCTGGTCAGATCTAGCATTGATGATGGCCAAGCTACTCCCCAAATTTGCGGACATCAAGATCAACAAATACATGCGTACCGAGTCGTTATGGCAAAACGCTTACGCTCGCCTCGCTGAAGAAAAACCTAGGTAATTGAAAGAACGATAGGCGTAAGGTGTTTTTACGCCTATTTACTCATTTGTCAGAATGGACAGCTAAGTGGTTTGTGATTTGTCCCATGGAACCAACCACCTGATGAGTGAGTCCCATTTCGACTTGTGAAAACGTTATTAGTTGAAGTAACACCGTAATTTGCTCTATGGAGCGTGGTTACGTAATTAGAGTTAAAGGGAAACGGGCTAATTATAACATTTGTATTAGAGTTGCAATTGTTGTTAGTACAATTGCGAGTGGCTTGATTTTCCCAAAAGCACTGCCCCAACCTCCAAGCGCGGGATCTGGTTAAAATACTATCTACAATACCATTTGTATATGTAGAAGCAATGGTTTCCACGCTACTCCCCTGCAATAAGTCAGTATTGACATCTACTAGGTAAGGCGCAGGGCAATTGCCTAATGGATTCCCACCAAAGCAAACCTGATAATATTCCGCATACGATACAAATGAAGAAATACTTCCTACCATTATTCCAATCACAAAGAGGAGGATGTTTCTTTTTAGAGGTGACATTTTAATTATCTCCTGCAAGATAAGCTTGCCAGCGTGCCTCAAACTGCTCTTCGGCTGGTCCAAGAGCCAACTCTACCGCAATTGTAGCGGCAGTTGTTCGAATCGTCTCAATTAAAAGAGGTAGATCTTCTTGAGTGCGAATGAAACTTGCGCCGTTTCCTGCACTTAAATACCCTCCTACGCCACCCGTTCGTAATTCACATTCACCTGCTAGATAACTCGCATATGTTTGCCGTTGTTCAGGATTAGCTGGGTAAAATAACCAATATGAATTAATAGTGGTATGACCCATTACCCCGGCATATCGAGGATCCCATGTAAAAGCGTTTCCATGTGCAGTTTGCTCAGTCACAGGATATCCACAATAATCTCCAGTAATTTGAGCATGTTGTCCAAAACTCATATCAATACTCAGCACCGGCATACCATTTAAATAATGGTATTGTACCCAACTCATCTCGATCCAAGTTAAGGCTGAAACATGGATAATCATGCCTTGGATGGGTGCTTGTTCATGTAATGCGCTCAATTCTGCTTGTGATCCCACAATCAACAATTGTGGGAAAATACCCTGTAAATTTTTCGGCGCAATTAACAGATTATCCGAAACTAGTGAGGAATCAAGCGCATATACAATGCGTTGACTTTCATTGATCGCAGCCTCGTATAAGGGTAATCGCTCAGTAACAAACAAATGTTGACTATATTCCGCTTTTGTCATTTGAACAGGAGTTGCTTCCCCTGAGGGCATAGGGATAAGATCGCCCTGCGCTAGGTTGGTTAAAACTTGGTATCCTAGGCCAATGCCAAGAGTCAAACACATGGCAGATATCAGAATTGACAAAAATTTATGGGGTTTCATCTTAAAATCTCCAACTAATGGACAAAAATCAAGCTACTTAAGAAATAGTTCAACTTCTATCAATGTACCAAAAAAATTATACTTGTCAATTCCTTAAACCTCAATAGCTATTACTGTTATTGTTTCTACATTGTTAGAATTATAAAAGTAAGAATGATTTTACTGAGCAAATGGAGGTTCAATGTCCCGATTGATCACCGTTCCTTATTTAGAGCAAGCGCCGCATTATCCCGCGTCGGGATCACAAGTGATCGCGCAATACGACGATCAAACGATCGTGGTGTATCAGGCCTTTAATCCGCTGATCGCTGCTGATGCGGTGCGTGAAGGGCGTTTCGGCGGGCCACATTACAGTTTAAATCGTATGTCGTGGATCAAGCCAAATTTTTTATGGATGATGCACCGTTGTGAGTGGGCGAAAGGGCTTCCGGGACAAGAGCGTGTGTTAGCGATCTGGTTAGATCGGGTGCGGTTTGATCAGATCCTAATAGCGGCCGTCCCGTCACATTTTCAGGAGGATTGCTATCCGGATGAGTCAGCATGGAAAGCGGCCCTTGCGACTTCAGAGGTACGGGTACAATGGGATCCCGATTATGATGCGGCCGATGTGCGACAAACACGGCGTGCGGTACAATTGGGACTCCGTGGCGAGACGCTACGTGCCTTTGCTCAAAACGGTTGGATCACGCACCTAGAGGACATCACCGACTTTGTACGCACCCAAGCAGCTTATCGCGCCCGATCCCACTGGGATCGCTTGATTGTGCCACAAGAGCGCGTGTATTCACCTCACTAAATCTGGATTAACGTTACCTCTTTATTTATTGAGATGTTTTTGAGACGAGTCTATGGCACAATCAGCCTTGAATTTTAGCGCTATTAAAGGCATGTGTGCGGATGAAGTTACGGATTCGGCCCGAAATATTGTTGGTGGTGATCGCGTTTTTAGGGTTTATCAGTCTTGGGCTACCGGATGGGGTCTTAGGAGTCGCTAACCCGTCGATTCGCGAGACGTTTCAGATCTCGTTAGATGACATCAAGTGGTTATTTGTCAGTGCGACCACCGGTTACTTGATCTCTAGTGCTTTGAGCGCGCCGATTGTGGCCCGGATCGGTGTAGGGCGTTTGTTGGCCTTGAGTTGTTTCATCACCGGGTTGGCGCTCACTGGGTATACTTTGGCCCCGGCGTGGATCTGGATCGTGTTGTTAGGCGTGTTTGCCGGGGCGGGCGGCGGTGCAATCGACGCGGGCATCAATACCTATGTGGATGCCAACTATCCTCCCGCGTTGATGTTTTGGCTTCATGCCTTTTATGGTGTTGGCACGACCTTAGGCCCGTTGATCATGACCACCGTATTAAGCCTTGATGCGTCGTGGCGGTGGGGGTATGCGATCATCGCGGGTTTACAATTCAGCTTAGCGCTGACTTTTTTCCTCACCGCGGATCGTTGGAAAACTGGCAAACAGACCAAAACCTCTACCGATGCACCAGAATCAGAACACCTACCGCATGTCCCCTTAACCCAAACGCTTCGTTTGCCCGCCGTCTGGTTGGGGATCGCGATCTTTTTCCTCTATACTGGCGTTGAAGTCACCGCCGGCCAATTTTCCTATACCCTGCTGACCGAAGCACGGGGAATCGCCCCAGAAACGGCTGGAATCTGGTTATCGGTGTATTGGGGCATGTTCACTTTCGGGCGGATCGCGGCCGGTTTTATCTCGCGCTACTTGGACACGATCACCTTTTTACGCATTAGCATGATCGGCGCGGTGTTCGCGGCCGGGTTATTCTGGTGGAATCCGTTCCCGATCGCAAATGTGATCGCGCTAGGGGTGATCGGGTTCGCGTTCGCACCGACTTTCCCTGCGTTGATCTCATCCACAGTGGAGCGCGTGGGAGAGCGTCATATTGCCAACAGCATCGGCTTTCAGGTGAGCGCTGCTGCGATCGGTGGAGCAGTCTTACCCGCGATCACGGCCACTTTTTCGGCCACGATCTCGTTACAGATGATCGCGGTGATCTTGGTGATCGCCAACGTCATGATCTTGATCTTGCATGAGGTGATCTTACGGATGCGCGCTCCGGTGAATGCTTAGCCAAAACGTCACGGGGATGATCACCCGATCATCCCCGATCCACTTTAACGGGCGGGATCTAACGAGGAGAAATAATCGCGGATCACATCACGCATCCCCAACGGGATATAATCTTGATCCAAAGCGCGATTAGCGGAGTCGGCATATTCTCCGAATACTTCGTTATAAGGAATCACGGAAGTTCCGGTTGGATTTTCGCTAAAATCACCTTCTTGTAAGGGTGCAGCAGAAGGATCAGCGTTGAGTTGAATATCTGTGTTGCCTTCACCGCCGATAAATTCGGGCGCGTAGATCTCTTCGTATTGTCGTTGACCTTCACCGTCTGGGTTATTATCCCCGCTGGTTTCATTCGGATCACGTTCACCGCCCCCACTGGTATTGCCCGCTGGATCGCCTTCCCCGTCGCCCGCCCCTCCCGCGCTTGCGCCAGATTGACTGCCGGATTGACCCGCCCCTTGTCCGCTGTTGTTTTGTCCGCGGTTATTGGCCGGGTTGCCATTCGGACTGCCTTGATTGCCTTGCCCACTTTCACCGCCTTCTTGGCCTTGTGAACCACTACCGGATTCATTGGTTTGTCCATTCTGGCCTTGTTGACCGGGTTGGCCGGTTTGACCCGATTGGGGTGATCCGGGTTGGCCCGACTGACCGGGCTGGCCCGGTTGCCCCGCTTGCGCGATCTGATCGGCCGCTTGTCCGGCTTGTTGGGCAGATTGTGCCAGTTGATCACCAGCTTGAGCCGTTTGTTCGGCCGATTCGGCCGCTTCTTGGGCAAGCTCTTGTGCGCGTTCTAAAGCCTCTTGCGCGGCCGCGACATCTCCTTCACGCAGCGCATTAGCAGCATCGCGCAACGCATCCGCGAGGGCGGGATTGGTCTGTTCAAGGGCTTCCGCAGCCTGTTCTAAAGCATCGGCGTATTGATCCATTTCTGCTTGTGTCATCTCATCAGAGGCGAGGTCTTGTTGCATCTGATCAAGCGATGCACTCGCGGCCGGAGCGCTCTCTGTGGCCGGTTGTCCGAGTCCCTGTTGTAAGGCGCTGCCCGCTTCACTTAAGCTTTCTTGTTGGAGTTGGGCCTCTTGTTGCAACGCATCCGCTTGTTCTTGGAGACGCGCTTGTGCGTCGGATAAGGTTGCGAACGCTTCTTCAGGGGTGATGTTTTCGTCTTGGAGCGTCTCCAAGTCGTTTTGTAATTCTTCTAGAAGTTGTTGGCGCTCTTCTTCAGTCAAGGTGGGATCGGCGGTCACATCTTCGATAATGTCCTTGAGGTCTTCTTCGGCTTCGGTGATCGCCGCTTCTTGCGCTTGTTCACGCGGATCGCCTGCCATTACCGGACGAGTCAAGGCCAATAAGAGCGCTAACGAGAGCGCCAACAATGCCACAACCCCCCATTCCCGCCGATCCGATCGCAAAGGCA
>JALOOG010000136.1 GCA_025454525.1 Anaerolineae bacterium | reverse complement strand
GTTTACTCAATCCGTAAGTGGTCAGACCCAACCCTCCACAGTCGTTACTGCGGTGGATTGGAGCGAGGATGGGGGTAAAATCGCAGTGGTCGGCGTGGAGTCTTACCGCGGCGTTGGCAGCGGCTATCTTCACCTTTACGATGTGGACACATGGGCGGTTCTTGCAAGTTCTTATACCTCTCCAGGTGCCTACGCTTCGGTTGATTGGAGTCCTGATGGACGCTATCTCGCGTTAGGCGGCTTCAATACCGCTGTTGAAATCTTTGACGTAGCACAGGAGCGGATCACCCAATTTTTAATGGGTCATCAGATGACGGTAAACGCGGTGGATTGGAATGCCGATGGGACACGCTTAGTCAGTGTTGGCACCACCGATATGCAGCTGATTTTGTGGGATATGATTCTTTATCAGCCTCTTCAAGTATTGACTATGTATGATGTGTGGGACACACAGTTTAGTCCAAATGACCAAACAATCGCAGTCGGTGGATCAGTATTAGAGATACTACCAAGTGATTTAAACGTTCCTGATCCTCTGACTCGCCTGCAACAATATCGAATTGCGCGAAATTATTTAGCTTCGCTTGTATGGAGTTCTGATGGAACACAAGTTGCTTTTGGTACAATGACCTTTGATCGAATGCAAGCGGAAATCAAAATCGTGAACCGTAATGGGACGATAATTCGCGTGATTGAGACCGGACACAGTGCTATTTACAGCTTGGATTGGAGTGATGACGGCACGATGATCGCTTCTTACAGCGAGCAGGCGGTGCAAATTTGGGACGCAGCATCGGGCGTTTTGCTAGAGACTTATCCAAGTGTCAATAGTCATGTCGCTAAATTAAGTTTCAGTCCTTATGGAGGGCGATTGGTGTTTGGAAACCGCACGGAAAGCGATTATCTAGCGTTGACGAGGGTTGAAGCGCAACGCTTAAACCCACAAGTGACCCAATTGGCTGGGGGAGCAATTTTTATGGTTGTCCCACATCCGACGCTTGAGCGCCTCAACGCGATCGCGGAAGGTTGCCTCGCACCAGAAATCGGAGTCGCATCCGTAAGCGATGAGGCCCGTTTACCCGAATTTGTCACCACGATCGCAGCGCTTAGCGATGAACAGATCCCGCCCGGATGCAAAGCCGATCTGTTAGCAGTCGCCGAAGCGATCCAAGCGATCGAATAAGGCCGTGTGAGACCGTGCATCAATTCCGGTCTCTCCTTTTTTCGATCATCCCTCATGTGAGTTGGGAGCAGTGCCAGTGGTGAGCTATACAGGATTGACTCAGGGGACTTGGAATGAATGGTGCGGACAATTGAATCGTCCGTTTGACCAGTTGGTGATCAGCGCGCATGTTTCCAGCGCCCTTCCAGTTGAAATCAAGACCTACCTTGACGAGATTGTGATCGATTATGACATCGTGGCGCTAACCCCAACCCCAAACAGGAATCCGGTGTTGAGTCCACAAATCCCGAATTGCCAAACCGTGACTCCCGCTCCGACCCGGACTCGTACCCCCACCGCGACTCCGATGGCAGCTACAGCGGTTTGCACTCAAACCCGCCAAGCGATCCTTGCTCATTTAGCCACGAACTATCAGTTTATCGTCACCGACTCTCCAACCTACTGGTCGGATAGCGAGATTCAAGAGGTGTGTTTAGGCGTGATCCGAACGGGCGAAGCTTTGCAGACTTTTGCAGGCATCGTGAGCGATCCTTATCCCTCACCTGAAGCGGCGTTTAAATCACGTTACAAATCGGAGGACCGGATGTAGGACCGTTTAATTGTCGCACGACTGTCGCTTCTCAAGATCAACCTTCAACGGCCACGATTGATTGTGGGGTAAGCAAACCTTTAAACCAATACACGATCGTGCATGAATTGGGGCATGTCTTTGTGGAACGTACTACTGTAATTCTAAATGGGAATCCAATCGATCACCCATGCTATATTGTTGGTAGAAATACGCTTTCCTTAATTGAATGTATGGATCAACCCGTAATTGCGGCATTAAACACCTCGTTAGGAACAACCAATACCTTTATCTTTGGAAAACGTACTGAGTATTTTACTCGTGCAAGCGTCACGGAGCTTTTGTCCTTTTTGGAAATAACAACATTGACAGCAGATAATTTTGGTCCCTATATACAACATTTTCCAAATGATCCCACACTTTATTTAAAAGTTGATGGGGAGTGGCTAAGAGGGATTCGTGGTTGGGGAAGCGGCGCACCATCTTTTGGTCCTTGTGATGATGATGCTTCAAGCGACTTTCTACCTACAGAATTTCAGCAAAACCCGTGTGCAGCTTACATCTGGATTGAGCTTGTTCGACAAAATACCACGCCAGATGATGAAATGATTACAACGTTGAGTACGATAGAACTCTCAGAAGCCGCGGCAGACATGTTTTTAAATTGGGTGTATCGAACCAACAATTTAGGAGGTTTCCAGAATATGAGTTGGCCCATCAAAGGTCAAGGAACAATGGATACCTTACCTATTCCTAATTTAGAGATCTTACTCCCTAACAGTTTTCCCGTTCCTAGGCAAGGGCCGGGAGACGATCGCTTCTACTGGATGAACAGCACCATGCAACAATTTTTTGTTTACTATGGCTTTTAAAAAGGGCTGATCATGAATCGTTTTATGCGACCCATACTCACATTGGTTTTATTGATATTATTGACTTCAGTTACTTTGACTCAAACTGCGGTGGAATCATCTTCTTATGCAACACATATTACATGGAGTCCTGATGGATTATTTATCGGTGTAAGCGGTTATGGATTGATGCAGGTATTTGATGTGATCAATGGAGATCGTATTGTCGATTTGCCAATCGGTGAAAATCAAACATTAGGGCATGATTGGAGCGCAGATTCTAAAAGACTTGCGGTGATTTACCAAAATGCACTACATATTTGGGATCTACCTACGCAGACTTTGTTGTTCAAATCAGATCCTAATATTCGAGTATCAAGCATTTTACAAGCAGTCGATTGGAGTATGGATGGAACACTATTAATGACAGCACATTCTTCGGGTTCGTTAAGTCGTTTAGTTTTTATTTGGGATGCAAACACTTACGAAATTTTGCAGGTCATTTCCCCATTATCAGCAACTCACATCAAGCTTGACCCCACTAATCGTTATTTGGCGACCTACAATCTGGTTGGGCCTTATGTTTATGATTTAACAACACCTCATATGCCTCCAATTGAGCTTGAAGGCAGACCAGCCAACGCTTTTGATTGGAGTCAAGACGGTTCACGTTTGATTGTGGGCCATGGCAATGGTTTAGTAGTCGTTTGGGATCTACAAAATCAAAGCCAAATCACTACTTTTTCAACAGGTTCGAATGAAGATTTTACTGATCTAAGTTGGAGTTCAGATCATTTGCAAGTAGCGCTTGTTACCGGAAATTTGTCTGTAAACGTATGGAATGTGCAAAATGGAGAACTTGTATATAAAACCGAGCCTAGTACCTCCTTTGGGGTAGATTTTAGCCCATACGGAGGGCAAATTGCCTTTAGTAACTTATACTCTACAATGTCAAATTCAAATGCGCGATTGTTAAGTGATGGACTGATCCAAATTGTCGTGCCTGATCCAAGCATTGAGCGTCTGAATGCGATCGCGGAAAGTTGCCTCGCACCGGAAATTGGAGTCGCGTCTGTGAGCGATGAGACCCGTTTATCCGAATTTGTCACCACTATCGAAGCATTAAGCGATGATCAGATCCCGCCCGGATGTAAAGCCGATCTGTTAGCAGTCGCTGAAGCGATCCAAGCGATCGAATGAGCCTACGGGAGATCGGGTTTGATCCCGATCTCCCGCAAGTTAATATCGACTAACATCTCATTAAAAACAAGCGGAGATTTTGCGGCAGCTTCTCGCTAAAAGAATATTTTCGCTAGCCGCAAAATGCCCTGACTCCACGGCACACGATGCGAAATTCCCGATTGACCCTCAAAGTTTTTTAAGTTGGCCACATACCAATCGTAGTTGCGAATCAGCGCGTCTTTATTGCTGTACTTGGGTTTCCAGCCGAGTTTCTGTTCCGCTTTTTCAATGGAGACAAACGAGTCTTTGATCGCAGTCTCATATACCCATGGATACAGCGGCGAAAGATGCAACCGATCCAACAAGCGCAAAATCCACAACGCGGGCGCAACCGGAATCGACACCACTTTACGCCCATGTCCGGCATGATCTAACACCGCTTGAAAGTCTCCCTTAAACGTGCCGAACTCTTTCGCGCCGACGTTAAATGTATCATTAGCGATGTGTTGATCCAAAGTAGCGCACAAGTAGATCGCGTCACATAGGTCTTCTACATCCAAGTATTGATAACGGTTATCGCCACGACCGGGGATCGGGAAGTTTTTACCGTCCTTCGCCCAATCATAGAGCAGGGCGAACACCCCTAAGCGTTCTAATCCGATAAATGACTTGGGACGGATGATCGGGACGCAACGGCCTTGTTCACGATAGGTCAAACAAACTTTTTCCGCTTCGATCTTGGCGATCCCATACGGCCCCACGCCGATCAATTGATCGGTTTCATACAGAGGATGATGATCCGGCACACCATACACCGCGGTAGAGGAAATATGGATCACACGCTCCGCACCCTGCTTAAACGCGGTCTCACACACCATGCGCGTTCCGTCAATGTCGGTGCTAAAGATGTCCTCTTTTTTATAAAGGGGTAAGGCGGCAGCTGTATGGATCACAATGTCTACGCCTTGCATCGCTTTTTCGACATCGGCCGCCTTGCGGATGTCTCCTTGAATCTCGGTGATTTGAGCGCGTTCGGGATAATCAAACGGCACAAGGTCTAATGAGACCACCCGATGCCCCCGTTTGAGGAGGTAACGGGTCATGTTGATCCCTAAAAAGCCTGCCCCGCCGGTGATGAGATACGTTTTTGATTGATCAGCCATAATGACTCCGTGTTATTTGAAAATATCCCGTCATTTTAGGCGAGTCGATCGGAACTGGATAGGGCGCGGGCCAATTTTCGGCCCGCGTCACTGATCACATTTTGACATTTGTCACAGCGCCATCGTTGGCTTGTAGCGCCGTTTTAGCGTATTTAGCCAACACACCCCAACGATAATGCGGCGCGGGGGCCGTCCATTGGGTGCGACGGATCGCTAAGGTTTCATCGGATACTAAGAGGCTAATGCGACGCGCCGCGATGTCCACCTCGATCAAATCGCCTTCTTGAAGCAGACCGATCGGCCCACCCAACATCGCCTCCGGCGCGATATGTCCCACACATAACCCGCGAGTCGCCCCGGAAAAACGCCCATCGGTGATCAACAGCACATCTCGTCCGAGTCCTTGTCCGCTGATCGCGGCGGTTACTCCTAACATCTCACGCATTCCGGGCCCACCCACCGGCCCCTCATAGCGGATCACCACCACATCTCCCGCCTTGATCTGTTGACTTTGTACCGCGCTCATCGCGTCTTCTTCACGCTCAAACACCCGTGCCGGCCCACGATGCACGATCGGTTCATCCCCTTTGAGCTTGATCACACATCCATCCGGTGCAAGATTACCTTTGAGGATCACCAATCCGCCGCTTTCATGGATCGGTTGGCTTAAGGGTGCGATCACCGCTTGTCCGGGGGTTTCTTGGGCGAAAGAGGCTTCTGTCGCAAGGGTTTTTCCGGTCACAGTGAGCGCCTCACCATGCAGATAACCGCCTTCTAACATGCGTTGCGCTAATAAGCGGATGCCGCCCGCTTGGTGCATATCAATCGCAGTAAAACGACCAGTGGGTTTCATATCTGCTAAGAGCGGCGTTTTAGCGCTAATCGCTTCGATATCATCGATCGTAAAGGGAATCCCCGCTTCTCGTGCAAACGCAAGGGTATGTAAAACGGCGTTGGTGCTACCTCCGGTTGCCGCGGCCGAAGCGATCGCGTTTTCGAGGGCTTGCCGTGTCACAATCTGCGAAGGGCGGAGGTCGTTTTCGATCAAGGTGAGGATCATCTGACCTACATCAAATGAAACCGCGTCCTTATGATCGCTCATGGCCGGCACATCGTTAGCTCCCATGGGAGAGATCCCCATGATCTCCGCGATCGTGGCCATGGTATTCGCAGTAAATTGTCCACCACATGCGCCGGGGCCCGGACATGCGACCGCTTCAATCTCCTGAAATTCGGCTTGCGAGATCCGTCCATTGGCATAAGCACCGATCGCCTCAAACACCTCTTGTACGGTGATATTTTTACCGCGATAGTTGCCGGGGGCAATACTCCCCCCGTAAAGCATCATGGATGGAATATCTAAGCGCAACAATGCCATGATCGTACCGGGGATCGTCTTATCGCAAGAGGAAACCGCGATCACCCCGTCGAAATAATTGGCACGCACCACTAACTCAATACTATCGGCGATCATCTCACGGCTGATCAACGAAGCTTTCATGCCTTCTGTTCCCATGGTGATCCCGTCACTGATGCTGATCGTGTTAAATTCCAACGGAGTCCCACCGGCCGCCCGCACACCTTCTTTAATCTTGGCAGATAAACGCCGCAAATGAAAATTACACGGCCCGACTTCCGTCCAAGTGTTAGCGATCGCGATCAACGGTTTCGCGAGATCCGCATCAGACAACCCGATCGCCTTAAACATGGCACGGGCCGCGGCACGGTTATCACCGTCGATCAACGGACGGCTACGGGCATTCAGAACCATATTGCGTACTTGAAAATCGTCAGACATAAATATCACTCGCTTGATGTGCTGGTAAGGGAGTGTCAACAATAACGCTTTGCTCACCGATCGTCAAACGTGATCCACTCATCAGTCCCCAAAAAGCGGATGATTTAACAGTTTGCCTAAGTTTTTGCGGTTCAGTAAGACCAATTTCGCGAAATTGCCTACCAAAATCAAACTCCCCCCTTGCTTTTGTATAACGTTTCACGTTATTCTAAGTTAGAACATCGTTTCTAAGTAGGAATTAGGTCGTTTGTTCTATGTCTGTTCACAATCTTGAAATAATTGGGCGAGTCCTGCGGGCAAGTACACGCGGCTTTTGTTGCGGTACGAACAGTGCGAACATCAACCAACGGCATGATTTCGGCGCATTTGTCAAAGTCCCAATCACCAACGACGATCATCAATGGGTGATCGGGTTGATCTATGCCGTTGAGATCAAAGATGACTTGATGATCAGCGAGTTGGTCATGGCCGAGTCGGTCGATCCTAATGTGTTACGCGATCAACGGGCGAATCGTATGATCCCGGTAGAAGTGAGCGTTTTAAACATCGGTTACTATGACGGCGATCGCTTTTTCCATAGCTTGCCACCGCGCCCGCCGATGAGTCTGTCGGAAGTGAGCCTGTGTACCAGTGAGGAGATCGCTACCTTTACCCAACGTTCGGAGTATTTGCGCTTGATCTTACAAGCGTCGGAAGTGCCGTCAGATGATCTGGTGGCGATGGCCTTGCGCTTTGCGTCATTATGTTATCCCGGACAAGAGGATCGGCGCGCTTTTATGATCCACAATGGGCGACAATTGGCCCGCTTGCTCTCGAATGATCTCAAACGCTTATCCCATATTTTGACGTTGATTCGGCCATAGGTCATAAGCGGTAAAATGAACGTTTGTTAAATAGTTTGCCGCGCTAACTTTATGACGCGCTACCAGTGTGTTATCATCAAAGGACTTGTGATAACGCAAAGGATAGAGCGATGATCCCGAATCAATGGTACGCGGTATTGGATTCAGCAGAGATAAAACCCGGTAAGCCCTACGCTTTTCGGCGCTTAAATGACGAAATCGTCGTCTGGCGTGATGCTCATCAACGGGTGGTGATCATGCGGGACGTGTGTCCTCATCGGCAATGCCAACTTAGCCCCGGCAAGATCGTTGATGGCAATATTCAATGTCATTTCCATGGTTTTCAATATGATCGGGAAGGCGATTGCCAACTCATTCCCGCTAATGGACGCAATGGCGCTAAACCCCGCGCTTTTAAAGCCCATGTTTATCCGACTCGTGAAGCTTATGGCTTGATCTGGATGTGGTACGGTGAACCGCGTCAAGAGAGCGATTATCCGCCGATCCCATTTTTTGAAGAATTGGCTGACTTTGATTACGGCACGATCCGCCGCGAATGGAACGTACATTATTCCCGATCGATCGAAAATCAGTTAGACATCTCGCATCTTCCGTTTGTCCATGCCAAGACGATCGGGCGGGGTGGTCGCACTTTGGTGAATGGGCCGTATACCGTGGTTGAACCGGGGAAAAGTATCTCGGTATGGGTCGACAATCAATTAGACAGCGGTCTGCCAGCCACAAAACCGAGTGCGATGCCGTCTAAAGACACTCCGCCAAACCTCAAATTTTTGTTCCCGAATGTGTGGCACAATCGGATCGCGCCCAAGATTAGTGTTTTTGCGGCCTTTGCCCCGGTGGATGAAGAAAACACCGTGATTTATGTGCGCTTCTATCACAAGGTTACCAATTTTGCCCCGTTAAAATGGTTGATCTCAAAGATCGGCAATTTCTCCGATGGATTGATCTTGGCTGAAGATCAAGGCATTGTGGAGACGCAACGGCCGAAAAAATCGGAGTTAAACGTCGGTGATCGTTTTATTCCGGCGGATCGTCCGATCGTGATGTATCTGTTAGAGCGTCAACGTTTGATCGAAGGAACGCACGCTGATGAACTGAATGAGGCAGATTTTGCGCTTGATCTGGCCTCACGATAGCGGCAAAACCGCCCATTTTGTGCGATACTACACCCTCATGATCATGAGGGTGTTTCGATTATGTTGACACGTTTACGGGTTTCAGGGTTTAAAAATTTAGTGGATGTCGATGTGCGTTTTGGCCCGTTTACCTGCATCGCAGGCGCAAATGGAGTCGGAAAATCGAATCTGTTTGACGCGATTCGGTTTTTGAGCGCATTAGCTGATCGTCCGTTGATCAATGCGGCGTGGTCAGTGCGTGATGCGGATGGACGCAGCACCGATATTCGCAATTTGTTTCATCACATTGGTGATGACTACGTGGATGAGATGAGGGGTATCAACTTGATCAAGGGTTGGGGTCATCCGGCAAATTAGAGATTAAACGAGAAGAATTAGCACAAATCAACATCGGCGACGCATCAAAGAAACTCTTGTTTAAAAATCACCGTGACTGGCGTAAATCGGTAATTACGGGTCGACGCATTACCCCTTTTATTTCTACTGAAGGCAACATGATCAATCTGCATCAAGATGGCCCAAGTGGACGACCGCAACGGCGACGGACGACCGCAACGGCGACTCGCGTCTACCTTACCGCGGACGGTTTTATCTGCGACCAATGCCGCCGAAAGCCCAACCGCCTTATTGGTACGTCGGGAGATGCAATCGTGGCGCTTGTTACAATTAGAACCGTCGGCGTTGCGTAGATCAAACGAATTTAATGCACCGAATCAGTTAGGCGATGATGGAAGCAACCTTGCCGCTACGCTTTACGAATTGGCACGCACGCATCGTAATTCAGGGACAGGCAAATATGACCCTGAACAAATTTACGCACAAGTCGCCAAGCATTTGTGGGAGTTGATCGATGATGTGTATCAGGTGACAGTGGATCGCGATGATAAACGCGAACTGCTCACCTTGCAGATCACTGATCGCAATCAAACCACCCATGCGGCGCGGGCGCTTTCGGATGGGACATTGCGCTTCTTGGCCTTAGCCATTTTAAAGATGGATCCACGGGCGCAAGGGGTGATCTGCTTAGAAGAACCGGAAAACGGCATTCATCCGGCGCGGATTCCTAAAATACTAGGCTTATTACAAGAGATTGCGGTGAGTACCGATTATCCAGTTGACGACGATAATCCGTTACGACAAGTGATCATCAATACGTATTCACCACTCGTGATGCAGCTTATCCCCCAGACTAGCTTGCTAACGGCCTACCTAGTAAATGATCGCAGGAACGGGAAAAATTACAAAAAACTACAGTTTAAGCCCACTGACCCGCTTACCGCCACTTTAACTTATGAGACCCCTAGCACAAATTGAGGTTAGCGCCTTGCGATCTTTGACCGCTTTTACTATAATGGAAACGGATGTTCTAAACACCCTCACACAATTAGGCTGGAAGTAAACAGATGACAACTCGCGATATTTTAGATGATTTTTTTCCACGCGATGCCAGCGGTCGCCCCATTTTAACCACCGAAAGCGGACGACTGGGTGTCGTGGTCGGTGGATCACTCTCGAAGGGACTCGTCGTCAAGCTGGATAGCGGGCAATCCGTAGAGGAGCTGGCCGTTGGGCGCTATGTGGTGGTACATGGCGAAAGCCGCCGCTTCTTCTGCATGATCAACGATGTCTCACTCAATAGCGCGAACCCGGCGATCCAAAACGATCCGCCGGATATTTCCGACCCGTTCATGCGCGAGATCTACTACGGCACGGCCGCTTACGGTACGATCCACGTTGCGCCGATGTTGATGATCAGCGAGGACGGCAAGCCGAAACCCGTCAAGACGATCCCCGGTCACTTTATGTCGGTCTATAATGCGACCGCTGAAGATGTGAACGATGTTTTCGGCGCGGAGGATGCGACCCATTTTAACGTCGGTGCGCCGCTTGAATTGGAACACACCCAGATCAATCTAGACCTCAAGCGCCTCGTAGAGCGTTCGATCGGCGTATTCGGCAAAAGTGGCACGGGCAAAAGCTTCTTGACCCGCGTCCTTTTGGCCGGTGTAATTGCCAAAGGGCAAGCGGTCACGCTGATTTTTGACATGCACAATGATTACGGCTGGGAGATCACCGATGAACGCGGCCCGAAAGTCAAAGGGCTATATCAGTTGTTCCCTAGCAAAGTCACGATCATCACTTTAGACGCGGAGTCGTCTCGCCGACGCAATGCAAGATACGATTTTGAGGTCAAACTCGGCTACCATGAGATCGAACCAGAGGACATCGCGATGCTCAAAGGCACGATGAACCTCACCGACACGATGATCGATGCTGCCTATACGCTCCGCAAACGGTGGGGCGAAAAATGGGTGAAACGCCTAATTGACGGTCGCTCTGATGACATTGATGAGATCGTCGAAAATAGCAACATTCAAGGCGGCACGTTGACCGCGCTGCAACGCCGCTTAGAGCGTTTTGAACGGTGGGAGTTTCTTGTCCCCGAAACCGTGACCGATAGCGTTAAAACGATCATCGATCTGCTGGTGGATAAGCGTCAAAATGTCGTCTTAGAGTTTGGACGTTATGGCAACTCGCTAGAGGCGTATATTTTGGTGGCGAATTACCTCACCCGCCGCATCCATGAAGCCTATGTCGAAAAGGTCGAAAAAGCCCTCGGTGACGCGGCCATGGAACCCCCTCAACTCTTGATCACGATCGAAGAAGCGCACAAATTCCTTGACCCGTTGATCGCCCGTCAAACCATTTTTGGGATCATCGCACGGGAATTGCGTAAATACAACGTTACCCTGTTGATCGTGGATCAGCGTCCCAGTGGGATCGATGAAGAAGTGATGAGTCAGATCGGCACGCGAGTCACCGCGCTGTTAGACAATGAACGGGACATCAATGCAGTCTTAAACGGGATTAGTGGCGCGCCCGGTTTACGGGAAGTGTTGGCGCGCTTAGACACCAAACAACAAGCGATCATCATGGGTCATGCCGTGCCGATGCCGGTGGTCGTCAAGACTCGTGGGTATAACGAGGAGTTTTACAAAGCGGTTATGCAAGGCGATCCGTTGGATGGAAAACCCGCGCAAAGTGTGTTAGGCACGGGCGGACGGAGTCGGCGGGTTAATTAAACGCATGAACAAGGGGAAAATCGCTTGACTTTCCCCTTGTTCGCTACTGATCGTCTGCTAAGGTTCGCACATAATTGACCAGATCCCACCGGGCCGGATCGTCTAATTCCCCTTCACAAGGCGGCAAGCTACGCCAACCGACTTGCGTATAACGGAACAGTTCTTCATCGCGCACCGTCGTCAAACGCAACGCCAACGCCCGAAAATCGGCTTGATCCGGTGTCCATTCGGCACAATGCACCTGATAAAGGGCCGCGCCCCGCGTGAGTGAGGCTTGATCGGGTAAAGTCGGGTTGATGATCGCAGGCGGGGGATTTTGCGCGTTTTCAAATTGCCGTTGCGACTCCTGTACAAACGCGGTACTCAACAGCAATACGAGGATCGTGGCCGTGATCGCCCCTATGGCCAAGGTGACACTCACCGGATTGAGATCGGCCACCTTGAGGATGCGTTGCACAGTCGGTAACACGATCCAGATCAACACCGCGCTTAAGATCAGCAATAAGATCACTTGTTGCGCGCCCGGCGGTTGCGTTTGGATCACGGCGGCCTCATCGCTAATCGTCCATTGGAAGGCGGCGCGAGTGACTTGTCCGTCTTGATCGCGGAGATTGACCACAGTCCACCATTCGCCGGGGCGATCAATCTCTGCACCCGCCCCAACATATAAACCCGCCTCCACATTTTCGGAAGCTTGCCATTCACCCCGAAAATCGCGACTCGGCTGGGCCTTTTGCAACACCACCGTAAGCCCCTCAACGGGTTGTCCATTACGGGTGATCACCGTGTCATAGGTGTTTACGCCGGGGCCGCCGGGAATGATCGTCTGGCTGATTGTGTAATCATTGACGCTGATGCTCCCTTGCGGTGCGGCGATCTCCGCTTGAGCAAAGTCCGGCACGGGGATCGGCGTGGCGGTGAGCCAACCGGCCGCCGCTAACACCCCGATCGCGATCCCGCTTTCGATTGGCAAGGTGAGCTGAAAGCGCCCATGCCAACGGGCAAACCGTTCCGGCACTAACGTGATCCGGTGGATCGCGGCCACACTCAATAACAAGGCGATCAACGCGATTTTAAACAGCAACGATGCGCCGAAAGTGGTTTGTAAATCATCTGCCTCATTGATCCATAACGACGCGCTATACATCCCGCTGACAGTCACCACGATCGCAGAAGCAAAGGCCAAAGGCGAAAAACGTTTTAACACCGCTAACAAGGCGACTCGGCGTGCCTCATCCACATACGGTCTCAGGGCCGGCCGTAACACCAACACCAAGGCCATTAACCCACCGACCCAAAAACCCACCCCGATCAAATGTAGCCAATCGACCGCGATCGCGATCCATGGCAATAACAGCGATCCCGCGCCATGGCTGATAATGCTGAATGTGGCCAAAATCAACGCGAATAACCAAGCGTTGGCCGTCCAAAAAGCACGTACACTCTCCGGCTGAGTTTCGCGCCAATAGAGACTGCCCGCAAATAAGCCCGCGCCGATGATCAATAAGATCATACGGGCGTTCCAAATATCCCCAAAGCGCGATCCGATGCGAACGACGCTCCACAGGTTCTGCTCAATCACCGTAAGCAACGAGACGTTAAAAAACACCATGGATTGTTGCAATAACGCTAAAATATTTGCACCAATCGCCACGATCAGCGCGAAACCTACGATCAGATTGAGTCGAGTCATCACCCGCGGCGGTAAGCCTCCGGCGCGATGCTGTGGATTGCCCCACGCAGGCAATAACACTGCGCTATAGAGGGTGAAGGTGCCGAATAACAGCGTCACCGATCCAATCAACAGCGTGCGCCAGATCGCCTCTAACGGGATCGCTTGATCATCGGCGGCTTGTCCGGTGATCCCGCCGACTTCTGCACCGACAAAAAACACTCGGCTTTCGGCGTTCACATGGCCATCACTGGCAAAGGCCGGCCGCAACTCGACAATATACGCCCCGTCGGGGAGATCTCGCGGTAATGATACCGTGAGCAAGGTCGCATTGTCCGGAGATACCCCGCCTTCCGCGATGATCGCCCCGGTTTGATCGCGCACCAAGATCGCGCTAAAGTCACGTTCAAGACTCTCGCTAAACCAATACTGCACACGAGTCGGCGGGCGCTCTAACACGGCCCGATTTTCCGGCACAGCGCGCACGATAAAGCCATGCGCCATGATCGGCTGCACGATCAAGGCCAATAACACCAAAGCCAATAACCACCGTTTCATCGTCAATCCTCTATTCCAACCGAAACCGATCCTCATCTACGGGCGTGGTTTCGGTATTCGTTGGAGTCTCTGTCTCTGGCAATTGGCGGCTCTGAATCCAACTCCAGATCATCAAGCCAAAGAACACGATTCCCACACCGACGAAGATCACCTCATCCCACGGGCCTAACGCACCATGTGCGACAAATACCACATCTAACATCGCAAATTCCTTTAACTGTACCTCTCTCTATTTTAACCGAAAGCGATGCAATCGTGCGGTTTTTCACGAATGAATGGCTTGAAACCTCACGAAATATTTAACCTCGTTTTATCTACGGCGTTTAGAGTAGCACGCTTTAACCGATCCGATCTAAAGGACAAGACAACGATGCGACGTTTACGGCGGTTATGGCTGATCATCCCAGTGATTTTACTGATCGCGATCGGCGGTTTTGTGGTATGGGCCTCTACCCCTTCTGGGGTGCTGATGCAGGAGGCACAGATCGCCCTAGAGAGCGATGATCAAGTGCAAGTTTCGCGGGATCGGTGGTTGGTGTTTGAACCGGCCGCAACCCCTCCAACCACTGGTTTGATCTATTACCCCGGTGGACGGGTGCAACCTGAAGCGTATGCTCCGTTGGCACGGGAGATCGCCAAAGCGGGTTATCTGGTCGTGATTGTGCCGATGCCACTGAACTTAGCGGTATTGGGTGCGAATCGGGCAGATGAGGTGATCGCGGCCTTCCCAGAGATCCGTGCGTGGGCGATCAGTGGGCATTCGCTAGGCGGATCGTTCGCGGCCAATTATGCCGCTCAACACCCGGGCAAAGTGCAAGGTTTGATCATCATGGCGGCTTATCCACAAGCCTCGGATAGTTTAGCGGCGCGAGATGATCTGGTGGTGATGTCGATTTATGGCACGTTAGACGGCTTGGCACGCCCGGATCAAGTAGAGGGATCGCGTGTCTATTTACCGTCCGATGCGGAATTTGTGCCGTTAGACGGTGGGAATCATGCTCAATTCGGGTGGTATGGAGCGCAAGCGGGCGATAATGAGGCCACGATCACCCGCGCCGATCAAACGGAGCAGATTGTGAACGCGGTGTTACGAGTCTTACAAGCGATCACCCCGGACTCAAATGGCTCTTAGTCGCTTCATAAACGGCGATCCCCACGGCCATGGACAGGTTTAACGAGTCAATCGTCGGTAAATGCGGGATCGTAATGCTCTGACCAAGATCGCGAAACGAGGGTGGCAATCCGCTACTCTCGTTGCCAAAAATCAGGGCAAATGGGGACTCAAAACGAGCGTCATGCAGTGCGATCGCGCCGTCGGTCATCAAGGGGTATAGTGTTAACGGATTAGCCGCGTGATAGAGGTCAAACGACTCAAAATAGTCACAAGTGATCCGAAACAGCGCGCCCATAGATGCACGGATCACCCGTGGGTCAAACAGATCGACCGCCGGCCGGATCAACGCAACTTGGGTGATCCCAAAGCCTAACAGGGTACGCAGATTCGTGCCAAGGTTGCCCATATCCGACGGTTGCGCGAACACCACTTGATCGGCATGAGGATTCAAGACCGATCGATACTTCTCAAACACGCCGATCGCATAGGTGTTTTCTTTGGGCGCGATCCGATCGATCAACTTGTCGTTGACTTCGATCGGAAGCCGTAATGCCTCACATTGCGCGATGATTTTGTTCACCCCTTCATTTTTTTCGCCCTTGCTGGCGATCAACACTTCGCGGACGTGCGTTGTTTGATACGTCAATAATTCTACCGTTGGGAACACACCAAAGGTATAAGCGTGATCAGCATCGCGATCATATTTTTTATAGCGCATCCGTACTCCGTTTTTGATAGTAGCGCGCTTCGCTAAGGACAAAATCGACGATCCCGCTGATCGTCGCATCCGGCGGAGTATCCGGTGGGATCGTGTGGATCGTGTGATCGTGCAGTGTGGGTAGATCTCCCCATAAAATGGTCACAGATCCGATCTGCCCTTGCATCACTGAGGCCAGAAACAAGCGCGTTCCGTCTAAATGGGTGTCGGTGGCCGGTGTAAGGATCACATTGAGCAGTCCCGCCCGTTCGATCGGCTCAACACTAAACACACAATAATCTTTGATCCGACGATAACCGGGGGCGATCAACGCGGTGGATAATAAGCCTTCAGCGAGACGATCGCGATCATCGGGTGCGAGTTGCGAGGCATTGACGGCATGATAACCGAGTCCGTCTAAGGCGATGAGCATCGATCGGCCGCCTGTCACCGCGCAATGCCAGACCTCCGATGCACACGACTCGCCTAGATCGATCAAATAATCCGGTCGATGCGCTTTGAGCCATGTCCACAAGCGCGGTAACACGGTTAAATCGCCGCGTAAGTTGGCGGTATACATCAAGGTAATCTGTTTAGACATGCGCTCCCCTTTTGGCAGTCTGCACGCGAAGAACAGGCGAACGTATCAAGACGTACTGATACCTTTTGCCCCAAATGAACCGTGCGATAGGACTTCGATCAATTCAAGTCAAATTGTTCAGGGGAACAAACCCGTAACACGCCGGCCAATTCATACCCGATATGATGCGTCTGCCCTTCTACCTGTAAGACCAAAGGGCCTTTAAAGGGTGCGCGTTGCACCAATTCAAAACGGGTGCCGGGTTTTAGGGCGAGGGTGTTGAGGTATTGCAATTTTTCCGCGTCATGAGTGTGTACACGGCTCACCCGATACTGCCCTGCTGGTGCTTCGGTCAACGGATGATCGATCACTTTCGGCATGAGTCCTTCGGCGGTGGGGATCGGTTCACCGTGGGGACAACGGCGCGGGTAATTGGCCATCGTCTCCATCCGACTCACGACCCGATCGCTCACATTTGCGCCCAACTCATCAGCCGCTTCATGGACTTCATGCCAACCGAAGTGCATCACATCCGTGAGAAACCGTTCCACCAACCGATGTTTCCGAATCGATTTCAACGCCTCACGTTCGCCGGCCGGGGTCAACTTGATCCCATGATAGGGTTCATGATCCAACATGCCCGCCTCTTTGAGCCGTTGCACCATGCGCGTCACCGCGGGTGGCGAGACGTGTAACACCTCTGCCAAAGCCGACGTAGACACATACGGGCTATCGGTTTGATAATGCGCTAAGCGGTAGGTTTCCGCTAAGTAATCTTGCATTGCTGGGCTTACGGTCATCGATCGTCATCCAAAAAGATGAATAAGTCTGATATTGATCATAAATATACCGGATTGCACCCGTATTTTGCAAGTGGTTAAACTATGAGAATCATGAAAGAATCGCCATACCAACAGGCAGCTTTTGCCAACCGCCCCCATTATTATAATCGATCTGACAAGTGATCACCTCAAGTTGACCGATCGACCGCTCACAGCTTAATTTGATGCCGGATCGCCCCGCGTCTAAGATGTTTTCAAACCCAATATCGGACATGATCCCCTGTGCTAAAGTGGGATCGATCCGATTAGCAAGATCTTCGATCACGGGATGATAGGTGAGTCCGTCCCATGTGTCTAAAAGCGTGCGTGTGGTTAAATGACAACCCGATCCCTCACCCACTTGGCAATATAACGAAACCCGTTCTTGATCGCCGTTAATTTCTAAAAACGACCTCGCAACCTCAAACAGGGAGATCGCGTTCACCCTTTGGAGATAGGGGCTTACTAATGTGTCACATCCCGTCATCATCAACAGAAATGCTACGCTGATCAAATGCCGTTTAAAATGGGTCATGGACTAAAACCTGTGAGTTGACCTGATCACTTTACACAATTAAACCTGAAATAGCACCCCAGAGATCCAAATAACGCCGCTCCTTAACAAAATTTTTACAATTTTCCCTTAGTGCCGTGTTATGCTTAAAAAGAGTTGAGGCTTTAAATTTTTTTAACCCTCCCCCTCTCAATTGGACTCGCATGGTCATAGCCAAATTCATTATCATGGAGAGGGATTAAAACGCCTTTTTTCGTCCATTACAGCGTTAGGATCAACGCATGGCTGCGGAATTTGTCGCCAAAACAGATTATCAAACCGATCACACCAACCCAACGCAATTTATTCTCTCACACATCAAACGTCGTTGGATTTTATCGATTATGCTCATGTTCGGGGCGTTCACCAATGCCGCTCTCGCCGGGGTGATCGGCTATTACCTCGGTGTCGCTTATAACGACTTGGTGCTATTCACGGGGGGCAATGCGACGGCTGATGCCACGATGAACGGGATCATCGGCGCGGCGATCGGGATTGTGGTCTCGCAAGTGGTGCGCGGGGTGTTGCAACTGATGCGAAACGCATCTTCTGAAGCTTACGGGCAGTTGATCGAACGCGATGTGCGCGATGAACTGTATGGGAGTCTATTAGGAAAAAGCATGACCTTCCACGACTTGCAACCCGTCGGTGAGATCATGGCCCGCGTCACCAACGATGTTCGCGAGATGAATTTGATGATGAACCCCGGTGTTAACCTCTTGGTGGGATCCACATGGTTCTTGATCATCCCATTGGTGAGTTCACCATTTATCCACCCGTCGCTGCTGTTCACGCCGTTGGTGTTTATCATCCTGCATACCGCGGTACAGGTGAGTTTTATCCGGCAATTGCAACCGATCGCAGAGGAAGTTCGGGCGAGTTTTGGCCGGATGAACTCCCGTTTAGCCGAAGCGTTGGACGGATTGCAAGTGGTCAAAGGCGCGGCCCAAGAATCCCAAGAGATCGATTACTTCAACCGCTTAGCGGATCATGTGCGCGATCAATTTATCCAACAAGGCCGCGTGGAAGCGCGCTATCTGTCTAACCTATTGCTGCCGTTAGCGTTGGTGATCGGCTTTATCCATTCGATTCTGTTGTATCAATCCGGATTGATCGCGGCCGGTGACATCATCGCCTATTTATGGTTGATCGGCTTGTTCGGTTTTCCGGTGTTCAGTTCACTCAACTCACTCTCGCGGATCGCGTTAGGTCATGCCAGCGCGGGCCGTATCTTAGAGATCATTAACGCAAAAACGGACTTAGATCGCAATCCTCAGGGGTACGCCGAAAAAATGCGCGGTGAGATCCGGTTTGAAGGGGTGCATTTTAGCTACACGGGTGAGAAACAGGTGTTACATGCGCTGAATTTCACGATTCAACCCGGTCAAACGGTGGCGATCGTCGGTCAAACGGGATCGGGCAAGACCTCGATCACCAAATTGATCAATCGCACCTATGACACCACATCCGGGCGGGTGATCGTAGACGGGATAGATGTGCGGGAGTGGAGCTTAGAGGCGTTGCGCTCCCAGATCAGCATCATTGAACAAGACATCTTCTTGTTTAGTCGCACGATCGCCGAAAACATCGCGTTTGGGAAACCGGATGCGCCCATGGAGCAGATCGTCGACGCAGCCAAAAAAGCACAAGCGCACGATTTTATCACCTCATTTCCAGAGGGATACCAGACGATCATCGGTCAACGCGGGGTGACACTTTCCGGCGGTCAACGGCAACGCTTAGCGATTGCGCGGGCCTTCTTGACGAATCCGCCTGTGTTGATCTTGGATGACAGCACAAGCGCGATCGATAGCGCTACAGAGGATAATATCCAACGGGCGATTTATGCCGCCGCGCAAGGTCGCACAACGATCTTGATCACGCATCGCCTCTCGCAAATTCGGTGGGCGGATCATATCATCGTGATCCGTAAGGGTCAGATCGTGGCGCAAGGCAAACATGAGGACTTATTAGCGCATTCCGACGCATATCGGCGCATTTTTGCGCGGTATGAGACACAAACCGTTAAACAACACAGCGAGTAAAGGACGGCAGTGATGAACGAGGGTATTACACGGATTGGCGTTCGGGGGTTTAAATCGATTCGGGAAGGATCGATCGCGATCCGTCCCTTGACGATCTTGGCGGGTGCGAATAGCTCTGGCAAGTCTAGCATCATGCAGCCGTTGTTGTTGATGAAACAGAC
>JALOOG010000135.1 GCA_025454525.1 Anaerolineae bacterium | reverse complement strand
GAGTCAAGGGGGATCACCAAATTTTGGGGCGTGGCTCTAGGGCAATCGTTTCAAAAGACAGCGGCGAAAAAACGAGACAAATGTTACGACTTTTTCGCTCATTTGTGCTATCATTTATTCAATACGACCCTACTTCACCTTGAGGAGTATCGGATGAACACGCGGTTTTACCTTGTTTTTGTGGTTTCAAGTTGGCTTTTTGACTTTGGGGTGCGCGCTTTTTCAATCTTACGATCAGAGTTTTCAAAAGACTCGATCGCCTTGTTTAACTTTGGGGTCAACATCCACAAATGCCCTTAAGCGCGGTAAACTTAACGGTTGTGGAGTATGTGAACCTAAGGAGCATGGATTCGTCATGGCACGACGTAAAGCGCGTGAAGCACATCGCGCCAAAGAGATCAAATATAACCCGGAGTCCGCCGTATCACCTCGTAGCGAGAGCGGTGCGCCTCCAGTGGTGGCAACACCGGGTGAACGGGGCGGATCGCGCACGGTAGAACGCGCCCGCGAACGCCAACAAGAGCAACTTCGTCAACGGCGATGGTGGATCGGTGGGGTGATCGCGATAATCGCGATCTTAGCAGTATTGGTGATCGTGATCATCACCAGTCCCACCTCTGCGCCGCTTCCAGAGGATCTCGGTGAACGTTACACCGACATTGATCAAGGCATTAGCGATCAAGGGTATCCGCGTTTAGGCGATCCGCGTGCGCCTGTGCGTGTGGCCAAATACGCGAGTTTTTCGTGTCCGGCGTGCGCGAATTTCCACGATGTGGTTTTTCCGTCGCTGTTAGAGCGGATTCGGGCCGGAGATATTCAATTCATCTATGTGCCGTTAGGGACGATCGGCGGCCCCGGTGGATTGGACGCGGGCAAAGCAGCCATGTGTGTGCAGGAACAAGGCGCATTTTGGGAATATCACGACGTTTTGTTCGGTTGGTTGGATCTGTACGGGCAGAATGCGTTCTCTTTGCGCCGTTTACGGGAAGGTGTGGCCCAGATCAGCCTCACCCGCGCCGATGTGAGCGTGGATGCCTATAATGCGTGCAAGAGTAGCGATCGATATGCGAGTCTACTCACCCGGGCAGAAGCAGAAGCTCGCGCAATCTCTGGGTATACCGGGACACCCGCGATCACGGTAAACGGGAATCTGGTCACAGCTGATACTATGGAAGGCTATATCGAAGCGATCAACCTTCGCATCGACGAGGCCTTAGCGCGGATTCGAGGGGATGCTACACCAGATGTAACCCCAGAAGCGACTTCCGAGATCACACCCGAAGCGACGCTTGAAACAACACCGGAAGTCACATCCGAAGCGACGCTTGAAATCACACCCGAAGCGACCTTAGAGATCACGCCGGAAGCGACTCCGGAAAGTTAACGGGAGTCCCTCTTAGTATAGGTTAAGAGTTGTCCAGGGGGCAAGGTGATCCATGCTTGGCGCGGTGCGTGACGCTCGAATCCATCGGCGATCCATCCCATCGGGATCGCGTTGCGCGCTAACAAATCATTGTGGCCGGCGATCACCAGATCCCACCCCAACTCACGGGCTAAAATGGCGGCCTCATCTGGGTGAAAATTGCCCAAGAGGCCGCTTTGGGTGCGATACCAATCGCGCCCATTGATCGGCAAAACGGCCAGATCCGCAGGTGGCAGATCGCGTAACATCTGCTCATAACCGTCGTAATGGATCGTATCACCTGCAAAATAGACGGTGACTCCGTTCCATTGCAATAAAAATCCCGTCCAACGATCGCCTTTATCGGGGTCGATCTCACGGGCGAGATGAGCGGACGGGGTGAGCGTCACCTGTAGCGAGCAATCGGGTAAAGCGATCGTCTCTAAGGTGTTAGGTGCGATGATCCGATGCGAGTCGATCCCACATTCCTGAAGCAACGGCACACACCACCGATTGCTGACAAAGCGTGCTTGGGGTGCTGCCACGGCCAACGGCCGAAGCGTCGCTTGATCAAGGTGATCGATGTGTTCATGGCTACATAACACATAATCGACATCGGTGCATTGTTCGGGCAATACGGGCGGCGGAAAGAGACGATCGGCGATCGTATCACTTAAACACGGGTCAAGGTAGATGACCGCATCTGGCCCTTTGAGGATCAATCCCATTTGTCCCAAGCCCCATAACGCGAGGCTATTGGGTGCAACCTCTAACCTATTGACCTGTGTGATCAAGTCCATTCCGACGATCCTTTCACTTGTCGATAGCAGATTCGGTGACTATAACACCGATTCGGATCGACGTGTAGGACGTAATGAGATCCAACCCAAGGCCGCGCTCCCAAAGGCCAAGGCTGCACCGATCGCCATTACCCAACGAAACGCTTCGATGAACGCTTGATCGTAGAGGGTTTCGATGGTGGCTTGCTGCTCTGTCGGGATCAGATCCGGCACTTGGGCGTTGCCAAGGTTGCGGGCCTCGCTCACCAAGGCGGTTTGCGCTTCGGGCGATAACGCGAGACCAGTTGCGCCGCGTTCCACAGCCCCGACAAACGTCAATAGCGCGATCGCCCCTAAGATCGCTACAGCTAACGCGCTGCCAGTGCGTGCGACGGCGTTATTGACTCCCGAGGCGATCCCCGATCGTCCGGCGGGGACAGCGTTCATGACCGCAGTCGTTAAGGGTGCGACGGTGATCCCTAAGCCTACGCCGTTCAACACGATCGCGGGGAAGAAAGTCAACCAATAGTCATTGATTCCGGTGGTGATGCCCGTGAAGGCCAACCATGCAAAACCGCACCCGATCAAGAAGGGCCCAAAGGTCAACGGAAGGCGCGGGCCATGTTGACCGGCCCATGCGCCGGCCCGCCGTGAGATTAACATCAATAACACGCCTTGGGGCAAGATCGCTAACGAGGCTTGGGTTTCGGTGTAACCTTGCACTTGGATCAAGTTGAGTGGGAGCATCAGAAACACTGCGCCTAATGCCCCATATAACAAGAAGGTGAGCAGATTCGTGCCGCTAAACGTGCGGGATCGAAATAAGGTAAGTGGGATCATCGGGTGTGCGATCCGGGCTTCGGCCACGATAAACAAGATCAAGGCAAGTATCCCACCGAGGATTGCGCCCATCGCGATCAAGTTGAAGCCTGCTTCGGCCGCTTGCAAAAAGCCATACGAGACTCCGCCTAAAGCGAAGGCGATCAACGCCGCGCCGATCAGATCAAGTCGCTTGCCCGTTTCGGCGGCCCGGCTTTCCGGCACATAGCGGATCAATCCGAACAACGCGATCGCCGCAATCGGCACATTGATAAAAAACACGGCCCGCCATTGCCCTTGCTCCGCCAGATACCCGCCCAACAACGGGCCGGCTAAGGTGGTCAATGTCCCGATCGCTGACCAAGTGCCGATCGCCTCACCGCGCCGCGTATCATCAAAATGGGCGGAGATGATCGACAAACTACCCGGCACCATCAACGCCCCGCCGATCCCTTGTAACGCCCGGGCCGCGATCAGCACCCCGACATCGGTCGCCATGCCACATCCGATCGAAGCAAGCGTAAAGATCGCGATCCCGATGCCAAAGACTCGTTTACGCCCATACAGATCGCCCATCGCGCCTCCGATCAGGATCAACGAGGACAAAAACAGCAAGTAGCTATTCACAATCCAAAACACATCGCTACCAGAGGCATTGAGCGACGCTTGTAAGGTGGGAATGGCGACATTTAACGCGGTCGAGTCAATAAAGCCCATGCCAGAGGCTAAAATTGTCACGATCAACACCCAACGGTCAGTCACGCGGTTCATGATGGACGCTCCATAAATTTTATTAAATGAGTGATTTAAAAATCACTTCTTGGATTTTTTCGTCAACTTCGCTTTCATCTTTAGGGATTTTCCAATTTTACGTTTTTTGTCCTTGTTTTTAATCGTCGCCATCACTTTAGAGGTGGTATTGCGTTTTTTATAGGTTTCGAAACCGAAAGTTTTGGTGTTGATACCTGCAAATTGTAGGAAACTGGCCGCATCTTTGGGTCGAAGGACTTTATTATACTGTTTGTTTAAACTTTCCCTGATCATATTTTTGCGTGCTTTGTAATCTTTTTTTTGAGTGTGAGGGATGGTTTCTAACACCAAATTGGCAATATCCCGGATCATTTGCTTTTCCATATCTCGTTGTTCTCGGAATTTTGCTGTCCGTTGGTTATATTCTTCCATCGCCTTTTCAAGGTTGGTATTTGGTTTAGGGATCGATTTTGCTTGCAAATCGACAAAATCGTCTACCTTAAAGCCGGGATAGGTGATTTCTTGGACATAAAGCATAGTTTTCCATTTACCGCTGTCTTTCTTAAAGATATGCTCTCGACTTTGATAAGAGGTGAGGTCAATCCACGCAAATTCTTTCCCCTCCCAAAAAACGACAATATCGGGTCGAGTCGCGCCATCGGCGACTTGACTTTGCCAACTCAGTTTCCCGGCTTCGCCATCCGGTACTTTAAAGCGGGTGGCAAACGATTCGATCGCGTAACCTGCATTGGCCGGCAATAATTTGAGTCGATTTTCATCCAACGCATCTTTTTGATGTAAGCGCCAACGTTGTTGTAACAACTTGACGTACCCATCATACTTCATATCCCAGTTCATGAAGTCCAGCGTTACGATCCCCTGATACCCTTCCATCACCGCTTCATCCAACTTATTCACGTATGTTTGAAGCGCTTGACGTTCGGGGGTCTCTTGCTTCTCATCAAAATCGCTATACGGAATTTCTTGTTTACGTTGCAAGGTGGGGCCGCGTTCCGCCTGTAAAAGACGCATCACATATTGATTCCCGTGCGTCCGTTGCAGCGATCGGATCGCTTCAGGGGTGAGCCGATCGGATCGCGGTGGGCGATCGGACTCAGATGCAGATTGATCGGCGGAGGTGATAGAGGGACTATCGGACTTTTGGTGCTGTGAGCGGCCATGTTGAAATGGAGACATCACCTAGTTACCTGTGTCAATGGATTCGATCTCCACCAAGTGTAACCTGTTTTAAGTTAAAAACCAATCATAAGATAATTGTCCTAAATATCCCTGCCCGGCCATCGAGTACGATTGCATTATATGCGAGTGTTTTACGGAAATTATCCCTTTGATCCAAATAACAGCCATATACGGAGAAGAAACTGGGCTGTATGGTAGAAGTAATCTCTCTCCAATGGATGTGGGACTTGCTTCAAGTTCTTACGAAAAGATCGCGTTTCAGGGAATATTCATTCGTCAAGTGGCGACAAACACGCTACACTCAATGGCGATCATCCGGCGATAAAAAGGATTGATAATGAACGAACACTACGAAAAATGGGATGAACTCGCGCCACGCGGACTGGCGTTAATCGGCTTTGGACTTAGTTTGACGGGCGAAGCGATCGCCGCCAAGAGTCGCGGCAAAGCGTTTTGGCGGTGGTTTCTGGTGGGGACGATCGGCTTAATCATCGTGAATAGCGGGATCGCCGTGTTCGGTGAAGCGATCAAGCAGCGCACCCTTTATGAATCCAAGCTTGAACAACTCTCTAAGTAAAGTGCCATCAACGCTGTGCTGTGATGAGTGATCCGACGCTGCTCCAACAAACCCACGCGAACGGGGTGCATGTGTTGACCTTTAACCGTCCACAAGCGCGCAATGCCCTTGATCTCCAGACCATGCGCCATTTCGCCGCCACGATCACCGCCCTAAGCGCCCGCTCCGATCTCACCGTGGTGATCCTCACCGGGGCGGGTGAGGCGGCCTTTTGCAGCGGAGGCGATCTGGTCGAATTAAGTCGCTATCCCACCGAAGCAGATGCTCAAGCGTTTATCCGCTTAATGGGCGATGCGCTGTTCCAATTAGAGCGCTTGCCGATACCCGTGATCGGTGCGATTAATGGTTATGCGTTGGGCGGAGGTAGCGAGATCGCGATGGCCTGTGATTTGCGGATCGTGGATGCGAACGTCCGCATGGGATATGTGCAGATCAAAAACGCGGTGACACCAGGATGGGGCGGCGGTCAACGCCTCTTACGAGAGGTCGGTTATGCTCGCGCCATGGAGATCTTGTTACGCGGACAGATCATGACCGCCGATGATCTGATACGTTTGCATCTGGTGAATCGTGTGGTCGAGGCGGGACAGTCCCTCCCAGCGGCGTTGACTTGGGCCGATGAGATCGCCGCGCAACCGCCGCGTGTGGTACGGGCGATCAAGACGCTGTTACAGGCCGGTCTACGCGAGTCTTATCCGGATGCGTTGGCGATCGAACGCACGTTATTTCCGCCGTTATGGGCAGATGAACCGCATCTACGCGCTGTCGAGAGCTTCCTCAAACGACAATCGCCCTAGAGAGTGTGGCCTCAGAACTGGCAGCCCTTGTGAAAAGAGTCACTAGGCAGCCTAAAGAAGTATGTTAAAATGCGGGCCAATCAACCAACCCGCATTCTTCAGGAGATCACGGGACGTATGCTCAAAAAACAACCCCTGAAAAGTAAACCGATCTGCAAAGTGACCTTTTACACGCCGGATTCCCTCAACGCCGAGACGATCCACCTTGTCGGCGATTTTAATCAGTGGAATGAGACCTCACATCCTATGGAAAAGCTGAAAGACGGACGCTTTAAACTCACCCTTGAGTTAGAAGCGGGCAAGGAATTTCAGTTCCGTTACTTGATCAACAGCAGTGAGTGGCATAACGATTGGGAAGCGGACAAATATGTCCCCAACCCGTTTAGCGGTGATAACTCGGTTGTGACCACCTAAGCGACGGCGAATCAAAAAGGGTGTATTGTGAAATACGCCCTTTTCGATCGCGATCACTTAGTTATCGTCTTCGTCGTCGTAATAATCGTCGTCGTCATCGTAACCGTAGGGAATGCCCGCGGCGAGTTCTTCTTCTTCGGCTTCGCGCAAATCCACCACTTCCACATCATAGGTGAGGACTTTACCGGCCAATTCGTGGTTGAGATCTAACACCACGGTATCAGCGGTCACTTCTTTGATCTGCGCCTCAAACAAGTAACCTTCTTCGTCTTCCATCAACACCGACATGCCCACTTCCACATCATCAGGAATATCGCTACGTGGCACGCGCTGAACCTCTTGCGGGTTGTAATCGCCATACCCTTCGCTGGGTTGCAAGGTGACAGACACGCGATCGCCAACCTTTTTACCCGCGAGTTTACTTTCGAGGCCGGGGGGGATGTTTTGCGCGCCGTGTAAATAATCAAAGGGTTCATCGGGGGTTGCTTCGTCCACAATTTGACCCTCTACCGATAAGGTATAAGCCAACGTGACGACCACACCGTCTTGAATCTTATCCACCATAGGTTTTTATCCTTTACTTGAACTCTGGATAGAACTGGAGTAAGCGGTGATTATAAGCCCCCCTGTCTTTAAAAGGAATAGTCAAGGCTGATCGTTAACCAAAATATAAACAAAACGACATTAAGTTTAGGTGAGATTAAGCTTATTTACCGCTAAGTCCCGTCACCAACAGATCTAACGCCAATTTTGGCTCTAATTGGCCGGTTTTCATCTTAAAATCGTACTCCAAGAGCATCCGATAGATCTGTTCTAATTGGGCCAAGGTGAAAGCGCGGGATTGTTTGGCCAGCTTATCCCCCACATACGGCGCGACCTTGATCCCCGCCGCTAATTTGCGCGCATCCCCGCCTAGGGTGAGGTACTCTTTGGCCAAAAGTAATAGGCGAAATTGGCGGTTGATCAACGCAAAAATGCCAAAGGGGTCTTGATCTTTGTCGGATAACAGCCGATGCAACAGATGTAAGGCCTGTGCGCCACGCCCTTCGGTGATCGCATCCACCATGTTGAAGATATTCGCCTCGGCCACATACGGCGTAAGCGCGGCCACATGCTCATCTTTGATCAGCGTCCCCGGCGCGATAAACGTGGCTAACTTGACCAATTCATTGTCCGCCCGACGCAAATCATCCCCGATCACTTCAGCCAAAGCGGCCGCGGCGCGGGGTTCAATCTCCACCTGATACTCGCTTTGAGCGCGTTTGACGATCCAGGGTGCGAGGTCATTCGGCACAATAAAGCCTTTTTCGTACCCGTTGGGAGCGGAGCGCGCTAATTGTAAGAACTTGTCTTTTTCTTCAAGTTTGCCGCGTTCCACCAACACCAACCGCGCAAAATCTGGTAATTGAGGCAGATCCCGTAACAGCCATTCCACCGCTTGTTTTCCGGTTTCGCCGGCCCCTTTGCGTGTGATCCACCCGATCAACCCTTTGACGATCACCAAGCGCTTGTCCGAGAGAAACGGATATGACGACACCGCGTTGAGGATCTCTGGGACGCTCACTTGTTCCCCGTCATATTCTGACGTATTAAGGTCGCCATTTGCCCCCATGTCTTGACGCATCTTAGCAACCGACTCATCAATGCTCAAGTCATCTTCACCGTGAAACAGATAAAACGTAGGGGTTTGTTTGGACATCTTCGCCTAACTCCGCTGATGTGAACAGCATAACCGACTTGCCTTGTCCACGCTAGTTTGAATTTTTTCAAGCATAGCTTAATGTTTCATCATGGAGGACTCATGCTCAATTGCTTTAATGTCAATCGTTATGTCTTGTGAGGATGAGATGATGGATGTCAAAAAAGTAATCGATCGCGATGGATTAGCAGGCATCATTGAACCAGAGTCAGGGTTATCGGACGATACCTTTTTGGCACGGTTTGAAAATGGCCAAGTGATCGCGATCCCAAAGCACTTGTTAAGCCTTGAGGGGGATGTGTATCAATTGCCCTTTAGCGCGACACAATTGGCCGCGCACTCCGAATCGACGGATGTGATCCCGTTTACAGCACAGATGGCCCGCGAAACCTTAGTGATTCCGATCGTGGTGGAGGCGTTAGAGGTTGGCACCCGCGATACGATTACCGGCACCGTGCGGCTTAAAAAGACCGTGCATGAAGAAGTGGTGTCCGTCGATCAACCGTTGATGCAAGAACAAGTCCAAGTGGAGCGCGTCGCTATCAATCGCTTTTTGCATGAGGCGGCCGGCGTACACACCGACGGTGACACGATCGTGATCCCGGTGGTGGAAGAAGTCTTGGTGGTCGAAAAGCGCTTGCTGTTACGTGAGGAAGTGCGAGTTACCAAAAAGCGCCTCACCGCGCATCACCCCCAAGAGTATACCGTGCGCCGCGAAACGGTGGAAGTAGAGCGCGTGGTTAACCCTCAAAATGGGACTTCGCAAGGCCAAGGCCTTGAGTCTAAGTAAATCAAGTATAAACCAATAATAATCAGGAAGGAAAGTCAAATGCCACAGACACTTCTCGCGATGTTTAATGATTATGATGAAGCCAGCCGAGCCTTAGATGCTTTGGCCAACGCCGGATTTACCCAAGATCAAATCAGCATGATCTCCGGAGATACCCACCATGAGAGCGCCGGCCGCATTCATCGTTCGGGTGAAGATGTGAAGCCGGGTGAAGGCGCAGGGTTTGGCGCAGTGGTCGGTACCTTAGTGGGTCTCGGCGCGGCCTTGATCCCAGGCGTAGGGCCGATCGTGGTGGCGGGGCCGGCTTGGGCCGCGTTATTCGCCGGAATCGGCGCAGCCAGTGGTGCGGCCACGGGCGGAATCACCGCGGGCTTGATCGATATGGGAGTCCATGAAGATCACGCTTCTGTTTATGAGGATGCGCTCCGACGCGGCGGCACGCTGATCTCGGTGCATGTGATCACCGATACGGAAGCGGATCGGGCAGAAGCGATCTTATCCGATTTTGGCGCGGTGGATGTAGAACATCAGCATGAAGCGAATTATCACGACACGCAACCGATGAAAACCAACGTCCCGCAAAGCACCACCAGCCCGATCACATCGGCGGCATCCGGGCGACACTCTTTAGATGTGGGTGATGAAGAACGCCTTGAAGTGGTCGAAGAAGAATTGCAAGTTGGTAAGCGTGAAGTGGAACGCGGCGCGGTGCGGGTGCGTAAATATGTCACCGAGACCCCCGTGCAACAAGACGTGACCTTGCGTGAAGAACACGTTAATGTCGAACGCCGTCCGGTGAATCGCCCGATGCGTGAAGCGGATTACGCTTTCACTGAGGAGACGATCGAAGTCCATGAACGCGGGGAAGTGCCGGTGGTATCTAAAACCGCCCGCGTGATCGAAGAGGTGATCGTGAGCAAACAAGTGACTGAACACACCGAGACGATCAGCGATACCGTGCGTCGGACGGATGTCAAAGTCGAAGAAGATACCTCTTTCGACTACCACCGCTATGACGGGGATTTTCGCACCCATTACGACACCAACTACACCACCAGCGGTTACAGCTATGAGCAGTTCACCCCTGCCTATCGTTATGGTTATAACCTAGCGACCACCGCGCCTTACCGTGGCCGCACTTGGACGGAGATCGAAACCGATGCGCGCACCCGTTGGGAAGAACGCAACCCCGGCACTTGGGAACAATTCAAAGACAGCATTCAGCAAGCGTGGGATCGCGTTACCGGTGAACATCAACGCAATCGTTAAATGTTAAACCGAGATGCCGGGGATCAACTCCGGCATTTTTGATTCTCCCTTCTCCCTCTGGAACCTTAGGAAAGTATTCCACCCATGGAGACGCACCACCCAGTCTCACTCGGGTCAATTCCCTTCTCCATGTATCCTACTCATTACGGACAAGTAGGTTGAGGGTGTAAACGAGAGGAAAGACGGTATTGGAAAGGACAGGAGGCAAAGATGACCTCGGTATTTGGAGATCAGCGACCGGATAAACGGTTAATGCGTCTGGTGCAAGCCTTGACCGAATAGTAAAAGCGAAAAGAGGCTATCGCTTCTTGAATAACGAAAAGGTAACACATACGGGGATCATTAAAGTCAAACGGGAAGCGACGCAACAGCGCATTTTATTTACAAACACGCTCTCAAAGATTATCCGCATCAGTTGTTTGATAAGCATTTCATCGATCGCGGATGAACTCAAATTGGGGTTTAAGGCATTTTCGCATCGTG
>JALOOG010000034.1 GCA_025454525.1 Anaerolineae bacterium | reverse complement strand
AGCCTATTGATCGCGGCCTTGGGGTTAGGTTCATCCCAATGGACAAGTAAAAGTGATTTACTCAAACCTTTGATCGATGTATTACCCACTTTACGCAATTTCCCCGGCGCAATCCGTGGCTTCAATGTCAATGAGATCGGCGGGGCGATGGCTTGGTTGATCCCGTTGATGGGTGCGATCGCGATCACGGCATGGCGAGGTCGTCCGGTGGGTGCGCGGGGGTGGTATGCGACGATCGCCTTTGTCACCTTAGCGCTGGCCTTGTTTATCGGGCAAAGTCGCTTAGCGATTTTCGGGGTGATCGGTGCGATGGGGATCTTGATCCTACTCTTGATCCCGGCCAATCGTTGGCGTTATCTTGCGTTAGGGGTTTTGATCGTTTTCACAGTGATCGAAGTGGTGTTCTTTTTAGGCGTATTTTCGCCCGATCAAGATCTAGCGGGTCGTGATGAGGCCAGCCTCAGCGGACGCTTTGCGGTCTGGCAGGCAGCGATCGAGGTCGTGCAAGATCACCCATGGACGGGTGTAGGCATGAATATGTTTCGCACGCGGGCGGTGCGCGCCATTTATCCGGTAGAAGGGTATGCGACGCAAGTCTTACCACACGCGCATAACGCATGGTTTCAAATTGGGACAGATTTAGGGTTGCCAGGGGTGATCCTGTTCACAATATGGCAAGCGATGCTTTTATGGATGTTGTATCAGATCTGGCGAACGGGTGACGGGAAAGCGCGCACTGTGGCAGCGGGTTTATGCGGCGCATTTTTAGCGCATGGCGTGTTTAGTCTTGGGGACGCGATCACCCTTTGGGATCGTTTTATCTTCTTGTATTGGTGGTTGATCGGCTTGACGGCGGCGCAATATGTGATCACGGTGCAGTTAGCCCGGGCGACAGTGAGCGCTCCGATTCCGATCACCGGACAAACACAGACCGCTTAGGGTTTTCACACCCTTGTTTCATCGCTTGGGTGTTATAGTTAGGGGACGATGCAAAGGAGGATCAAGATGGCCATTTCTCAAGATAAATTTGTAGTGACACCCGACGGTTTACGAAAGTTACAGAGTGAACTCCAGTACGCTCAACAACAATTTGAAGACGCTCGTGAACAAATGGCCGACTCGCGTGCAACCGCGGTTGGGCGTGATGATCATCCGGATGTTGGCGTGGAATGGGAATCGCGCACCCGCTTAGAACATTGGGGTGAACGCATGATGCACTTGCAATATATCCTTGATCGTGCTGAAGTGATCACCGATGATCCCAATCCCACCCGTATCGATCCCGGTGAGCGTATCACCTTGTGGGATTTTGACGCAAAAGAGGAGATCCAATTCGATCTGCTCTCTAGCGCCGAGGCCGTTGAAGGTTTTGATATTGGTGAAGGCGATGTCACCGATGTGTCGATCGAATCCCCCGTGGGTAAAGCGTTATTAGGGAAACAAGTCGGTGACATCATTGAAGTCGAGATCCCCGACGGCAAGGCCCGCTATGCTATTCGCAAGATTGAGCGTATTCGGTAAACAGACCACCGTCTGGGTCGCGTACAGGGCATAGGGACGATCACAAGAGACGATCTGCTCACTCTGATACGCGATCCCGAATTGTTCAAACCGGATGCGGGGTGCGATAAAGTCGTTAAAATCAACACGGATCGGCCCCGGCAGGGTCGCTAGATAGGCATATTGTTCGGCGATCTCCGTGTGACGACGTTCTGTTTCCTCCCACCACACCCACGCGATCCCGGTGATATTGATCACCAATAGCAACACGATCCCCGCTCCCAACATGATCATCAGACGCGAGGGACGGAGCATCAAGAGGATCAACAACCCGATCGGCGGGATCAACCACAATTGTGGCACATAACGGGCCCACCATGCCTCTGGGTTGATCAACACACTGATCCCGATCAACACGATCATGGTGATCAACGCCGGATCGATCATCGATCTCCGTCGAACGATCGCCCAAAGCAGCCCGATCGTGGTGAGGATCAAGACCGCGCTAAACAGGGGGCCGAATCCTGCTACGCGTGGGTCAGTTTCAGCAAAAGCCAACCATTCCTGATCGGTCAGTGTGAACGGGAGCTTGATCAATGCGTCGGTTTTAGTCGCTTGGGACTGCCCAAACAGGGAACGCCACAATTTATCCGGTGCGCTTCGCCCGATCCAATTGGTTGGGGTGTTGTAATCGATCACGGTGAGCGTTTGCCATTGGGTGGGATAAAACGGATCGCGTTCTGTGGCCGTGTAGTAGACATATTGTGAGAGATACGGGTTAAACCCGATCCATGCGATCGCGATCAAACTTGCGCCGATCACCGTGATCGCGATCGGGCGGGCGGGACGAAATCCACGTTTCCAGAGGTAAAACAAGGCGAATCCGCCGATCAACACGCCGATCCATAACGCGGCATTGAGTTTGAGGTTAAACAACAGGAGTAAACTGATCGCTAAGGTGAACAGCATGACCGGATCGGTTTTGCGATAGAGGGTGATCACGGTGATCGCCAAGATACATGAGACGATCGCCACTTGCCCATCGGCATAATAACTTGTGATCTGATAAAGGCTGAGCGGATTCAGCGCCATGATCACCCCGATGCCGGCCGCGATCGATCGATGCTGTTGTGAGTAATGCCCTAATGCTCCGGCGCTGATCAACACGCCGGCAATCCAGAGGATCGGATTAATCGCCTTGCCATGTTCAAAATCACCCGTGATGCTGTTCATCGTAGCGGCGGTGATCCAATGGCCTTTGGTGTAAAAACTGATGAACAACCCGTAGATCGCATTTTCGGGTGATCGGGATGCAAACGGACTCCACCCTTCCGTAAGTGCGTGGATCGCTTCGGCGTGATAAGTTTGACCATCCCATGAGCGATCGTAAATTGTGCCACTGAACGCGATCGAAGCGCTCACCACAATGATAGTAAGGCTGCATCCAACGATGATCATCGGAAGTGGCCGTGAGAATAAGCGAACCGCGCACCCGATCGCGATCACGAGCGTGAAGATGAGCGCCACCGGAAGCGCAAGTTCAAGCGGCCAACGCAAAGTCAAACAGAGCGCACCACCGATCAACAATCCGGTGATCCAAGTGAGTAGGACGACTCCGAGGTATAAACAGGCGCGAAACAGCATTCGGATTTCATTTCGATCAACGGATCAGAGCAGCTAAGGATACGTGATCCGCTTAGGTAAACAAAGGCGTAAGTTTAAGCCTGTAAGAAGCGGGTTTAACTGATTTTAATTCAAAACTGATTTTAGTATTATGTTGCGTGGTTATCATCGCATTCATCATGAGTCACATTGAGGGTATTATGGGCATTGATCTTTACTGGGATGATGAACAACTCACGACATTATTATGTGTATTTGACGGCCGTTGGACATGGCCGGAATTATTCGCGGTTATTCGCACTATTCAGCAGATCACCGAAGATCTCACGCATCCGGTGGGTGCGATCATCGATGTACGTAAGCGTAATACCTTTCCTGATGGCAATTTGTTGACGTTAGAAAACTTAGAAAACGCGAAAAAACTGCTTTCTATGGGAGATGGTAAAGCGGGTCACATGGTGTTCGTGGGTGCATCTCCGATGATCCGTAGCGCCTATACCATACTTAAAGGGATTAACCCGCACACGATGCAAAACGTGGTTTTTTTAGACACCGTGCGCGAAGCGCGAGACTATTTGCGCGAAGCGGTTTAACCCGCGCAACAGCGCTTCCTAAAAATCACCCAGCCGATCCTCATATTTGCAGGTTATGCGACCAACAAAGCTGACATGATCCATAGAGGGAAGTTGCCATTCCCTCTATCGCGTTTATTTCCGTTGTTGTTGGCGATCTTCAGCCAATAATGCTTCTAATGAAGTGATCTCTCCATCGGTACGGCCCTGTTCGATCTGATTCATAAGCCGCACCTTCAGTCGTTGACGCAATTCAGCCCGATCGTCTTCATCTAACAAGTTCATCATCGCGTTGAATGAGTCACGGTCTTCATTTTTCAGCTTTTCGACTTTGGATGCTTTTTCGCTGGGATTATCATTGATCGCCAAAGTCGCGATCACCGCCGCAAAGCCTAATATCCCCAATGCAACCACATTCGCCCCCGCAAAAATAATGGTTAAGGTAGCTAACAGCGCAAAAATTCCCCATAACGCGATCGTAGCTTCATAGCGGTTCATCGATGTCCCTCTTTCGTGTTCACTCACTAATTAGAGCGGATCTACGCATGATCCGCCCTCTAAGTTGCATCACGCATACAGGACGGGGAGTGCTTCTAGTGCGATCCGCCCTTGAGGATCACGCCGCAATCGTCCCGCCGGTCGTAAAGTGTCATGTGGAAACACTAGGATCGCATCGGTTTCTAAAGCCCATGCTTGCCAACGGCGTTTGGTTTCTAAAGTCTCTAGTGGCTCAACATCATACGCGGTCATCCAACCCAAACGCTCAAAATGCACCGCATAACTGGCCAGATCGCATAAAAACCACAGATGTTGCCCTCCGCTTTCGATCTGGATGCTCATATGACCGGGGGTATGTCCTCGCGTCACCCGCCCCCATACCCCCGGCGCGAGTTCAGTGTCCCCGTCTAACAAGCGCATTTGTCCACTTTCGACCAAGGGTTGATAGTTCATCGGGAAATAGGTCGCTGCTGTGCGTTCATTCGGACGCATCGCATCCTCATATTCTCGTCGCTGAACCACATACTCTGCATTCGGGAAGGTGGGGACGATCTCCGATTGATCATTAAAGCGGGTATTGCCTGCACAATGATCAAAATGCAGATGCGTATCGATCACCAGATCGATCGCCTCTGGAGATACCCCTAACCGCCCTAAGGATACGATCAAATCGCCGTTTGGCCGCTCAATGTGCCAAATCGCTTTGCTTTTATCATCTAATTTGGTGCCGAGTCCAGTATCGATCACGATCTTACGCCCGTTCACCTCAAGATAGAGGTTATGATTGGCCATCGGCACGAGTTGCTCCGCGTTGGGAGTAAGATAGCGACTCCACAAGGCACGCGGCACGAGTCCAAAGGCCCCCCCTGGATCGACGTAAGTAGTCGAGTCGTTGATCAAGTGGATCGTAAGTTCGCCGATCTGAAACATTTTACAAAACCAATTCCGCCATCGTCCTCAAATCATCCACATTGAACACATTGATGTTCAGTGTGGTGATCGGGCTGCTCTTCCACAATTCAAGCCGTTCCTTGATTCGCTCTTTGGGGCCGATCAATGCGACCGCATCGATCAAATCATCTGGTATGGCCATCATCGCCTCACCGCGTTTCCCGCTTAAAAACAAGTCTTGGATTTCGCTTGCGGCCGATTCAAACCCATAACGCACAGCCAAGTCGTTATAGAAATTTTTGCCTTTTGCACCCATGCCACCGATATACAGCGCCAACATCGGACGCACTTGATTACGCGCTTGATCCATGTCGTCATCGATCACCACCGTCACAGTTGGCGCGATGTCAAAATGTGCGAGGTCTTTCCCCGCTTTCATGAGACCTTCGCGCACTTGATCACCAAACACCTGTTCATAATGTTCCGGTGAAAACAGGATCGGCAGCCAACCGTCAGCGATCTCCGCGGCCAAAGTCACATTTTTCGGCCCGATCGCGGCTAAATAAATGGGCAGATTCGCCCGTCCGTAAATCGTGCTTTTGAGGGGTTTACCGAGTCCCGTGGCATCCGATCCCTGATACGGGATCTGATAATATTCCCCTTGAAAGGTCAAGGCTTCTTCACGTTTAAAGATACGCCGCACGATCTCCACATATTCGCGTGTTTTAACCAAGGGTTTCCCATAGCTGACTCCATGCCACCCCTCGACCACTTGCGGGCCAGAGAGACCAAGCCCTAAGATAAAGCGTCCACCGGACAATTGATCCAAAGTAGTCGCTGTCATGGCAGTATTGGCAGGGGTGCGCCCTGGCATCTGCATGATCGCCGTGCCAAGATGAATCCGTTGGGTTAACGCGCCGATCCATGCCAACGGAGTCACCGCATCCGATCCGTAGGCTTCGGCACTCCAAACGACATGATACCCTAACCGATCCGCTTCTTGAATGATCTCCATCGGTAGCTCAATTTTGGCCCCAGAATAACCAAATGACAGCCCTAAACGCATTTTAAGTCTCCTAAGAAAAGGTAATCTAACGTCAGTTTGGTTATTTTAACGCGTTTGACCACGAGACGCACATGAGTTTTTGAGGAACATCGTTGTTTTGAAGTTGATATTGGTGCAAGCATGGATGGGCGTGATCAATCTCATCACGCCCATCCGCTCACTGTGTTATGAGGGGATCACAATTTGATAGATCGTAGTCGTACCGCTAACTTCATTCGTCACCACCAACAGATTTTGACGGTTAGGGCTGTTTTCGGCCGGGATAAACAACAGGCCTTCTGGGGCTAAGTCCCCTGCTGTGCCGGCGGCCGCGTCACCACTAAAATCGCGATTGTTGGCATAATGGACATATACCGGAGCCGCCGGATTGGTGACATCATAAACCACCACGCCGCCGATCCGCTCTAAACCAATAAAAGCATAAGTCGCATCCCCGATCACCGCGATTTCCACATCTTCCGGTTCAGGGCCTTTGCTGGTGCTACGGTCATCCAATGTGCCGTTTTTGTCATTAGTGGAATTAAAGTCCGCCGCAAGGACGACTGCGGTGATCTGTTCGAGTTGATCACCACTGTCAAACACCAACGCGCCATTCGCATCCCAGATTGTGAATGAACGGCCGCCCGGTAAATACAATTGATCCAGATCCCCATCCCCATCAATATCGCCAGTCGTCACCACTTCAAGTCCATTCAAGGCTTCCAGATCGCCCGCATTGGGGAAGGTGGCCGCGTCTAAGGTTGCTTCGCCTAATTCGGTTTCTTCGCTAAAACCATCATAATCACGGGTATCACCTTCGTTGGCAGTGATCAAATAAGTTATGCCGTCGGACTCAAACACCGCGATCCCGTCCGGTTGATAGATCCCGAATACCGGATAATTGGCGATGTTGATCGTACCGTCACTGATCGCATCAATACCATTGCCGGGAACATTAAAGTCCTTGTAACCCAGAGCAACGATTGTAGTGACGCTTGCGCCCGCGAGATCGATCACCGCAACTGCATTGTTTTCCTGCAAAGTAACAAACGCCGTCGCGCTATCGGCAGAAACCGCGATGTATTCCGGTTCAAAATCTTGCGCTACACTCGCGTTCGGGCCAAACACACGCAAATCTGTACCTAATTCCGTATGACGCGGGCCATCAACGTTAAAATCAGTGAAACCTATTGTCGTGACATTGGCATCGGTGAGTGTTTCTGCACCCCCTGACAGATCGATAATGCTTACGCTACCTTCGGGATCAACCGTGTAATCACCATTCGGTTCACCTTCATTCGCTGTCAAGGCTTTTGAACCATCGGGGGTAAAGGTGATCATATCAGGTAATGCGCCCACGCTGACACGGTTAATAAATTCGCCCGCTGGCGTGAAGAACACCGCTGAACCAAGATCTTGAGGTGGGTCAGATTGTACAGCCACAGCCACCAGATCACCGTAAACGGCAACACTGTTCGCAGCATCACCATATTCGCTCAAGTCGATTTGAGTCGTGAGCGTGGGAGCAGCGGGATCACTGATATTGATCAGATCGATCGTCTTGTCCGCGCCATTGACCACAAATAAAGTGGCGCTACCCGCATGATAAGCAGCAATTTCGGACGCACCTTCGTCAAACAGACCGGTGGTATAGGTGCCAATCGGTTCTAAAGTCACCGCGTTGGTGGCTTCGGGTGCGCTTTGAGCTTGCACCATGATCCACACCATTAATAACACGATCAAAGTGAGCAAACGGGTTTTCACAGTCTTTTTCTCCTCAAATGGTGATTAGATAGAGAGAAACTACCGTTTACACGTTAAGGGCAGATTGTGAAAGTTTTAACAAATTTTCTATAATATGAGTAAGCGGTGAAAATGTGGAAGGTCAATCCACCCACTTTTTCTATACAATAGATCAAATTGAAGTGCGCGGAGGTCCTCGTGGAGCAAACGATATTAGCGCTATTGAAAAACAAAGACCCCCAACAACGGAAACAAGGCATTCTGCAAGCCGGACGTTCTGGGAATCCTGTTTATATTAAACCCCTCACTCAGCTTAGTTATACTGAGTCCGATCTGGATTTACGCATCTTAGCCGAAAAAGCGATCCAACATCTTCGCAAACAATCCGACCAAGCGGTTACTACTAAGGAGACTCAGAGGCCGGTAGTGATGCCCAAGCCCCGTAACCAACGCTATACTGGCGGTGGTATGGTGTCTTTAATAGCGTTTACCATTTTGGTGATCGGTGTAATAGGATTGATCATCTATCTCACACGGGGCAGCGAGATTTTAAACGTCTTCCAACAACAGCAACTGCAAAGCCGTTATAGCAATCCCGCCGAATTTCCCTTGGCATCCACTGCGCCTGCTACGCTCACGGGTCAAGTGTATCGCTCTCGGATCGATGATCTGATGTACTATTATGTACAAGAACCCAGTGGTACACCGCCGCCCGACGGATGGCCATTGTTGGTGGCGATCCATGGTTGGCAAGGGGACGCTTTTTCGATGATCGCCCCTTTCAGTCAACGCGCCTATGATGAAGGTGTGATTTTGGTAACACCCAGTTACAACCATCAGGTCGAGGTCAGTTATGATGACTATTACGCGGTCTTAAGCATCCTTTTAGACGATGTACGCGCCTATTATCCGATCAATCAAGCGGCGACCGTTTTGACCGGATTTTCATGGGGTGGACGTATCACTCAATTTTACACCGCAACCTTTCCCTATCAATTTGCGGGGGCCGTGGTTGGCGGTTCGCGGGAGTATCTGCTTCCCAATTACACCAATCCCACCCGATACGCGATCTTTATCGGTGCGGAGGACTTTTTTGATAACGTAGATCGTCCCGCACGCACCTTAGATTTTGTCGGACAGATGCGTGATCAAGGATCTCCTGTCTGGTACTACGAGATTACGCCGGGCGTTGGCCATTGGATGGTGTCTGAGCAGATCAACAAAGTGTTTGAGATGATCAATTCCCTTGAAAATCGCTAAGCTCTGCCCTTACTTAAAGTCCCCAAAATTTAATGGTGGTGTCACCCGATCCAGTCACGAGATTGAGGCCATTCGGTGAAAACACCACCGAATTAACCCCTTTTTGATGGCCGCGAATAATGGCGAGTTCTTTAAACGAATGTAGATCCCACAAGCGCACCGTGTCGTCTTTGGCGGCGGACGCTAAGAGACTGCCATCAGCGGAAAATGCGACCGTGTTCACCGACTCTTGATGTCCGGTTAAAATGTGGATCGTCTGGCCCGTTTCCACGTCCCATAAACGAATTGTGGTGTCATGTGAGGCTGAGGCGAGGATCAATCCATTAGGCGAAAATGTGGCGGAGTTCACCCAACTCGAATGACCACTTAAAAAGCGGGGTTTCTCTTTGCTGAGATCGCCCAAGTGTTCATACTCATAAGACCATAAACGCACCGCGCTATCGCGGGAAGTGGTCGCGATCAAATGATTGGACGGCGAAAATGTCACCCAATAGACATGACCCGCATGAAGCAATGGGATCACTTGTTTGGCTTGCGCGGTGTGATCGATTCGATCGATGTCATAAACATAAGCTCGGTTGTCGTGCGATCCGCTTGCTAAAAGTTTGCCATCTTGCGAAAAACAGACACTATAGACCGCTTGTTTATGATCGATCAAGCGCGTCAATTCATAAGTTTCGGGTAGGCTGTTGAGATCCCATAACCGGATCGTCGCATCGCCCGCTCCGGTTGCAAACAGCGGAGCGGTTGGTGAAAACGACATGCCCCACACCAATGAACCATGTTCTAGGATGCGCGAGATCATGCGCGGTTGTGTTCCGGTACGTTGGGCTGTCCGCATATCCCAGATGCACACCGAGTTGTCGTTGGAACTAGAAGCAAGCAAATAACCATCGGGTGAAAATTCGATCTCGCGCACCCAACTGCTATGACCTTGCAGGGTATAGCGTTCTTTCAGTTGATCAGCATTATTGACATTGATCGCGCTACGGGTGTTCGGTTGATCGGAAAGGCGTTGTCGAAGTTTATCTAAGGCATCTTTGGCCTGATGTTGTTGCAAATAAGCGCTCATATCGATCGTTTTTAGTGTCAACAAAAAGCGAAATTCCCCCGTTTCACGCACATTCAACGGCTTTAAGACCATCGGGATGATCTCAATATCTTGTTGATAAGCGTATTCAAGTTCGGTCTGTGCTAAGGGCGATTTCATCGCTTCGGGGCTTTGTATGAAGATCATACAACGGCGTGATTTTAACTCATTTTCTGCCCGCCGGGTGAACGTGCCATCGTGCATCATGCGATCGTAATCGATAAAGACATCCACACCTAAAGAGCGCAAGTATGAGGTGACATACAAAGCTGCTTCACTATCCGGCCCGGCGTAACTGATAAAGACACGTCTCATAAAAAAAACTCTCCGCCCTTTAAGAATAACGTACTATTGCGAAAAGTTTTCCGACCGTCAAGTAAAACCGATCATTCTTAAAATGGGTACAGACAAACCTTAATCGTTTTAACTCGCGCTTTACATCAACGCTCTGGGCCTTCAATGTTAAAGATCGAGTCGGCGGCCTCTAACAAGTCAACACGACGGGTTTCATCGATCTGTTTGCTGATCAGGTAACGCTCTAATAATTCGGGTGGGGTGAGGCCTTCTGGATTCGCCCCCAAGCGCGCCCGTATCGGTTGTTCAACCTCTTTTTTCAGGGCGGCAAAATAGAATGCGCCAGCTTGGTGAATCGCATTGCGGATGGCCAACTCATTAAAGCGTGCTTCACTTTCGGGGGTAAACTGTACGATCATCCGTACCACCGCTTGATGTAAGCGATGTTTATCGATCAATAAGAGTGCGTCTTGGGTCGGATTATGGCTACGACGGAGATCGGCCTTTAAAGTGATAAACGGGCGTGCGGACAATTCAACAAAGCGCCATTCGGTCGCATCACGGTCTAACTCCACCCAGCAAAAGCCCTTGGGGTCGCCTTCTTCCCCAAAATCGATCCGCTCAATACTGCCGCTATAGACCACCGGCGGCGCATCGATCCGCCCCACGGTGAGGTTTTGATGTTTATGGATATGCCCTAACGCCACATAATCCCACCGATCATCGGCGATAGAGGTCTTCGATACGGCAATATCACGTCCCAACATGATCCCACGTTCGCTACCGACCACCGCGCCGCCCACCGTAAAATGTCCGGTCAAGAGTCGTGGCATCGCATGTTGATCGGCCTCTGTGGCTAAGGCCTCTAAGACGCGGGTGAGTTCAGTTTGTAAGAGTTCATCGGTTTGAGCGATCGTGTGTCCCGTTGTAGATAAACGCTCTAAGAGACGGGCGCGGATCGGATAAGGTGCGGTTGCTACATACACCGGCCCGCGTTTGGTATCGATCACCCGTCCTTCATAATCATACGCCACCCAGACATTCGGCACTTGAAGCGTATCGTAGATCTCAATGCTAGAGGCCTTAAGCGTACTGGGTGGGAGATCATGGTTTCCGACCAATAACACGATCGGCGCTAACAGGGAGAGATCGCGAATACGGTGGGCAAATTCGCGTTGAAAGGTTGGGTTAGGATTGCGTGTTTTAAAAGCATCCCCGGCGAAAATGGTCAGATCCACCTCATGTTCGCGGGCGTATTCGACGATCTCATCCATGCGGCGTAAAAAGTCAACCACCCGACTACTCAAGCCACTGGCGGGATCGGTTTTACCGTAATTTTCCATACCGATATGCGAATCGGCAAAATGTAAGACGCGGATCGGCGAAGTCATACAATCCTCTGGGTCAACTATGCCCGTAGACTATAGGCGATCGGCGTGGATTGGCCAAGAGGCCTCATCACGGCGGATGAGGCCAATAAAGCCTTTATCCACGCGGATATTCTGCAACGGGCGCGGATTCTAACCGGAAGATGCCGGTTTGATGCCCTCCAAGCCGGATCTTGACCGTGCCGTCTGTTCCCAAAGGACAACGTTGCCTTGCATCAAAAACATCCACCAGTTCGCCACTCCACCGATGTAACGAGATCGTGTCCTCGACGGGTTTGGCACTCAAATTCGCCACAATCAGGCGATAATCACCGTCATAACTCCACATATAAGCGATGATCTGTTCGTCTAAGGTGCTAAGCAATTGCCATTGACCTTGTTGATATAACGGATTTTTGGCCTCGCGTAACAACTCGCGATAGTAAGCCAGAAGCGCCTCATCGCGTGGTTCATCGGGTTGGCGGTTGATCTGTACGGGTAACTTGACCTTCCGCCCAACAAATTGCCCGTCATGCAATAAGACCGCGCCCGGCAAGGTAAGGATCAATAACGCCCCTACCCGACTCTTGGCCGTGCCGAAAGCGGCCGCGGCGCGACTCTCATCATGATTTTCGATAAAGCGGATCGTCTGTTCCTGATAGGCTAGGCCGCCGCGCAAATGGGCCAACAGCTTCTCCGGTTCATCCAAAAACAGGCGATCATACAAGGTTTTATCGTAGGTGAAGTTAAAGCCTTGTTGCTGTAACGGGTACTCTAGGCCCCAATACGCCTCCGCGATAAACAGAAAATCGGGATGTTGCGCCCGGATTGCAGGGATGATCTCCTCCCAAAAATCGCGTTCAGGCACGCTCTCTTGGATAAAATGACCCCAAGTGCGATTAAAGACATGATTCATCATCAACATCGCCATATCACAGCGCACCCCGTCACATTGGCTGGCAATGTCTAAGAGGGTGTCGATGATCGCTTGACGGCAACCGGGATGAAACACGTTGAGTTGAGCGGTATCGATCCAACTGGGAAAGTACGGATCACGTCCATGGGCAGCGGCATACTTGCGTCCATAGCGATCGGTGGTCTGAAAGAACATACCGCCATATTTGCGGATCAGGCTCAACGATCCCGACACAAAATATTCGGGATGTGTTCGCAACCAATAATGATCGGTGGAGACGTGATTCGGCACATAGTCTAAGATCAATTGGATGCCACGTTGGGCCAATTTCGCACGGGTGATCGCGAGTCCATCACGGCCGCCTGCAAACGGATCGACTTCATACGCGCCGATCGCATAAGCGGATCCGATCACATCCTGTTCGGTTAGGTCGGGTAACACCGGGCGATATTCGTGCAGGTAATTTAAGGCGCTGTTGCGGGTGGCGGTGCTGCGCGTCCACACGCCCATCAACCAAACCGCATCAAATTGATCATCGGCTAATTCATCGAACACTTGATCGGGAAGATTGCGGAGGGTGATCGGACGTTGAAAGCGTTGACTTAACTCGGTAAGCCAGACGCGTGTATTGATCTGGTAAATAATGGGTTTTTTCGCCCAAGTCATAAGGACTCCTGTGAAACGGTGATGAGACCGCTTCGTTGTTTGACAACTCCTCTATTTTAACTGAAACGTTTCATTTTTTGCATGACAATAACACACGTTTAAACAAGGATTCACATAAAGTCGTTATGCTTAAACTTCATTACGGGGAAAGGAAAGCGGATGTTAAAACAGTCACGCGCAGATCTCCACATGCACACCACCGTTAGCGACGGGTTGGCTTCGGTGCGTCAAGTTTTAGATCAGGTCGCACAACAACGGGAATTAGCGGTGATCGCCATCACCGATCACGATCGCTTGGATGCGAGTTTATGGGCTTATGAACGGCGACATCGATACCCCTTCGAGATCGTGCCGGGGGTGGAAGTGAGCAGCGCCGAAGCGCATGTGTTGGCTTTATGGGTGACAGAACCAATCCCGCGGGCCTTATCCTTAGCCGAAACCATCGCCGCGATCCATGAACAGGACGGGATCGCGATCTTAGCACACCCATTTCACTTTCAAATGGGCTTTGTGGCCCGACACGCGCCGAAATATTTCTTTCGCCCACAGTTATTGATCGATTGGGGACTTGATGCGATCGAAGTGCATAACGCGGGCGTGTTGATCCCCGGTACGAATTTATTGGCCCGACACCTTGCACATCGTATCGGCTTGCCGCAAGTGGGCAATAGTGACGCGCACACACTCGGCGCGATCGGCACAGGTCAAACCGTGTTTCCGGGTCAAACGGCCGACGATCTGCGTCAAGCGATCCTTAACGGCACAACGTGCGGGATCGGTAGCGCTTGGGGGATTACCGATTATCTCGCCTTCACACGGGATCTGATTCAACGGCGTGGCCGGTGTAACACGGGTATCGGGCGAGAGCTTGAATCCGCGTGAATCCGCGGGAATGGAGTCCTAACCTAAAGGCGTAGCAAGGTTTTAATCGTTTCTCGGTAACATCAGGAAAATCTGCCCTGAATGGAGACCGATCACTCCATGTTACGCTTAAGGGTTGGGATAGGGATAGGGATAGGGTTGTAAATTAAGTTCACAAAGAGACGTATGTGGATTTCAATAGCTTTCAACGACTCTTTGTGAGTAACCTCAGAAAAATATCCCACCTATGGAGGCGGATAAACCCAGCTTACGCAGGCCAGTTCCACCATATATAGTAAAAGCTAACATGGGATTGTACACAAGAAACTTTCCTATACCTACTTCTGCTCTCTACGGTTCAAAGCATTTAACGCAAACCTGATGGCTGCTCACAGCGTCGGCATATTTTTATCCGCTTCCCCTGTTGCCGAAGCTTGGTTCACCGGAATGATCGCGATCACGCCGTCCGATTGCAAGATCGCCCATTCTACTTGCCCCACTTCCGTTAAACCCGCTTTGTGGATCTCGCTTAAGAGTTCACTGGCCGAGACACGCTCCCGATTGAGATGATCCGCGATCAATTGCCCCTTGTGAACCAATACCGTCGGCGGGCTGTTAATCACCTTTTCGGCAAATGGGCTTAGATGCGTGATCATCGACGTGATAAACACCAATACCAACAACGCCGATACACTGATAATGCTGTTGGTAAGCGATTGATCTTCGCGTAAGATGCCTTGTGAGACGATCTCCGGGATCAATAACAAGGTCACCAATTCCACAGGTGATAATTGGCTAAATTCACGTTTGCCCATCACCCGCAACGCGAACATCACAAACCCATAGATCAAGACAACCCGCAACACCGCATCCATCGTTTACCCCTTCGCTTACGGAAATACCCAAGTGCTAAATGACGCTTTTCCGACCGTTACACCTCCGCCGATCACACTGATCTCCGCCCAATGCTCCCCCGCGTTATTCGCGGTCAAGGCGATCGTCACTTGTCGGATCGCTTGGGGTGGGATCGTGCCGATCGATACTATAAACGACTGATCATCGATCCCGTGTGGTGTTGGCAAAAAATCGTATTGGTCAAATTGTTCGATATACCTTCGACTCATTCGCACTTCAACCGCGTCTAACGGGCGTTGGGTGGTGTTATGCACTTGGATCACCAACTGCTCATGCAGGCCATAACGAGTCCGCGTCGGATGTTGTAATGTCAGCTCTACGCCATCCCCGATCACGGTGAGCAAACGACCGGATTGTCCAAAAAACCCCAAGATCGCCAAGACCACCACTCCGAACAAGATCGGTAATCCCAACCATTGCGAGGGCTGAAAACGAATTTGTACCTTGAGTTCCGGCGGTGCAGGGGGAGTCGGTGCGCTCATAAACGTTATCCTGATTGTAATTTTAATCGCTTAAAAAAACCCCGCCGTAGCGGGAATCGATGCGTGCTTACACGCTAATCGGTTGGGGCATGATCACCACCGGATCGCCGATCGCGATCGTGCCGTCGGTGATCACACGGGCCATCATGCCAAGTCGGCCTTCATGGGTGGTCTGGTGTTGAATCGACTCAAACCGATCGCATCCTTCACGCAAAGCGAGGATCTCAATCTGGGCGCTTTCGCCGATCTGAAGGATTGTGCCTTTCGCTAAGTTTTCGACCGTGATCCCGCTGATCACCAACTGTTCACCCAGTTGACCGGGCGCGATCTGATACCCTTCGGCGGCTAAGGCCGTGATCGTTTCAGCGGAGAGGATGTTCAATTGGCGTTTGGGATGTCCGCCTTTTGCATCCCCTTCAATGCCATGCCCGGTCATTAAACGGGCCACTTGCAACGGCACCCGCAGATAGTGGTCTTTTTGGTTCTTTTGGCCTTTGGGTTTATACACGATGCTTTTGAGTTCCATGTGAACGCGCTCCTATTTTTTCCGACGCGATGCGTCATCCATTGATTGGATCATACTCTCGGTAAATTCGCCGTCATCCGTCAAGCGTACCACTTGATCATACATTGGGTCATTTTTGGCTTTTTCGGTGTTTTTGGTTTTACGGGTGCTGATCGAAAGCGAATGCTCCCGTTCGATCTCCCGTTGTGTGGCGCGTTGTTTGGCTTCTTCGCCTAAGATTGGGCTTAACAACATTTGCGCGCCATGGATCACAATGGAGATCAACATCAGGACAAAAAAGATCACATGGGATTGTTCCGGCAGAAAGCGGATCGCATCACCCATTAGGCCGGGTAAAAATTCCGGATACAGCATCGGGAAGATCATCGCCACGCCGAAGGCCGTCGCTAACCCAGAGGTAACGTGTTGCCAAAAGCTGACTCGGCGTTCAAAGCCGCGTTGCACGCTACGGCTCACTGGGCGATATTGAGCATCTTCTACCGTATCGACCCAATCCGGCCCGTAGCGTAGTTCCATCTGTTCGGCGATCATCTGACGTTTTTGATCATAGCGTTGTCCGGTGTTATAGAACACGCTCACCCCATGCGAGATCACCCCCCCGAACCACATCACCAAAACACCGATCACGACGGGCAACGAGGCTAAAATCGCAAATTCACCAAATTCTTCCGCCACAAAGGCCGCATAGGTGGGATTAAAGGCGATCAATAAAGCGCTCAAAAAGACAAAGGTAAAGCTATGTCCGATAAATTCGCGATTCCGTTCCACCCGCTGACTCACGCGCCGTCCGACAGATTTTTCATCCATTGACCAATCGCGCAATAGCGTGTGCGCCTTACGAACCCGGATAGGGGACGGTGTGCCGCGTTGTTGCTGCGCCTCATCAATTTGTGCTTTGATCTCAATAAACGCTTTTTCGGCGGTCTCTTTAAACTTTTGACCAAATTCGCGATTTTGCACCTGTTGTCGGATGTCATCGATCGCCATCCGAAACCGATCGGCGACTTCTTTCAGCGTGTCGTTATTGATCTCAAAGGTGACTTGCCCACCTTTCGGTTGGACATCTGGTGTAGCGGTCGGGATGTTAATCCGTCCATCGTTGGCTTTTTCCTTACGTTGCACCGGAGGCGGTGAGACGGCCGGCGCGGCCTTGGGCAGGATCTGGGTGCGTTCGTGGCGTTTTGCGTCCAATTCTGTCAAACCGGAGGTTTGCACCGCCTCACGGAAAGCGGCGGCCAAAGCGGTCGCCGTCTCATAGCGATCCTCTGGATTTTTGCTTAACGCTTTGAGCAGTACCGCGTCAATCGCGGGTGGAATTTCGGGGTTTAGTTGACTTGGGGCGGGTGGTTGCTCATAGATGTGTTTGTGGACGATGATATAAGGGGTATCTCCGGTAAACGGGAGTCCACCGACCACCATCTCATATAACACCACGCCTAAAGCATAAATATCGGTGCGTGCATCTAGATCGACTGTGCCTTGCGCTTGTTCGGGTGAGATATAATGCGGCGTACCAAGCATCATATCGGCGCTTAAGGTGGAAGAACCCGCTTGTGCGATCCGGGCGAGTCCAAAATCGGTCAAGTACGGGGTATCATGTTCATCCAAGAGGATATTTGACGGTTTGATGTCCCGGTGTAAGATGCCGCGTCCATGAGCATAGGTCAAGGCACTTGCGACGGCCGTGAGGATTTGAAGGATCTCATCTAAGGTCAACGCACCCGCAGTCATCTTGTCTTTGAGCGTGCGGCCTTCGATATACTTCATCACCAGATATGGCACACCGTCATGTTGATCATAATCATAAATCGGCACAACATTCGCATGATCCAGTTGAGCGACGATCCGCGCTTCGCGTTCAAAGCGATTCAAAAAGCTGTGATCTGATAAAAAGAGGCGGTGCATGACTTTAACCGCGACAAAGCGATCTAACTTGGGTTGTCGGGCTTTATAAACCGTGGCCATGCCCCCGCTGCCGACTTGGGCGATAATCTCATAAGGGCCAATGGTGGAGGCGGGCAGTGTCATAAGGAACGTGCTTTCCCTAAAAAAATCGTTTGCAAATATACGCACTTATTGGCGTTTACGTTTCGGATCAAGTTCTTCGATAAACGTTTCGGTCATTTCGCCATCATCATTGAGACGAATCCGCATTGCGGGATCATACGTGCGGTCTTCATTTTTCAGCTTGTTTTGGGAACGGCGTTCGCGTTCTTTAGCGATCTCATCTTGCACCATCGCTTCTTGACGATCGCGCCCTCCACCGTATTTGTTGTAATACTCGAAGAAGTGAGCGAACATGCCGATCCCCCAACCTAGGGTGACAAACAGCGGCCACGGAAAGTTAACATCCCCGTCACTGATTGAAGTGGCTAACCAGATCATCCACATCAGCAGGTTAACCATCAGATAAGCGGATCCATGAATCCACAATCCCATCCGCTCTTCCATGCGCTTTTTCACAAAGCGGCGGATGCGTTGTTCATCGGTCAAACCCGCGTCGATCGTTTCTTCGATCTCCTCTTCTGTGTAGAAACCGGGGCCTTCTGGGCCATCCTGTACCCAGCGCCCGCCGATGCGTGGCATCATGCGTTCTGGGTTGACATTCGCACCGGCCTGTCGCATCGCATCCCACATCGGATTCGGGATCGGTGATGATGGGCTGGGAACAGGCGGAGGTGAAAATGAAGTTGGAACGGCTATTTGTGCGCGGGCAGGATCGAGTTTTTCGAGGCCAGAGCGTTTGAGGGCCTCTTGTAAGGCGTTCACCATGGCTTTTGCGGTGGCATAACGCGCTTGCGGATCTTTAGCGATCGCTTTTAACAAAACCGCTTCAACCTCAGGTGTGATCTCTGGGTTGAGGCTACGTGGAGAGGGCGGTTGTGTGTAAATTTGATCGTGGATCGTGGCGAAGGCGGTATCGGCGGAAAACGGAACGCGCCCGACGATCAACTCATATAAGACGATCCCGAAAGAGTATAGATCGGTGTGGCGATCGATATTTTTATCGCCCCGTGCTTGTTCTGGAGAGATATATTGAGGTGTGCCGAGCATGGTATCGGCGCTCATGGTGGATTCGCCCATTTGCGCGATCCGAGCGAGTCCAAAATCGGCCACATAAGGGGTAGCGCTGTCATCTAAGATGATGTTAGACGGTTTGAGATCACGATGTAACACGCCTTGTTGGTGGGCATAATCTACCGCAGAGGCGACCCGCTCCATGATCACCAAGATCTCGTCTAAGGAGAGCGCTCGCTGTTTGATGATCTGTTTGAGGGTTTGACCTTCAACGTATTTCATCACGAGGTAGGGTTGGCCGTTGATCTCGCTGTAATCGTAGACCGGGACGATGTTGGGGTGTTCCAACTTGGCCACGATGCGGGCTTCACGTTCAAAACGCGCATGAAAGTTTTCATCTTGTAAAAGTTGAGGGTGCATCACTTTGATCGCCACATAACGATCTAGCTTGATATGATGTGCTTTATAAACGGTGGCCATACCGCCTGTACCGAGTTGTTTTTCGATTTGATATGCGCCTACGGTGTCATTAGGTTGAAGGGGCATGGACTCAAACTCCTGATGCTATGCAGGGATGGCAGTGGAATGCCGTCCCTTATTTTAACCGTTCTGGTCACAGAACGCTACAGATAATGTTCAGGCAATTTAAGTAGCCCCAGAAAAGCACTCCCATCAATGCTTACACCATATTCCGTTTGGCACACTGCTACAAAATAACGCATCACCCTCATGGCACACGGGCCGACTCAGAGGATGCGGTTTGCATCAAAATGCTGTTCTGACTTTTTTTAGGGCGTGTTAAAATCCGATCTGATCATATAGACGATCGCGCCGCAACCATCATCGGAGGATCGTGGCGCTCTTGAGGAGTCCAATTTATGCAAGCAGGCGTAGACATCGGCGGCACATTCACGGACATCGTGTATCTGCATGACGGGCAGCTCTTGATCCACAAGTTACTTAGCACCCCCACCGATCCAGCCACGGCTATGATCACCGGATTAACCACCGTCACTCAAGGTCAATTAACGCGACTCACCCGCATTGTGCATGGATCAACTGTGGCCACCAATGCGATCTTAGAGCGCAAAGGAGCGCGGGCGGCCTTGATCACCACAGAAGGCTTTCGCGATCTGTTGTTGATCGGCCGACAAAATCGGCCGGTGTTATACGCACTCTATCCCACCTTACCGCCTCCCTTGATCCCGCGTGAACGCTGTTTTGAAGTGCCAGAACGCCTTGATCCACAAGGTAGAGTGCTAAAAGCGTTAGATTTTACAAGGTTAGATCAGGTGATCGATCAACTACTTATGCTTGAGATCGAGTCGATTGCGATCTGTCTGCTATATAGTTTTGTTGATCCAACCCATGAGCGTTTGATACGCGATCATTTGCGTGCGCGGGGATATGACGGTGCGATCGCGTTGTCATCCGAAGTTTTACCGGAATTTCGCGAATATGAGCGGGCGAGTGCGACAGTCTTAGAAGCTTATGTACGGCCGATCATGGCCCGCTATGTGACGCGCTTACAAGCTCAATTACCCGTCCCGTTGGGCATGATGAAATCCGACGGCGGGATCATGCAGGCAACTGCGGTTCACACACAAGCGATCCAAACCGCCTTAAGTGGGCCGGCGGCGGGTGTGATCGGGGCATATCATCTGGCAAAATTGGTGGGCGAAACGCGGATCATCACCTTAGACATGGGCGGCACCTCTACCGATGTCGCTTTATGTCCCGGTGCGCCGATCGATCGCGCCGAATCGGAGATCGACGGCTTGCCGTTACGGATTCGCCTACTGGACATCGAAACAGTTGGTGCAGGCGGCGGATCCATGGCGCGGATCGATGCTGGTGGGGCGTTGCGCGTGGGGCCGGAGAGCGCCGGGGCGTTGCCGGGGCCGATCTGTTATGGGCGCGGGGGGACTTCGGTTACAGTAAGTGATGCGAATCTGGTCTTAGGGCGAATCGATGCGGAGCGTTTTCTGGGCGGTGCGATGCGCTTAGATTACGATGCGGCGCTAGAAGCGATCACCGCTTTAGGCGCGTCGGTGGGACTCTCCCCCCATGCGGCAGCACAAGGCATCATCACGATCGCCAACGGCAATATTGAGCGTGCGATCCGGCGTGTCTCAGTGGCACGGGGATATGACCCGCGTGAATTTACCCTAGTCGCTTTTGGTGGGGCCGGAGGTTTGCACGCCTGTGAAGTGGCGGAACGGTTGGGGATTCGAGAGATCTTGATCCCGCGTTATCCGGGGGTGTTATGTGCGTTTGGCCTGTTGGTCGCGGATGCCACTGTCGAGGTGAGTCGATCATTGTTAACACGTTTAGATGCTCCAGAAGCTTGGACACAAGTTAGCCGGTGGGTGGAGGACTTAAATGCAGAATTAAGCACGAGTGGCTTTCACGGGGAGCGATTCGCCTTCTTAGACTTGCGCTACTATGGACAAGCTTATGAATTAACCATCCCATTAGCACAAAACTTACAAAACATGCTAGACTCTTTTCATCAGTCGCATACCCAAGCTTACGGTTTTGCATTAGCGGATCGTCCGGTTGAGGGGGTTAATGTACGGATCAAAGGCGTACAAATCACCGAGAAACCTCTGTTAACGCCGCAACCCTTGATCGGCCATGTTTTAAGTGGGGATCGATTTGAGCGTGAAGCGTTACATCCCGGTGACTCGTTGCAAGGAGAGGCGGTCATCTATCAACTGGATAGCACTCTTTATCTACCCGTCGGATGGAGCGCTGTCGTTGACTCTTATCACAATTTAAAGATAAAAAGTGATAAATGACACTATTCAATAGTGATTTTTGGTGTTACAAATTTTAATACTAGGCTGAAATTGTCATAATCAACGAGGATCGCCCATGGAAAAAATCGCTCACCTAAGCACGATCCGCTATCTTCAACATGCGCCGGATTTATATGAGGTGGTGTTATTAGAGGCTAACCGGAAGTCTGTGGAAGAATTGTTTACCTGTATCTATGAGATCTATATGGTACATCCTCCAGAGACACGCTTAAAATTTTTAGCGAATAATGGGCATACTGGGGCGTTACCGATACAGTCCCTGATCCCACAATTACGGAGCTTTTCACAACATCCGTTTCGCCCCTCAGCAGTGGCGGTGATCTTACCACAATCTCCGGTGAGTCGGGTGATCACTGCGATGATCGATGTCTTGCCGATCACCCGTCAGAACCGTATCCGCTATTATCACCTAGAAGAGTACGACCAAGCGTTAGAGTGGGTCAAAAACTATAGCGAACCGATATAGTTATCACCGACAGATCACGCGCTTCTCATCACTATCTATAATTTCAAGGGTAATTTCATAACAAAATGCAAACTTGAAAATTTGGGATGTGAGCGATGGATCGGGAACTGTTTAACCAGAATTGCGCGTTAGCACAACATCGTAACGGCGTGTATGAGTTGGTGATCTTGCGCCCTACCCGCCGGGCAGTAGATGAGTTACTCGATTACTTGGTGGGCATCGGGGTTGATCCGTTGCAGCCTTACCCGTTACGTTTGCTGATCAATAACAGTCTCACCGAAACCATGCCGATTCAATACGTGGTGAACAAAATGCGTTTGATGGGCAAAAATCTACCCGCTTCACGCCTTGCATTGATGTTCAACGATCCTACCTTGAATAAAGTAACGCTCCAATTAGTGGATCTGCTGCGTTTGCCTAAAACTGAACTGGCGTATTTTGCACCCGACGAACGTCATGAGGCGATCGATTGGCTGCTACGGGACGGATAAGCGTTCGGATCAAGTCGGGCGTTCATCCGCCACAATCCAAGCAACCCCCAGAGGATCACTAAGACATAAGTCATCGCTTGGAAGGCCAAGATATACACGACCGCCTGACTATCGCTGATGCCAAACGGCCCTAAGACGTTCACCGCAACAAATTGATACACGCCGATATAACCGGGGGTGGACGGGATCGCGCTGGATAATCCTAAGGACGCGAGTAAAAACAGCAATTGCGGCGGAGTCACGGCGAGTCCGAAGGCTTCGGCCACAAACAACGCCACCACCACATCGATCGACCAGATCAGCACAGTCAAGCTTAAGAAGATCGCGGCCCGTGTGGGGTGTTGAAAGGCGCGCACCCCTAATAAAAATTTACCTAAGAGTTCACCGAGACGGATTTTGATCGTTTCGCTCAACGGGAGGCGGGCCAAGAACGCTAACAGCAACCGCTCTAGGCGCGGCGCGATCAATAAGCCAATCAGCCCGCCGAAGCCGATCACTAGGAAGATCCCACGCGCATCTAACACCGCTTGTGGCATTGCAGGCAAAAGCGGCAATAAACCGATCACGATCATCACCAATAGGGCCGCGTCTACAATCCGTTCGGTGAGTGCGGTAGCGATCACATACAGCAGATTGATCCCGGTACGTTGTGCGATCAACCCAGAGCGGATGAACTCTCCGGCACGGGCAGGCAAGAAATAATTGCCGAGGTAGCCGATGCACGTCCCCCAAAAGGCGGTGAGTGGATGCAGTGGTTTTTCGGCAGTGAGCAGCGTCCGCCAACGCAAGGCGCGCAAAAAGTAGGAAAAAGTCATCGTGCAGAAGGCGAGGAACAAGTATTCGATCCGCCCTTGCTGTACGGTCTCTAACATTTCCGGCCAATTCACGTCACGGAGCGCCAGATAGAGTAGGACGACCGCTAAAAGCACTGTAAGCACCGCTGTCCATGAAAATTTGAATCGCATGATGATCGTGATCGCTTTTTAACTGACACTTGTGTTACTATAGCACAGCGCGCAGCCAAACAGCAGGATAAATCATCATGACTCCCCTTCAGACAACCGACGGACTCCAACTTCACACGATTGCATGGCCGATCCAAGACGATCCAAAGGCGATCCTCTTGATCGTTCATGGGATCGGCGAACACAGCGGACGCTATGCCCATGTAGCCAAGGCGTTGAATCAACAGGGTTACAGCGTCTATAGCTACGATCATCGTGGTCATGGTCAAAGTGAAGGGGATCGTGTGTATTTCGATAATTTCGCCGTGCCGGTGGAAGATTTGCGTCTAGTATTCACTATGATTCGGGCCAAACATCCCGGTAAAGCGATCTATCTGTATGGGCATAGCATGGGATCGCTGATCAGCCTGTTGTATCTGCTCAAATATCCGCAAGATGTGGCCGGGTTCATCTCATCGGGATCGCCTTTGATGGTCGATACGGCCTTTCCAGCGGGTTTAATCCTGTTGGGACGCTTTTTATCGCGAGTCGTGCCACGTTTACCGTTTGCCCCGGTAGATCCTAACACGGTGTCACGCGATCCGGCAGTGGTGGCGGCGTATCGCACCGATCCGTTTAATAATCAGAAACGGATGCCGATTCGGATCATCGCGGGTTTGTTTGACAATGCCCGCCTAGCCCGAGATCAAGTCAAGCGGATCACCGTTCCGCTGTTGATCTTACATGGAGAGGCAGACACGCTCACCCCATTGAGTGGGAGTCAATGGCTTTATGAACAAGCGGGATCGTCGGATAAAACCTTAAAAGTGTATCCGGGCCTGTATCATGAAGTACATAATGAGGTAGAGCAAACGCAAGTCTTTACGGATGTGATCACATGGCTCAAAGCGCGATGATCAGGCAACGGATCGGATTGATCCTCACGGCGGTCGTGATCTTATTGCCGTCGTTGATGTTGATCTATTTAGGGCAATTTAACCGTGCCATGGCGGATGATTATTGTTTTACGTTTGATGCGCGTCGCTTAGGATTATTCGGCGCGGTCGATAACTTCTATCGCGTTTGGTCGGGGACATATTCCTCAACTTTTTTTCAATCTTTGGTGGGATTAAATGAAGCGTGGTCATTAGTACCGATCATCTTAAGTGTGTTATGGCTGATCGCGGCTATGACACTTGCCTATCAAGTGGCAAAAATTCTCAACACCCGCGAAACCCCGTGGGTTACGCTGATTATCGGCGGGTTGATCGTATATGCCGCTAATGACGGGACGGCGAACGTATTTCAATCGCTCTTTTGGACTTCCGGCGCGATCACCTACACTGCGCCGTTGATCGTGTTAACCTTCAACATCGCGTTATGTTTATACGCCTTGCGGACATTTGGGAACCGCCCGCTATCGCCCGCCTATTTTGCGCTGGTAGCGGGGGGTTGTATGTGGGCAGGCGGGTATTCTCCCCTGTTTGCGGTGTTCCAAGTGACCTTATTCACCTTGTTGACCCTAGGCAGCGTAATCGGGTTACGAGGGCAAATACGCCGAAATGCACTTGCTCTCTTTGCAACTGGGTTTATTTTTGCGTTAACCGCCTTGATAATCTTGTTGATTGCCCCTGGAAACAGTGTGCGCCGCTCTTATTTTGAAGATCCTCTCCCATTCGGGCAAGTGATAAGCAACACTATACTTAGCACGATCGGCTTTGTACCAACGATGATCCTCTTATTTTCAGCCATAGCGGTGATCACTCCACTGATCATCGGTGTATTTTTAGGTCTCACCACACAACCCTTAGACCTGAATCAACGGATCTTTTTGCGTCAACATGGGACAAAATTACTCCCTTTAACGTTGCTGTTGCTGCTGATCTTGGTAGCGGCTTGTTTTTTCACCGCGCTGTATAGCATTTGGACGTTACCTCCCGCCCGTGCCTATATCATCCCGCAAACAATGTTGGTGATCACTAGCTTCACTTGGGGTTATATCATGGGGGCTAGTCTTCAACGCCCGCGTTGGTCGCCGATCTTTCGAGGGATCGGGGTGATGTTGTTGATCGGCGGATTGGTGTTCGGGCCGATCGCGACCACGCTAGAATATGCCCGTTTGATTCCGCTGTTTTCGACCTTTGCGCGGGAATGGGATCAACGTGATCAACAATTGACCCACAGCGATGATCCGGCGGTGAGCGTCAGCGCCTTTACCGTAGATCTGGCTGATTATGCGGGATTAGAAGCCGTAGACGATGACTCGACGATCTATTGTTACCCCCGTTTTTATGACAAAGACACGATCACGATCCTTCAACGTTAAAACATGCTTAAAAATACAGCGATCCCTTCAAAAAACTTGGGATTTTTTCGGTGACACAGGTTATACTCTGTAATCTGTAATCTGTGTACGAAAAAATTTATTCTCGTAAAGAATTTGAGTGTAGGACGACTCCCATGTCGCCAGTTAAATTGCATGTCCAAAATATTTCGTTAAGTTTCGGCGGGATTCGCGCTTTACAAAACATTGACTTCAAAGTGAATGAAGGCGAAATCTTTGCCGTGATCGGCCCCAATGGCGCGGGCAAAACCAGTTTGATCAACAGCATCAACGGCTTTTATAAGCCGCAACAAGGTGCGGTGATCTTAAACGGGCAAGACATCACCACACTTCCCCCCTACAAACGGGCGCAATTAGGCATTTCGCGCACGTTTCAAAATATCGCCTTGTATACCAACATGACCACCTTAGACAACCTCATGGCAGCCCGTCATCTGCACATGAAATCGAATCTGCTCACCGGAGCGTTGTTTTGGGGGCCCGCCCAACGGGAAGAGATCGAACACCGCCGCAAAGTGGAGGAGATCATCGACTTTCTAGAAATGGAAGCGATCCGTAAATCCACCGTTGGCACGCTTAGCTATGGCTTGCGTAAACGTGTGGAATTGGGGCGGGCGTTGGCCTTAGAGCCGACTCTGCTGCTGTTGGATGAGCCGATGGCCGGGATGAACGTGGAAGAGAAAGAGGATATGGCGCGCTTTATCCTCGATATTCACGAACAACGCAACATGACGATCTTGATCATCGAACACGACATCGGCTTGGTCATGGACATCTCACAGCGGATCGTGGCCTTGGATTTTGGACAAAAGATCGCCGAAGGCACACCGGATGAGATCCGCCAAAATGAGACCGTGATCAAGGCCTATCTTGGGCAAGAAGCCAAACATTAGATCGCATAAATAGCTTTTTTTAGGGATCGCTGCAATGGCCGCAACACCTTCTTTAGAAGATCAACAAACCGCACCAAAAATTTACGAATATCGCACGCGCTACGATCAAGTCACACCGTTAGAGCCACACCAAGCGACGATCGCGAAGGCCTTTGTCCACACCGCCCAGCAAATGGGCGATCGAGTCGCCATGCGGAAAAAACGCTATGGCATCTGGCAAGAATACACTTGGCGCGACTCCTTAGACCATGTGCGCTCTTTTTGCCTAGGATTGGTCTCCTTAGGGCTTCAACGTGGTGATAAGATCGCGATCATCGGCGAAAATGACCCCGAATCCTATTGGGCCGAATATGCCGCCCATTGCGCGGGCGCGATCTCGATCGCGATCTTCACCGATGCCAACTTGCAAGAATTAGAGTTTATCGTCAATAATGGTGATGCCACTTTCTTGATCGCCCATGACCAAGAGCAATGCGACAAGGCGTTGAGCTTGCGCGAAAAAATCCCCAACATCCGCAAAGTGATCTACTGGGAAGGGAGCGGCCTCTGGAATTATCAAGAGGATTGGCTGATCCCGTTTGCAGAAGTTGAAGCGCTTGGCCGCCAATATGCCCAAAAGCATCCCAACGCCTTTGAGGAACTGGTCAAGCAGGGGCAATCGGACGACATCGCGATCTTTAGCTACACCTCTGGCACCTCTGGACTGCCTAAAGGCGCAATGGTCAGCCATGCCAACCTGCTTTACGCCACAAAACATACAGAAGAAACGATCCCCGTGTTACCAGACGATGAATACGTCTCGTTTAGCCCGTTGGCATGGATCACCGAACAAGGGTTAGGCCTTGCCTCTCATGCCCGTAAGGGGTTCACGGTGAGCTTTCCCGAAGGCCCAGAAACTGTACAGACTGATCTACGAGAGATCGCACCTCATGCACTCCTGTTCCCAAGCCGGATCTGGGAAAATTTGTCCCGTTCGATGCAGATGCGCGTCAACGATAGCACATGGATCAACCGCGTGTTATACCGTGTCTTTTTACCTGTGGCTTATCAAGTGATCGATCTGGAAGATGAGCATAAACCGATCCCGCCGCATCTAAAGGTGTTGCGTGGCTTAGCCGATCTGGCCGTCTTGCAACCGCTCCGCGATAAGATCGGCATGACGCGGGTACGCAATGCGTTTACATCGGGCGCGGTCTTGAGTCCGGATGTATTGCGCTTTTTCCGTGCGGTGGGCGTGACGCTCAAGAGCATCTATGGCGCGACCGAGATGCAAGGCGTGGCCATGCACCATGAAGGCAATGTAAAATTGGCGAGTGTGGGTGCGCCGGCCCCCGGTGTCCAAGTCAAGATCGCAAAAGACGGGGAGATCCGCGTGCGGAGTCGTGGGGTGTTCAAGGGCTATTATAAAATGGCCGATAAAACCGCCGAGTCATTTGATGAGGACGGCTTTTTCCGCACAGGCGATGCGGGCTATGTTGATGAGGACGGTCACTTGATCTACTTGGATCGGGTGAAAGACATGATTGAACTCGCCAACGGGGAACGTTTTAGCCCACAATATATCGAAGGCCGCCTCAAATTCAGCCCCTATGTGCAGGATGTGATGACGGTGGGCGGATTTGACATGGAATACGTCACCGCGATCGTGATCATCGACTTTGAAAATGTCTCACGTTGGGCAGAAAAGAACCGTGTTAACTTTACGACTTACGTTGACCTCACCCAAAAATCCGAAGTGTATCAACTGATCCAACAAGAAGTAGAGCGCGTCAACGCCACCTTACCGCCTTCCGCCCGTATCCGTAAATTTGTGATCCTACATAAGGCGTTTGATGCCGATGAAGCGGAATTGACCCGTACTCGCAAGCTACGCCGCCATGCCTTAGAACAACGTTATGGCGAGATGTTAGATGCGATGTATAACAATCGTGCAAGTGTCCGCGTGAGTGCCGAGGTCAAGTATCGCGATGGCCGTACCGGAGTCGTTGAAACCGATGTGCGTGTGGCGACGGTGATCCCATAAAGGAGTACCGAAGATGTCGATCTTGGAACAGCATCAACGAACCACTCTAGAAGAATTTGAGGCGTTTACACAACACCCCGATCACGCAGAGCGGATCTTTGAATTTATTGCAGGGGAGATCGTTGAAGTGCCGTCGAATCCTACCGCTTCTAAGATTGCATCGCTGATCAGTGGAGAAATTTACCTCTACCTTAAACAGCACAAAATCGGACATCTAACCGGGGAAAACGGCGGTTATCAGGTGTTCGGAGAACGTTACGCGCCGGATGTGGCTTTTATTTCGTATGCACGGCAGCCACAATTGGCTCAAAGCGGTTACAACCCGAATCCGCCTGACTTGGCTGTAGAAGTCGAATTTCCGACCAGTACGACCAGTGAGCGTAAGCTCAAAGTCAAAGTCACCAATTATCTGGCCGTTGGGACGGTCGTCTGGGTTGTCTATCCCGAAACCCAAGAGGTTGAAGTATATCACCCTGGCGCGCCCGCCTTAGTCTTAGGGATCAACGATACCTTAGACGGTGGCACGATCCTGTCCGGATTTCAATTGCCTGTTAAAGAGATTTTTCTGTTTGCTTCTGAAATTAGTGAATAAAATGAAAGTTTCGCTTTATGGCCCAAGCTGTCCAACCCAAGCCACGCACGCTTAAACCGAGAGAGATCGTCACTTTTGGCCTTTATGCGATCGCGTTTGTCCTTTTTATTTTGTGGATTCAACCCTATCTTGCCGATAAAACCGCCGGACGGATGTTACAAACCACGCTCACCGGGATCTTGACCGGCGGCGTATACGCCTTGATCGCGTTGGGCATCGTGGTGATCAACAAAGCGTCCGGAATCTTCAATTTCGCCCACGGTTACATGATGTTGATCGGCGGTTTTGTCTTTTTCTCGCTGTTCACCACCAGCAGCGGGATCGCGATGCCAGTGGTGATCGCGTTGGCAACGCTTACCGTATTTATGGTCGCTACAACCGATAGCTACCGCATGATCTTACGTCCGCAACGCTTGATCATGTCGGTGATCGCGGTGATCGTCCTCACCTTCCTGATGTCATTAGAGGGAGTCGGCGTTCAACAGTGGATTCGGGCCTCGGTCGGCACGTTGACCGGAGCGGTCTTGTTAGGCGTGATCGTAGAGCGTTTCGCGATCCGCCCCTTGATCGGTCAACCGTTATTCGCCATGGTGATGATGACTTTGGCCGTCGGAGAAATGATCCGCGGGATCACGATCATGATCTGGGGTAGCCTAGAAACGCGCATTCCGGTGTTTTCGCTGTTGGATGCCAACGGAATCCCGCAAGCGTTGACCACTTTGCGGTGGGATGCCCGCGAGACCTTTTTACAAGGCATCATCTTGATCAAGCCGGAACAGTTGATCGCCTTTGGCTTAGCGATTGTGGCGTTCATCGGGTTTTTGGTGTTTTTCCAGTTTACCAATGTCGGTTTAGCCATGCGTGCTACGGCCGAAAACCAACAACTCGCACAATCGGTCGGTTTGCGCGTTCGGATCATCTTAGCGGTCGCTTGGGGGATCGCGGCGTTGATGGCCGCTGTGGCCGGCGTATTACAGGGCGGCGCGTCTACCTTATCGGTGAACGCGATCCCGTTGTTAGCGTTAGCGGTGTTTCCGGCGGTGTTATTAGGCGGTCTCGAATCGATCAGCGGCGCGATGATCGGCGGTCTGGTGTTGGGGTTGGTGATCGAATGGTCGAATTTCCTCTTTGCCAACCAAGTCGGGAATGAACTTGCGCCGTTTGTGGTGTTGATGGTGGTGTTGGTATTGCGTCCGGATGGCTTGTTTGGCCTGAAGCGGATCGAGAGAATTTAACCATGCACACGGTAAACCTGAGACAAAAATTCGATCAATTTTCCGATCACTGGCATCCGCGTATCGTGGCGGAACTCAACGGCCAACAGGTGAAAGTGGTCAAGTTGTTAGGCGAATTTGTCTGGCATCATCATGATCATGAAGATGAGTTGTTTTTGGTGATCAGCGGGACGCTTAAAATGGAATTTCGCGATCGTACCGAAGTGATCGAAGCAGGTGAGTTTATCGTCGTGCCACGCGGCGTTGAACATCGTCCCGTGGCGGAGTCCGAGGTTGCATTGGTCTTATTTGAGCCGGCCAACACCTTAAATACGGGCAATGTCACGGGGGAATTGACTCGTCCCAATGAAAAATTAGAGCGTCTTTAGGTTGTTAAGGAACAGTGGACAAGTTTCTAAAACTACTTGTAATTCAAGTATCTTGAAATATCAGGGAGTTCAAGTTTCATGTCTAATCTCGTCCCACAGATTCCAATTGACGGTAGCCAAATCCGTAAGAAATGGTTTGAAAACGAGTGGCATTACAGTATCATCGATATCATCGGTGTTCTGATAGACGCTGATAAAAAGTTTGCCCAGAATTACTATCATGTCCTTAAGGGACGGTTCAAAAAAGAGGGAAATGAAACTCTTACAGTTTGTAAGAGGTTGAAGCTGATTGCGGAAGATGGTAAACGACGACTTACAGATGGGGTCACATCAGAAGAAGTCTTACACTTGATCCAATCGATTCCATCGCCCAAAACAGAACCGTTAAAACTGTGGTTGGCAGAAGTGGGCGCACAACCCCTTGAAGAAACAGAAGATCCAGAGCTGGGTCTGTTCCGCTCATGATCGGTCAAGACTTGGTAACGGAAAAACCGTTGCTACCGAGGAAAACCAAGAAATAAGGGATCGTCCATCAAAGAATGAAATGTAACCAAAGTATGTACATCTGAACAAATCAATGGAATCTAGTTTAGGATTTATTTATGGCTGCCAATATTCGCCCTTCTGGGGTTTTTGATACCAGTTACGCCCAAGACATCGCACTCAATCGCACCCGTACCGATCAAATGATCAATCTTGGGTTGATCTTCTTGTTGTTAGCGATGCCGCTGTTATCGGCGCTCGGCGTGATCCCGCTCTCGTTGATCGGTACGATCAACCGGATCGCGATCTTGGTGATCGCGGTGCAGGGCCTCAATATCTTGGTGGGTTATACGGGCCAGATCTCGTTAGGTCATGCCGCATTTGTGGCGGTGGGAGCGTATAGCGCCGCCCTGATGAGTCGCGGCTTTAGTTTCCCAGTGTTTGAGCAGATCATCACGATCCCCGCCATGCCTTTTTGGATCTGTATTCCTTTGGCCGCGTTGTTTACGGGGTTAGTCGGTTTGATCTTCGGGTTGCCGTCGTTACGGGTCAAAGGTTTCTACTTGGCGATGGCCACTTTGGCCGCGCAATACATCATCCCATGGATCATCAAAAACCCGTTGGAGTCGGTCACAAATGGCGTGCGCCCATTAGAAGTGCCTGCACCGTCGTTTTTTGGCTTAAGTTTAGCGGGTGATCGGGAAATCTTCTACTTGATCATCCCGCTCTCGCTGTTGATGATGCTGTTAGCGCGTAACATCATTCGCACGCGAGTCGGACGGGCGTTTATCTCGATCCGCGATAACGATTTAGCGGCGGAATTGTTGGGGATCAATGTGTTCCGTTACAAGCTGCAAGCGTTTTTCTTAAGCGCGTTGTATGCTGGAGTCGCCGGGTCTCTCATGGCCTTTGAGAGCAACTCGCTATCGATCGATGCGTTCACCTTGGATTATTCGATCCTGTACTTAGCGATGTTGATCATCGGCGGGGCGGGTTTCCCATTGGGGTCATTATTCGGTGTAGCGTTTGTGACGTTATTGGTTCAAAATCTGATTCCGTGGTTAAGCGATTACCTGAAAATCGCGTTACCGCCGCTGTTACCGTTTGTCTCACCCGTAAGCATTGAAGCCGCGTTGAATCCGTTGCTATTCGGGACGGCGTTGGTATTATTCTTGATCTTAGAGCCGCGTGGTTTAGCCTATCGGTGGGAAATCTTAAAAATTAGTTGGAAGATCCGACCATATTCTCATTAAATTCTTTGGTGAGGACGCTTTCTTGGTTTGCGCTCCTCACCAAAATAACGCATCATTAATCTGTGTGATCACGGTGGCCTCCTGCGATCGCGGATCGTAGACGGCTGCGGCGATCGACCGCTGGCAGTGCAAATTAAATTTAGTTAAAAATGATCGACGAAAGGATTTTAAGGCAATGCGTAAACTTTTGATTGTCTTGCTACTGGCGTTAAGCTTAATGCCCGTGATCGCGCAAGAAGAACCCCTCACCCTCGCCGAATTCATGCAACGCACAGAATGTGAAGCGGATCTCACCGGACAAACGCTCCCCTTGTATCACTTTGGGGACATCAGCGCCGCTTATGCCCCGATCACCCAACCTTTGTTAGCTGGGATCGGCGATGCGTTGGAATATTTCAACGCCCGCGGCGGGATCTGTGGTGCGACGGTGGAACAAGTGAACCGTGACACCGCTAACGATCTCGCACAAGCCCAAGCGGTTTATGATGACTTCTCTACCCGTGATCCGAAACCGTTTTTCTTGGTGATGTACTCCTCACCTGACTCGGAATTGTTGCGTGAACAATTGGCCGAAGATGAAATCCCCGTGGTGATCTCCGCCGGATCGGTGGAAGGTTTGTATGGACCAGAAGGCAATGAACCCGGCTGGATTTTTGCCACTAACCCGCTGTATGCCGATCAAATGGCGCACTTCTGTGAATATGTCGGTGCGAATCCCGATAGCTTCCCAGAATCACCCACTATGGGTTATATCAGCTGGCCAGGATCCTTCGGTGAAGCTGCTTACACCCCCGAAGCGATCGCCCATTGCGCCGAACAAGGTGTCACGGTGATCGATGGCCCCGAATTGTTCTTACCGACCGCGCCCGATGTGATCACCCAAGTCCAAAACTTGATTGATAAGGGTGCCAACATGCTCTATACCAACACCCTCGCCTCTGGCGGCCCGGTTATCGCCCGTGCTTTGGTGGATCTGGGCTTAGAAGGTGAGATCGTCCTCGCGGGTGATGTCTGGACGATGGACTCCTCCGCAGGTTTGATCGATCAACAAACCCGTAACGCGGCAGGTCTACCGGCCGTCAACGGGATGTACGGGTCAATGCCGTTCCGTTGGTGGACAGAACTACAAGTCCCCGGCATCGCTTTCTTGAATGAACAATTCGCTTTACAAGCCGAAGCGAAAGGCCGTGATGCGACCACCCAAGCCCGCCTACGCAACATCTCTTACTTGTTGGGTTGGCAAACGGTCGATCTCTATATTGAGTTGACCACCCAAACGATCAACCGCGTGGGGATCGAAGGCCTCAACGGCGCAGCCATGAAGGAAACGATGGAAACCACCGTGTATGAACCCCTTGGTTTACAATTGTTTGACTTCAAAGGCGGCGAAATCCGTGATCTTGAACAAAACCGCATCGTGCAGTACGCCTTCTTGAACGCCGAAGGCAACGGCCCCGCCACCAGTGGCGATGATGCGATGTTACTCGGCGGCCAATTCTTTGTGCCGATCGTGGTGCCGTTGACTGACTTCCAAATCACCCCTGACATGCGTCCCGGGATGATGATGGATCCGCAAGCGACAGAAGAAGCAGCTCCGTAAATACGCTTTGGGGACGGACGTTTACGCCCGTCCCCTTTTTTTAAAACGATGGTTTTTTTAGGCGGATTAAACCCTGTATGTTAAGCGTAAACAATATTGAGGTGATTTATAACAGCGTGATCCTCGTTTTGCGTGGGATCTCGTTTCAAGTGGAGTCCGGGCAGATCGTCTCGCTTTTAGGCCCTAATGGCGCGGGTAAATCGACCACTCTCAAGGCGATCAGCGGCCTTTTGCGGAGCGAGACCGGTGAGATCACCCGCGGCAATGTCACTTGGCACGATCAACGCATCGATCAACACAGCGCGGAGGAGATCGTGCGACGCGGTTTGATCCAAGTGATCGAAGGCCGTCCGTTATTCCGACATTTGACGGTTGAAGAGAACTTGATCACGGGAGCGATGCCCTATGAAGGTGGACGACACGCCAAGAGCGACCTAGAAATGGTGTTCAATTATTTTCCGCGCTTGCGCGATCTCCGTAAACGCACCAGCGGCTATCTATCGGGCGGGGAAGGTCAGATGTTGGTGATCGGCCGCGCTTTGATGGGGCATCCTAAGCTGATTATGTTGGATGAGCCGTCCTTAGGACTCGCGCCGATGTTGGTGGAAGAAATTTTTGAGATCGTTGGTAACATCCGCGCCCGCGAAAAAGTGTCGGTGTTATTGGTGGAACAGAATGCCCGGGCCGCTTTGGGCATTGCCGATCATGGTTATGTGATGGAAAATGGCCGGATCGTGATGGATGCGCCCGCCGCCCAATTACGCGAAAATGAGGACATTAAAGAGTTTTATCTGGGTCTCAACCAGTTAGGACAACGCAAGAGTTACCGCGAAGTAAAACACTATAAACGCCGCAAACGTTGGTTAGGCTAACAGGGAGTAGACACACTTGACCACTATTGACACCCGCATTCGCGATCTCATCGCCCATGTTTATAATCACGCGCCCGCGATCCGCCGGATTATGGATGAGCGTGGCCTTACGCCCGCCGATCTGCAATCTGCCGCTGATCTCGCAAAATTTCCGGTGATCAGCAAAGACGCGCTGACTGAAATGCACGTCGGAGGCGAGTTATTCGGCGGCCTCCTCGCGATCGATCCCGCCCATCTGCCCCGCATTTATATTTCACCCGGGCCGATCTACGATCCACAACCCACCCTGCCCGAAGATGTCCCCAACGGCACGATCTTCGCCATGCACAGCATCGGGATCGGGCGCGGGGATCGTGTCTTAAACACTTTCGCTTATCATCTGACTCCGGCCGGCCATTTGGTCGATGAAAACTTGCGCTTAGCGGGTGCAACGGTGATCCCCACCGGCCCCGGCAATACCGACCTCCAGATCATGATGATGAACGCGCTGCATGTGACCGGATTTGCGGGTCAACCCAGCTATTTGATGACCTTCTTGGATCGTTGCGCGGAGTTAGGCATCCCCAAAGAACAGATCCCGATCAAGAAGGCTTTATTTTCGGCCGAACCCTATACCCAGTCGCAACGGGAGCGCTTTGAAGGGGAGTATGGCATGTCCACCACCTCGATCTACGGCACGGCCGATCTCGGATTTGTGGGTTTTACCATGCACGGACTCGACGGCTTTGTGATCAGCGAATCGATGTACGTTGAGATCTGCGATCCCCAAAGTGGCCAACCGATGCCAAGCGGTGAAAAAGGAGAGATCGTCGTCACCTCATTCAACCGGGGTTATGCCTTAATTCGTTTTGGTACGGGCGATCTAGGTGCGTTAATTCCACCGGAGGCGGTTGATCCGCGTGTCGGGGATCGGCAAGTGTTAGCCGGATTGTATGGACGGGTCGGTGAGGCGGTCAAAGTGCGTGGGATGTTCTTGCATCCAAACGATCTCCGCCGGGCCTTAACGCAATTTCCCCAAGTCAAGCGCGCCCAAGTGATCGTGACGCGCCCGGAAAACAGCGATCATGTCGAGGTCTTATTAGAATTACATGCCAACGTAGACGGCACGGGGATCGGCGAACAATTGCAGGCCATGGCTCAAGCCGCCGTGCGCTTACGCATCGATCAAGTGACGTTGGTAGATCCCGGCACGATTAGCCCGGCTAAAGCGATGATCCAAGACAAGCGCCAGTGGGATTAAGCACGCTCCGATCATGCAAGCACTTCTGACTCGTCCCCTTAAGACACCACGTCAATTCGGCGTGGTGTTGGTGATTTTACTGGCTTTAGGACTCGCGCCGTCGGTGACTCCCACCGATTGGGAATTGAACACCGCCGATCTAGGGCGTGGCTTGGCGATCTATGAAAATCCGAGTTACGTCTATCCGCCGTGGGCGTTGATCTTACTGCTACCGTATCAAGCGATCGGCGTGGTGGGTGCAAAAATCGCCTCTGGTGCGGTGGTAGCGGCGTTGGCATGGCGGCGCAGGTGGACGTTAGGCCAATTGTTGGCGGTGATCGTCAGCCCGTTTTTTGTGTTTGCAATCATGTTCAGCAACTTGGATTTATTGGTGTTGACCTTGCCGATCCTCTTATGGGAATGGGCGGCGGATCGGCGTTGGGGTTGGAGTTTACGGGGTTTCGGTCTCGCGCTATTATTGATCAAACCACAAGGCGCGTTTTTGATCATCCCGTATCTGTTATGGCGGGATCGAAAGCAATGGCGCGCCCTGTTACCTGCAATCGGATTGACTTTCGCGCTCACCGTGCCGATCAGCTTGATCGGATCGCCGCCGCTGTTTTTGCAATGGATCGACAATATCCGCACGCCGTCGGAAGCCAATCAAGTGTATTGGTTGATCAACAATGTGTCGATGAGCGCACAAATCGGGATTCCATTGGCGGCAATCGTCTTGACGATCGTCTTAGGGGGTGTGGCGTGGAGGATTCGTCATCGTTGGCAGGAGGATCACCGTTATGCGATCTTATTGTTGGGCGCGATCTTGTTATCACCCTATGCCAGCACCCAGAGCATGATCGCCGCGACGGCTTTTGTCCCGTCGTGGATCGCGGTGATCGCGCAATACGGTTTAACCTTGTTAGCGGGCGCACTGGGTCTTTATAATCAATTCGTATCCGCTTGGATGTTGTTATTTGGTGTGATTGCGCTACTCTTAGCCAATCGTCGTTGAGGTTCATCGTAAATGCAGAAGTGGCTCTTTCCTCTGATGTTGATCCTTGCCGGGGTACTGTGTGGTTTCGGGTTGATCACCGGTTTGTTGATGGCCTTGCCGGATCTGGTGTTCGAGACGACCGATTATTATCAACGCACATCAGCCAATCAAACGCTACGCATCCAATTTCGTCCGCGGGATGGGGATCTGTTCCCTGCCTTGCCGGGGCGTATCCGTCCCCCTGAACAGAATGACCCATTGACCGATTTTACAATCCGTTGGGATGCGGATAGCTTTCGCATACCCGCGCTAACTTCCGATCATTATCCGATTGCGGTGTTTGGGGATTCGTTTACCGAAGGTTACAACGTCGCCACGCCTTATGCGGATCGCATCGCGGAGGCGTTAGCGCTTCCGGTGCGAAATTATGGGTATCGCGCCTATGGGCCGGTGGAAGTGAGCCAAGCGATCACACAATTCGCACCGATCGAAACGCGAGATTGGGTGATCTATGGCTATTTTTCCGGCAATGATCTAGGGGATGCGTTGCGTCCGCCGAAAGTGGACACCCGCTCACCGATAGGGGTGTGGTCAGCGTTGTTCACGCGCTTCAACCCGCCCGATCCGTTTGCACCAGCGGAGCGTTACGATTTTCCGATGCCGGTGATCATCGGCGGAAATTATTATGATCTCGCGTTTGTCTGGTATTATTGGTGGTGGCAGATCGGCGATCCGGCGGATTATGCGGCGAGTCGTAACCTCACAGTTGTCGCAGAAAGCCTTGATCGGGCTGACTTAGCGATCCCGTCCGAAACCTGTAAAGCATTGGTGTTTATCCCCACCAAAGAGCAGTTATATTACCCGTACATCTATCCGAGTGAGCGCCGTTGGATTCGGGAGGCGCGTTATGTGCCACGTTTAGCGCCGGATCAAACGCTGTATTTTTCACCCCAACCGATTGATGAATCGCAAGAGGCGGCGTTTATCGCCACCTTAGATCATCAACATGATGCGATCGCAAGACTGATCGCGACGCGCCCGGATTGGGTGTGGATCGATCTCATGCCCGCGTTTGAGCGTGCGGTAGCGGAGGGACAATTGCTCTATTACCCTTACGATAGCCATTGGAATCAAGCGGGACATGATCTAGCGGGCCGGGTGATCGCGGAGGCGTTGCGCGCTCATCCTGAATGTTTCCGCCCATCCTGATGTTACTTCCAATGAAAAGTTATATAAATTTGATGCGTTTACTCAACATATAATCAAGCGTTACAGCGTGTTTCGCTTGCGCGGGCAACGCCTTCATCAACGGATAGGGAAGGGTACCGTAATGTTACATTTTGTCCCAGCCACTTGCTTACTTTGGTCTTCAAAATTGTCACTTTAGCCACTAAGGGCTAGACATTTGGGGGAAGTCTTAAGAATAGCAGGTAGTGGCCTATAATGACTCTTTTTCCTTTCTCCTCTTACAAGCAACCATATCACCCTATCGCCACACTCGTTACGTTTATTTTTGATGCGACAGATCCGTAAATACAAGCGTTTCGGTGGTCATTCGCTCCAGATCAGCATAAGCCCCCCGCAAAGCTGGATCGGGCAGCGTGGCGGCCAATTGATACATCGCTTCTTGAGTCATCTGGGACAATTCTTCGCGGGGGATACGGGTACGACCGTCGGTTTTAAATCGAAAGGGACGACCAAAATCTAACCGGATCGTTTTACGTCGCAACGCCTTGAGATCCGATTCCCATCCCACCGCACCAGAGACCCCCACGGGGATCAAAATCGCCTCGCTTTTGGTCGCCACATAAGCGAGTCCATCATGGGCGACCTGTAAACCGGCCGGATTACGAGTGCCTTCCGGTGCGATCAAGACCAATTGTCCAGACTTGATCAACTCAATCGCATTAAACAACGCGGCCCGATCCACCTCACCGCGTTGCACGGTGAACGCACCATACCAACGCACAAAGCCACCTAAGATCGGATGTTGGGCGTTTTCGATCTTGGTCATCGGGATCGCATAACGGTTCGAGATCGCCCCCATGCACAAGATCGGATCGATACCGGAGATATGGTTCATCACCAAGATCGCACCTCCCTCATTGGGGATGTGTTCGAGACCATGGATCGAAAGTTTCCATAAGACCCGAAAGCCAAGCGTTTGGATCAATAAGCGTAATAAGTAGCGCCGCCATGCTAAGCGGGGTTGTTGGGCAATATAGGCCGCGATCTCCGAGTTCAACTCGATACCCTCTTTGGTGTGTTCCGTCAATGTGTAGGAAAAGCAGATCCATTTTTCCATAAGTATAGAGGATGATCCATCGGCGATCTTGTGATATGATCTAGGCAAGTTATACCTATAAAAGGCTAGGGAATTTATGCGTATCGCCCAAAACGTCCAAAATTTGCGTCCATCCGGCATCCGTCGTTACTTTGACATCGCGGCCACTATGCAAGATGTGGTGACTCTTGGTATCGGTGAACCAGACTTCAAAACCCCCGATCACATCACTGAAAAAGGCATTGAGTCTTTGCGTGCTGGCCAAACTGCTTATACCTCCAATTCTGGTACTTTAGAATTACGCCACGCGATCAGCGCCTATCAGCAACAGTTGTACAACCTGCATTATCATCCTGACAATCAGATCCTCGTCACCGTGGGCGTAAGCGAAGCGCTGTGGTTGGCGATGAAAGCGATCCTTAACCCCGGTGAAGAAGTCTTGGTAGTTGAACCGTGTTTTGTGGCGAACCCGGCCGCCGTCGAGATGGCCGGCGGTGTTCCGGTGATGGTGCAGACTCGTGTCGAAAATCAGTTCCAAGTGACCGGAGCGGATCTAGAGGCAAAAATCAGCCCGCGTACCCGTGCGATCTTGATTAGCTATCCGAATAACCCCACCGGGGCGGTGTTAACGCGCTCACGTCTGTTAGAGATCGCCGCAGTAGCCGAAAAATACGATCTGGTGGTGATCTCCGATGAAATCTATGAGCGCTTGGTGTATGGGGTAGAGCATATCAATTTCGCCTCGCTTCCCGGTATGTATGAGCGCACGATCCTGCTCTCTGGCATGAGTAAATCGTTTGCGATGACCGGATGGCGGATCGGTTACGCGATGTCTACGCCGGAAGTGATGGAAGCGATGCGAAAATTGCATCAATATCTGATCATGTCTGCTCCCACGATGGGCCAGATCGCCGCGGTAGAGGCCTTAGTCAATGGTGAAAGCGATGTGGAATACATGCGTCAAAGTTACGATCGTCGCCGTCAATTGATCGTAAACGGTTTTAATCAGATCGGATTGGCATGTTTTGAGCCACGCGGCGCGTTTTATGCGTTTCCGTCTATTGCATCCACTGGACTCACCGATGAAGACTTCTGCGAGTTGCTGTTACGGGAAGATCGCGTGGCGGTGATTCCGGGGAGCGCTTTTGGGCAGAGTGGGACGGGCTTTATCCGCGCCAGCTACACCAACAGCGATGCAAATCTGGAAAAAGCGTTAGATCGCATGGCGCGCTTTATGCAACGTCATGGGTTTATGCAACCGATCGCGGTCTCATGATCACGACGCAAAGATCACGGGGTCCGCGTGGAATAATAGGCGTTAGCAGCGGTCTTAAATCGGATCACATTAGAGCGCGTCCTACAAAGAGCGCGCTCTAAGATGGAGACGGACACGATTACCCATTTAGAGACAAGTCACGGTGACGGGATCGCTAGATCCGGCTGTTCGGGTGCTTGATTGTCCTCAATGATCACATCGGGGTAAATCCGATAATCCGGGGTGGTGATAAACACACCACCGCCCGATTGTTGCGCGCTATTGTCGTAAATATGCGTATTGATGATCTCAATAGCCCCTGCTGGTGCGTAAATTCCCCCGCCATATCCGGTGGTGAAATTGCCAAAAATGCGCGAGTCACGGATCAACAAGGTGCCGGAGTCGGAAGGATCAAAGCAAATTCCCCCACCTGAGCCTTCGGCCGGAACATCTTCCTCTAGGTTGAGCAAGTGAACCTGATAATTGTCGCTGATCTCGGTATTGATGATCTCGGTTTCACCATTGATTAAGCGAATCCCGCCCCCACAACGTTGATGAAAATTATGACGAATCCGGCCATCTTGAATGACTAGATCACCACTGCTGATGATACCACCCGCTAAACACCCTTCAACGATGATATTCTGTAAGGTGAGGTTTGCGGTGTTGGCAATACAGTTCGCCTCATTCTCACTAAATACGGAGTCGGTGATCGTGGTTTCACCCCGATTGCAGATCACACTGACTTCCGCAGCCTGATTTTCGGCGAAGGTGCTATCGATAATGCTCACATTCGCCGTTTCGATCTCAATGGCACCACAATGTCCAGTAGCGACGTTTTCAAGAAAGAACGAGTTACGGATCTGGACTTCGGCGTTATTGGTGAACAAGGCCGCCCCATTACCAGCACTATTCCGTTGAAATAACCCATTGCTAAGCGTCAGATCAGCGCGATTAAGATAAATTGCGCCGCCTCGTCCCCTCTCAAAGATGTGATTTTCAAAAAATGAGGAACGATGAATGGTGACTGTCCCACCCATCAAAGCAAGCGCACCGCCGAATAAGCCTGCCGTGTTGTACCTAAAGAGGACACTGTTTAAGGTGAGATCCCCGTATGACAAGATCGCGCCGCCGCTCTCCTCAATGGAACAATCGCCTTCTGGACAAATGACCAACGCATTACGCCCACCGATCACCCGACTTCCCCCGCTGAGATCGATATTCTCAAGGGTTAATGATCCGCCTTCGGCAACTTCAAAAAAGCGGACAGCGGGGGTATCAGGATCTGGTGCGCGTCGGATTTCAGCGCGACCGCCGACGGTACGAATCGTCACCGTCCCAGTAATCACGGGAAAAGCATTGATCGCTTGGGGTGATTCTAAGGTTTCAGCGGTTACTTGGTACTCTTCACGGCCGGGTAGTAGGATCACCGTCCCTAATGCACACTCCCCTAAGGAAGCATATGGCCTTTGTCCAGTCAGCGCAGTGGAGATCGCTTCGGGTAGACTGCATAAACTGTCATCGGCACGGATCATGCGGGGGGTGTTGACCATAATTTGCCCTTGTTGCGCGGTAACAGGAGGAAGTTGAACCGCTAAAAATAATCCTAGGATCACTGTTATGAAGCTGAAATGGCGCATGTTAATCTGTCTCCGCCGTGATATTAAAATCAATCGTGTGGTTGAAGTGGGGTTTATCAGATCTCCATTAAGGACACGCCTGATTTTAGAAATCTTGAGTGCAATTAAGGTGAATGGATAGTGAAAGCAGAATAATCAAATTTAACGGTACAAGAAGCAGTTTTGACGAGATCGTCACAATTTCGTCAAAACTCATGGCAAGTTTTCCGGTATGATGTAAACATGAGTCACAGATGAGGAGTCCGTGCATGGCAGTCAGCAGACGCAACTTTTTACAGCTATCCGCATGGGTGGGAGTGGGTGCAGGGGTCGCTTGGAGCGGACTCCGTGTGCCGATCACCCATGCACAAGGAGTCGGTAGCCCAGAGCGGCATGTCTTAAATCGCTTAACTTGGGGCCCGAATCCCGATGATTATGCCCGTATTCAAGAGTTGGGGATCGAAGGTTACATCGATTGGCAATTGGACGCGGAAAACATCCCGGATGAAGCGATCGATCAATTTATCGGTGGACGGCGCATCTTGACGATGACCTATGATGAGATCGGTGAGATCGCGGTGAGTCAATACGCGCAAGTCCTTTACACAATGTTATGGGCGCGGATCTATCGGGCCGCTTATAGCGAACGCCAACTCTATGAGTTAATGGTCGAATTTTGGACAGATCACTTTAACATCCCGATCGGCGATCTGTTGAGTGAGAAGATTGTTGATGATCGTGAGGTGATCCGTAAGCACGCCCTCGGTTACTTCCGCGATCTGTTGTATGCCTCGGCCCGTAGCGCCGCCATGCTCTATTATTTGGACAACGCTACCAGTTCAGCGGAACATCCGAACGAAAATTACGCCCGTGAAATTATGGAACTGCACACCCTAGGCGTAGACGGCGGTTATACCGAAGACGATGTAACCGAAGTAGCGCGGGCGTTCACCGGATGGACAGTCGAATCGGGCTTTGTCGATGGGTTCCACTTTAATCGCGATCAGCATGACAGCGAACCAAAGCGGGTATTAGGCTACGATCTGCCGGCGGGGCGTGGGATCGAAGACGGACTCGATGTGATCAATATCCTCGCGCATCACCCGTCTACGGCCCGCTTTGTCAGTTATAAGTTATGCCGTCGCTTTGTGAGTGACCGTCCGGCGGAGTCGTTGATCGAAAGTACCACCCAAGTCTTTATCGACACCGATGGCAATATCCGCGAAGTGATGCGCCATATCCTCAAATCCGCAGAGTTTATGGCGGCCGAAGGACAAAAATTCCGTCGCCCCTTGGATTTTGTGGTCGCGATCATGCGGACATTTAAACCGCATCTGCAATTTGGCAACCTTGAACCCGTCTTAACCATGTTAGAACCACTCGGACAACTTCCGTTTTTCTGGCATCCGCCCAACGGGTATCCTGATGCGGCCGGCGCATGGATCAATACCAATGGCCTGTTACATCGTTGGAATACCGCGCTTACGATGGCCCTCGCGGGTGATGGTTATGTGGATGGTGCCAGTTTTAACGTGGCCGCCGTCGTACCGATGCCAAATACAGTAGGTGAATTGGTTGATCTGGCCACTGAGCGTGTGATCGGCGGTGGGATCGCACCGGAAGATCGTGACCAATTAATCGCGTTTGTCTCTCGCAATGCTGACCCAAACGAAGTGATCACCGATGATTTGTATTACACCAAACTCCCGACTTTACTCGGCCTGCTGATGGCATCGCCGTATTTCCAATGGAGATAATCCGGTTATGAGCTTGTCACGACGCAACTTCTTAAGTTCTTTGGGGATTGTGGGCATCAGTAGCGCGGTGTTCCCGTCATGGATGCCAAAATTGGTGTTTTCGCCGCAAGGTCAACAAGCGGCGCGGGGAGATCGTGATGTGTTGGTGGCGATCTTTCAACGTGGCGGCATGGACGGACTCAACGCCGTGGTGCCGTATGGGGAAGGCGCAAATTATTACGACAAACGGCCGACGATCGCGATCCCTGAACCCGACGGAAGCGATAGCGCCGCGATCGATCTGGATGGGTTTTTTGGGTTGCATCCAGCCTTACGCCCGCTCAAAGACCTCTATGATGTCGGCACGTTAGGGATCATTCACGCGGCCGGATCACCACACCCCTCCCGCTCACATTTTGACGCGATGGAATATATGGAGCGCGGGACTCCCGGCGATAAAACCACCAGCACCGGATGGATCACACGGCATTTAAATAGCGCCGCTTGGCAAAACGAGTCCCCTTTCCGGGCGGTCGGGATGGGCGCGTTAGTCCCTAGCTCATTACAAGGCAATATGTCTACTTTGGCTTTGCGGTCGATCGCCGATTTTCATCTTGCCGGACGACGGGATCAATTGGCAGGGATTCAGCGCACACTCTCCGGCCTGTATGCGGTGCAAAGTGGCGGGGATGATTTGCTCTTAGCCAAGGCGGCCGGCGTGTTCAACACGATGGATATGCTCCAAGACCTCGCCGCCATGGGTTATACCCCCGCTAATGGCGCGCAATATCCCGATAGCGAGTTTGGCTTGGGCTTGCGCCAGATCGCGCAATTGATCAAGGCGGATGTGGGACTCGAAGTGGCGTGTGTAGATGTGGGCGGTTGGGACACGCATGAATATCAAGGCGGCACAGACGGCACTTTCGCCTATCTGTTAGATGATTTTGCGCGGGGTTTAGCGGCGTTCTACACCGATATGCAAGATTATATGTCGAATATCACGGTGGTATCGATGAGCGAGTTTGGACGCACTGCCACCGAAAACGCGAGTCAAGGCACAGATCACGGTCACGGCAATTGTATGTTTGTGATGGGCGGCGGGGTACAAGGCGGCATGTACGCACGTTGGAAAGGACTCCATGCCGAAGCATTAGACATGGGCGATCTGGATGTTACCACCGATTACCGCGATGTCCTCACCGAGATCCTGCTCAAACGCATCAAAAATGAGGCGATCGATCAGATCTTCCCGAATTATCAAGCGACGATGTTAGATATTATCCATGCACGTTAGTGAGGTATAAGCGATGAAACGTATCATGAAAAGCTTACTCTTGGTGATCCCCGCGTTGATCGGTGCATGGATGATCGGGAACGCCACGATCGCCCAAGAACCCTTTAGCGAGGACACCGTGATCGCGATGGTCGCCGAAGATCCCTTGTTTGCCAAAGGACTCGAAAATTATCCCGGTTGGTGGGCATTGGCGTTTGACTCTGGCAATCGTTACGGAATCTGGCAAGTCGAATTTTATGACGCAGACGGGAACGATTTAGGTTGGGCGAATGTGAGTCCGCTGAATGGGCGGATCTACTCTTGGGAGAGTTATCTTAGCGTGGATGACAAGACCCGCGAAGAGGCTTACCCGATCGTGCGTGATTTTGTGGTCAATTCACCAGAGGTGCTATCGCTACTTGAAGCACCCGATCAATACGAGATCTACATTGATTACGAACCTTGGTCGAAAGTATGGGGCGCGTATATCAATGTCGGTGGTGTAGACTCGATCTGGGTTGCCGTCGATTATGATGACGATTTTAACTTCATCAACCCGCGCATCGCACAAATCCACTTTGAAGGGGTCGATAGCTATGAAGAATGGTTCGCGGCCAACGAAGATCGCGCCAAGAGCATCGCCTTTGAAGACGCGGTGGTGATGGAAGCCGTGCGCGGCGTGGTGGGATGGACTTCCACCGTTAGCCGGAGTGAAGATCAAGATAACGTGTGGATCGTGACGTTTGAAGCGGCCGGTGAGACCTTGATCACGGTGCATATCGATCTGAACAGCGAAACGGTGATCGAGATCATCACGGAAGAATAGGTTTGCATGTCAGGGGCAAAGCGATCGTGACTTTGCCCCGGTTGAATGCTTACTCTGAACCGCCAATCGTCATCTGATCGACGCGCACCGTCGGTGATCCGATTGACCCAAAAAACGGTAAGGAGACCAGATCATCCCCCACCGCGCTGATATTCCGCAACAGATCCGGTAAAGTGGTCGCAAGTGTGACCCCATTCACCGGGCGGGTTAACTGGCCATTTTCAATCAACATACCACTTGCGGCCATTGAACAATCACCGTTGATCGGGTTGATCCCACCCGTTTGCATGATCCGCGTGACGTATAACCCGCGCTCTACCCCGGCGATGATCTGCTCCGGTGATTGATGACCGGGTTGAATATAGAAATTGTTGGGACGCAAGGTCGGTAAGGTACGATGCGATCCGCGTGCGGCGTTACCCGTAGATTGTGTTCCAGCACGGCGGGCGGTGTAGGTGTCATACATCAAATTTTGTAACACGCCTTCATCCACCAAGCGGTTCGCACTGGTGGGAACGCCTTCACCATCAAACGGTGCAGATCCTAACCCGCGTTTGAGGCGGCCATTGTCCATCAACGTCACCAGATCGACTCCGATCTCCTCACCCATCCGACCGTTGAGGAAAGATCGCCCGCGTTGCATCGCATCGGCGCTCAAGGCCAATGAGAGTGTTGCCAACAATTGACCCATCACAAACGGATCAAACACCACACTAGCGACTTGTGTAGGGATCGTGGACGCGCCTAAGGTCATCGTAGCGCGATAAGCGGCCTCTTTGGCAGCCCGTTCGGGGTTCAACTCACGGAAAAAATTCGAGATGTCTAAGCCAAACCCAAATGCTTGATCGTTTAGTTCTGTATCGCGGGCCGTAGCACGGATCGTAAAATAGGCCAAAGTGCGACTATATGCCCCGGCGATCCCCTTAGAATTGGCGATAGACACTTGGGTTAGATAATCAATGTAATCGGTGCGCGCATTAAAGACCCGCGCATCTGCATCAAACGTGGCCGTTTCTGCCCGTCGGGTTAAGGCGATCTTGTCCTCGGTGCTGACTTGGGCCAAGCCAGGATCAAAGATCTCTAGATCTTCCTCGCTGATCGGTTGTGGATCGGGTAAGGTACGATCGGGATCGGGGGTGGCGATCTCTGCCAATTCACGAGCGGCGCGGATCGTCGCTTGGAGTGACTCTTCCGAAAAATCAGAGGTGTAAGCGTAACCCGTGCGTCCATGATCGATGATGCGAACACCGATCCCTTTAGAACCTGATTGTGAGAGTTGTTCGACTCGGTGTTGATCCACGGTGATATGGGTGCTGATCTCATCCATGATAAAGGCTTCGGCCTCTACCCCTTGCGCGGCCTGTTCGACCACTTGTTGCGCCAGTTGTAAATAATCCGTCATGATCATCGCTCCTTTAGTTACCTGTGCCGCCCACCATGGCTACGGGGATACGAACAGTCGGTTGTCCCACACTGACGCGGGCCACTTGGCCTTTACCACACATGCCTTGACCGGGATCTAAGGCCAGATCATTTCCGACCATATCGATTTGCATCAACGTTTTCGGGCCGTTGCCTGCAATGGTTGCACCCCGCACGGGCGCGGTTAACTTGCCGTCCTCAATCAAATAGGCTTCTGTGGCGTTGAACACATAATCTCCGCGGGCAATATCCGCTTGACCACCGGCCATACTCTTGATGTAGATCCCTTTCTGCACCGATGCGATGATCTCTTGCGGATCATGTGGCCCAGCATCAATATAGGTGTTGGTCATCCGTGGCATCGGTAGATGGCGGAAACTCTCACGCCGGCCATTACCTGTTGAGCGACGTTTAGCCCGCCGTGCTTCGGTCAAATCCCACATATAATCGATTAACTTGCCATTTTCGATCAACGGATTACGCGCCGCCGGTGTCCCTTCATCATCAAAGCGCATTGAGCCGCGCCGGCCGGGGAGCGTGCCGTCATCATAGGCGTTCACGATCGGATTAGCGACCAATTCGCCAATCCGCCCCGCATAAGCGGATGTCCCTTTGGTGATAAAATCCGCTTCCATTTGATGACCGCACGCCTCATGGAACAACACGCCACCCCACCCGTTGCAGACCACCACCGTCATCTCACCTGCCGGAGCCGGCCGCGCATCCAACAACTGCACAGCGGTCTCACTGATACGTTGTGCCAACGCGATCGGATCATGGCGATCGAATAACTCCAAGCCCAATTGACCGCCGAAACCTTCATTCGCGGTCTGAATCAGTTGCCCGTTTTGGGCCATGGCCGCAACGCGAAACTCCACAAAATAGCGATCATCTTCCACCGCGATCCCGTCGGAATTGTAGATCCAGACATGCCGCCGTTCTTCGGTGTATCCGGCTCGGACTTGACGCACCCGCGCATCATACCCCCGCGCCACTTGATCCACACGCCCTAAGATCGCGGCTTTGTCACTGATACTCAAGGTGTCAAAAGCCTTTTCGATCGGATAATGGAGTGGGCTTTTTTGTTCTGTTAAATCGATCATCCGGAGTCCCTGATTGGCATTGCCAGCTGCGCGAGCAGCCTCCGCCGCCCGTAATAGACTCGCTTCACTCAGGTCATCCGTATAGGCATAGGTGACCAGATCACCAAAAAACAGACGAATCCCCGCGCCTTGATCCGCTCCAC
>JALOOG010000002.1 GCA_025454525.1 Anaerolineae bacterium | reverse complement strand
GTTCGGGATTACTTTTCGGATAATGTTGTATGCACCATTCGTATCGGCATTTATCAACCGTCCATTGCTGGCACAAAACAAGCCACGCTTGACCCGCTTGCCCGCGTACTGCTCGTGCCTGCAAACTGCTTCGCCATCCAGAAAACTGCACTTACTGGTGTAGCTTTCCTCGGTGATGATGACCACAATCCCCACCAATAGTGCCTTGTAGTGAGCATCTCAATGAAGCGTGCGTGGGGGATCTGCACAAAATTCTGATTGTTGCGCTTCCCCAACTCAATCCCCTGCTTCCATCCCTCGTTTTTGCCGATGACCAAGGTGCCGATGCCCATCAGCTGCATGAATTCGATGATGCGTCTTCCGCCAGCTTGACCCCTTCAATCGGTTGATCTTCGGTGATGAGGATCGTTGCGGTATCCCTCTGATGGCCACGCTGTTTGCCTGCCTTGAACCGTCTGTGGGCCGTCTTGTAGCTGACCCCAACTTTGTCGGCATAGTCGCTGAGTTTCATATCCTTATTTTACTACCTTTGGGCCGGAAAAGGTATCGAACTGGTTAACGTTGTCAATACGTCCAATCCGTCTCCACTGTGCGATAATTGAACATTACCATCGAAAGGAAATCAGAATGTTTCGTAAGCTCTTACTCGCTGTGCCAATCCTTTTGACATTGACTGCATGGCTGATGGCCCAAGCGGCCGTACCGTTCGCTTGCCCGGAACTGGTTGAAGAAGCGTTAATACGGGTCGATCAAGCTTGCGGTGGGTTGGGTCGCAATGAAGCCTGTTATGGGAATAACCTCGTCACCGCGTTTGGCCCCAACGCGCTCACCTTAGACGCTTTTAGTACCACGGGCGATCGCTTACCCTTAGAGACGATCGCACAACTGAACACCACCGCACTTAACACCGATCAAGGCACTTGGGGCGTAGCGATCTTGTCGTTACAAGCCGATCTGCCGGACACTTTGCCGGGGCAAAATGTCACCTTTGTGGTGTTCGGTGATTCGGAATTGATCACCGAAGAATCAGAAGATCTCACTGCGCCGATGCAAGCGTTCCAATTGACCACAGGCATCGGCGTGCCACAATGCCGCGAGGCCCCGCGTGATGGGGTGTTGGTGCAATCCCCTGAAGGCACGACAGTCCACTTCCGAGTGAATGGGATCGATATTGCGGTCGGTAGCACGGTGCTGTTAGATAAACGTCAAGATGAAAAAGTGTGGATCAGCACATTGGAAGGGCGAGCCACGGTCACTTCCGGCGGTATCACCAAAACGGTTTTACCGGGGTATAAATTGGTCACGATCCCGGGTGAAGTCCCAGTGGGGCCCGATCCGTATACGTTTGAGGATGTCGCTGCAATGCCGATTGATCTGTTACCCAATCCGATCGTGATCCCGTTCACGTTGGCCGGGGATAGCGCGGATTGGCAATGGTCTAATTACACGGTGAGCGCGGGTATCACGTATCAGATCCGCGCTGAAGGTCAGATCAACCTGTATGCCGATTGTCCAGAGGCACAACCGCCGCGTGATGATTGCAATGATTATCTGGTGGGGCCGAATGGTAGCACCGAACTTGATGCGACGGGTAAATTATTGCCGGATCAAGCGATTGGGGCGTTATTGATGCGCTTGGATGACGGTGATCCGATCGTCGTGGGTCGTGAATTGATCTGGACGGCCCCGGCGGATGGTGTTTTGCAATTTTGGGTGAATGACGCACCGTTAGATGACAATAGCGGCGCATTTGTGATCATGGTTGAGCCGATCATACCCGCTGCGACTCGGATCGCACCGACGACCCCGCCACAAGCTCCGCCACCTCCGCCTCCGCCTCCACCAGACACGAGTGGGGATGATGATGATGGCGCGGATGATTAAACCATGACGCGCTCACAGGCTTATGTCAGCGCGCAATTTGCCCTATTTGCCGCGATCCCGATCGCGGCGATCGTGTTTCCGTTAGGGACATCGGTGCTAATGAGGGGGATCGGCGTGGTGTTGATCTTGATCGGGGTGGGCGTGGTGATGTTGGCGATCGGCGAACATCAGCGGATGAACCGACAGAATCCGAAGGTGTTACCCGATCCGAATGTCAGCGCGGGCTTGGTCGAAACTGGGGTGTATCGGCGGGTGCGACATCCGATCTATAGCGGGGTGTTGGTGAGTGTGTTGGGTGTGGCGTTGCTCCACGGTCATCCGGTGTTATTCGTGATCTGGATCGCGTTGATCGGGGTGTTGAATGCAAAAGCGGCGTATGAGGAGTCGCTGTTACAAGCGACGTATCCGACCTACAGCGATTATATGGCACGCACGGGTCGCTTTTTGCCAAGTTGGACATCGAAATCAAAATAGGTTAAATCGACAAAATGCCTTCTCAATGTTGAGGGCATTTTTGTTTCTTAAAGAAATGATCATCAAAAGTTTACCAAAAACACGCGCTAAAGCCGTCAAAAGTTGCACTGTATGGATCAAAAACGACTTATACATAGGAGCGGAGTCAAAAAAAGGAGGTGCGCTCTGATGTACTCGGAGTTTTACTAGGTTCGATCATCGTAAGCCAAAGTTCAAGTTTTTCGTGGAGAGAATTGGCATGGCGGACAAAGTACGTCTCAAATCTGGACGCAAAAAACATCAACGTTTGTATAACGATTTCGGTGATGATGAGTATTCGGCATGGCAAGCGGGTGTTCGGCGCGGCGATGTTGAAATTTTCTATCGGGATGATCCTGAAACGGTGTTATTGGAGCGAGAAATTGAGGAAGAAACCATGGCACAACGTCAACAGGAGATCGCAGCCGCTGAACAATTGGTTGAAAGCATCTGTTCAAAACTTTCACTACGTCAACAAAAAGTGTGCCGTTTGAAAGCGGAACATTACACGTTTGACGAGATCGCCGATGCGCTAAAGTGCAGTCGACGTACTGTGTTAAATGATTGGAAATTCATTCGTCAAGTTGCCTATTCAATTATTGAGGTGGAATAAAATCACAGCGCCTTTTTACGAATAAGCACGAGGGAAATTGAGAGAAGATTCTCTTTAATCCCTCGACTTAAATTTGCTCAATGATCGATTAGATTCGATTGCTTGAGTTTTTTTCGTCTTACAAGTGATCGCGTCTGATGGGGAGAACAAAATGACACACAAGCAGCAGCAAGAACAACTCTACAACACCTATGGTTATCAATGTGGGGGTTGGTTTCCCCCTAATAATGGTCAAGACAACCTAGAGGATGTACGGGAATATTCACCACCGCTGATTCCTGATCATGTCTTAGCGGCCCGTGAAGATTGTGTGCGGACCTTTGTGAACGATGTTTTGATTCCTAGAGGCGATCAAGCGACTCCCTTGACCGCTTTAGAATTGCAACGATTGGCTATTCAGCATAAACATCAGTTTACGCAAGCGCATCCCTACGATCTAAGTGAAGAACCGTTTGAGCTGATTTTGAACGCGGAGATGTATTTATGGGGACTTTACGGACGTTTTCAGCATGATCCCGAACAATTTGAACGGATCAAACGGGTCTTAGGCTATTTGAAGCCGATTCTTGATGATGACTTAGAGGAATTAGCCGAGATTTGATTTGCCGAGTCATCACAACCCTAGCGGCGGCACGACTCTCTATTCTTGCACTCTAAGCCCGATTTACGCCCCTATAGTAGGGATAAGTGTATCAGGAGCATTCACATGAGTGGCTACGAGTGGTACGCAATCGCTTTTTTGTTAGGTGTGATCATCGGGATGTTGTTGAGTCGCGGACGGCGGGGGTATCTTTAAACCCTATGCAACAGCGACGACGTGCCGTTACTCGATCGGTCGTCTTGTTAGGGTGTATCGTATGGTTTTGCACACAACCCAGCATTGAACCCTTAGTGGTTGCGTTAGGATTTATAATGGAGTGGTCAACCTAAGTAAACGTCAAGCTGTCCGTGTAGCAGGCGGACAGCTTGATGTGATGATCCTCAATCGGGGGGAGTGCGACGGGCTGCTCATAACAGCGATGCCTCGTTGCCTACGCTAGAAAAAATCGCAATCAGTTGCTTAAGGACAGGGCGCGTTAGTTTAGTTTTGTAAGAACACGTAGATCAGAAACATGAGATACGCGCTAAGCAGTAGGGCCGCTTGCCAACGCTCAAGGCGACGATTTAAGACAAGCGGAATGATCGCAACCGCGAAAATAATCATCACAGGCATTTCGATCTGAATCACCTGTATCGGAACGGGAATAGGCTGAATCACGGAAGTTGCACCGAGAATGACCAACAAGTTCGCAATGTTAGAGCCGATCACATTTCCGGCAGCAAAGTCGCTGTGACCCCGTAGCGAGGCAATAACCGATGTTGCAATTTCTGGCAGCGAAGTGCCGATCGAAACCAAGGTGAGACCGATCAACAATTCACTGATACCCATTGTGCGGGCGATATTGACAGCCCCATTCACGATAAATTGTGCGCCAACGATCAGTACCCCGATACTTATGATCAGTGTGACAAGTTCCCGCACCGGGTTCACTTTAACGGGTTCACCCTCAATCGCCGCCACTTCTTCCGCTACTTCCTCTGCTACTTCCTCTGTCACGTCACTGGTTCGCGTTTTTGTGCTATTGGCGCGATAGAGGGTTATCGTGAAGATCACATAACTTATCAGCAGTACCGCCCCGTCTAAGCGGTGTATCTGCCCGTCTAATGCCATGATAAAGACGAGAATAGACATCACCACCATGACCGGAATCTCGCGTTTTACCAGGGTCGCATGGATCATTAAAGGCGCGGCAAGCCCCGCTAAACCGAGAATCAAACCCAGATTGGCGATGTTCGATCCGACCACATTCCCCAAGGCGATGTCGCTCACCCCGCCTAACGCGGCACTGAACGATACTACTAACTCCGGCATGGATGTACCTAGCGCGACCACTGTTAAACCGATGACCAGTGTCGGAACACCTAAACTTGTGGCTAAGCGTGAGGCGGAGCGAATAAGCCATTCTCCACCCATAAGTAAGCCAACTAGACCGATAACAATAAATGCGATATTCGCCAACATTAAATGTTCCTTGTTCAGCCAACAGAATAGGTTTTTACGTTTCCACACGATCCTAGGGGTCGTCTAATCGCGGGCTTGCGCTCGACGGGCCGCCCATGAGAGAAATAACTCAGTAAGCCCGGCTTGGATCACCGCGATTAATAACATGCCCACACCCACAAAGATGCCAAATGGCACGGTTGACCACAATTCGCTATAGCTTTGTAGATTTAAAAAGCGCAATCCCCAATCGCCAAACCCCCCGAATCCGACCATCGAGATCCACTTTAAAAACGGCTCACTGGCATTGGTGGGATCTACCAAGTTTTGCATCAATAGGAACAGCCCGATCACCATGGCAAAGCGCGCAATCGATAACACCATTTGGGTTAAGGCGATCCATACCCGATGATTGATAAACGTCGCTAACAAAATCCCCAACGCGGCATCGAGTCCGAGTCCGGTGAGCGGCAAGATAAAACTAGCGGTCAAGCTAAACGCGGTAAGGATGATGATCGCTTCTACTGGAAGTAACGGTTGTACTGATCCCCCGGAGATCAACGCGAGATAATCTCCACTGAACGCGGTTAGATCGTAGAGCAACGCACCGACCAAGGCTAAACGCACGCTATAGATGATCACCAAGAGTAAAAATAGCCGATAGAATACCGCGGCAAACCAACGGGCGCGCAAGGTGATCTGTGTACCGGTGTCGGTGGCGCGCAAGTTATCCCAAGTTTGACGGCGTTTTTCCTCATTGATAACCCCCATGGTCATCATCAGCATAAACACGCTCATCAAAATCTGACCCAAGACGGCCGCCGGATATAAGGCATTCATCAAGATCGCCGAGGCTGGCAACCCCTGATCTTGCGAGAGCAAACGCCCTCCGATCACCCCGACTCCGATCACCAAGGCGATTCCGACCACCAATTGCAACCACAAGATTTGGCGGGCGCGTTTGGCATAATTGCCCATGACGTAACGCAAGGCTGGGGCATTTGGCCGGGCCTCTTCAGGAAGTTGATTTAAAATCCGCATGGTGTCACGCTCCTTTAGCGGTCTAATAGCGATCTAATAGCGTCTAATAGCGGTCTAATAGCGATCTAACAAGGGTTGTATCGCGCTTTGGAGTCCGCTGTGTAAAGCCGATCGCCATTGAGCTTCGGGGAGGGCGAATAATTCCCCTTCACTTAAATAGTTGATGTACACCTTTGGCGTTTGACCTAATTGAGCGCTCACGGCGGCGGCATATATGCCTAATTGTAAATGATAGCGTTGGGCGTGTCGTTGGAGTCGTATGAGCTTTGAGGCTCGATCGGGCCAAGATACCCGCCCGGTTTTATAATCGGCTAAGATCCAATGGCCATCGGGATGACGGAACAGAATATCGATCACGCCGCGGATGATGTGTGAATCGTACTCATAGACAAACGGCAATTCACGATAGAGGGTGGTTTTTGCCTCGACCGCATCTTGAATCCAACGGTATAAGGTGCTGCTCATAAACCCGTTGAGCAACCCTTCTGCCCGATGAATGGCATCGTCAAGATCGTGTTGTTCGGTAATGCCTTGTTCCCATGCGTAACTCAATAACAACTTGCGCCGCTGATCCGGTGCGATGCGCTCAAAGGGAAGAGTCCACCAACGTAAGGCCTCATGCACAATCTCACCCACTTGACGGGCACTCACGCGATTGGTTTGTTGATAACGCGCTGCGGCGATGGTCTCTGGTGCATCATAGAAGATCGATTGTCGAAAACGACGGCGGGCCTCACGGCGCGCCTGTTCATCGGCTTCAGACACATACACCCCGATCTGGGTGATCTGTGACGGGGCAAGATGTCGGGTTTGTAAGAGTGGTGCGGGTTCAATCGCACGGATCAAACGCGGCGGGATGGGAGTCGCTTTCGGCGGTAGGATCTCCCAAGCGGATCGGGTTTCTTCACGGCGATCGATCGCGGTGGGTGGGCTATAAGTGGGCTTACGGATCAGCACATCGGGATCGGTTTCGTGAACGACTTCCATGATCCAATTTAACCAACCGTTTAACTCCGATTTTTCGCTTCTGCCCGTGCTGCCACAGATGATTAACAGGTCTTGGGCGCGGGTGGCCGCCACATATAACAGACGGCGACGCTCCGCTTCTTCACGCCACTGTTGTAATTTAAGGGCGCGCTGAAAGATAAACGGTTGTTTCCAATTGCCTTCTTCATCTTGCAGTTTGCAGCATAACCCGTCCCGGTAGGTAATTAACGATGGTTTGCTCTTGCTCTGCCACGACGTATCCACCAAGATCACCAGAGGGAACTCTAGGCCTTTACTGGCATGAACCGTCATCAAACGCACGACTCCTTCCACCTCTAAGGCGGCATCGCCTTCCCGAATTTCGCGAGTGGTGAGATCGCGCAAATAGGCGGTAAATGCGCCGAGGGTGATCTTGCCGCTGCTATGGGCGAGTCCTAACAATTTTTCCACGTTTCCTCGTCGTAACGCCCCGTTGGGAAGGCCGGTTAACGTGGCTAGATACCCCGTGCGAGTCAAGGCCTCGCGCAACAATTCGGAGATCGTGACGCGGCCGGCGAGTCGTTGCAATTCGGTTAAGGTGAGATGGGCCGCGGCGACTCGTTGCTGTTGATCGGCGGGTAGGGTTGCATCTGGATGCGCTAAGGCTTGCCAAAGTGGAAGTTTGGTCAAACGGAGCGCATAGAGGCCATCATCGCTCACTTGGAATAACGGGGAGCGCAAGGCACAGGCAACCGCGAGATCATCCGTCGGTTGATGTAAGGCGGTGAGCAGATTTAAGAGATCCCAGACTTCTTGACGATCGTAATAGCCGCTGCCGGCCACGGTGAAAAATGGCAATCCCATTTGACGAAACGCCTCCTCGTAAATTGGCGTTTTTTTCATGGATTGAAACAAGATCGCCACATCTCCATATTCGATCGGGCGGAGTTGATCCCGTTCTTTGTCGTAAATGATACGTTGATCGTTGACCAACGCATGAATCCGTTCAGCGATCGTGCGTGCTTCCCATTGGCGGATCACATCTGCTCCCAATTTATCGGCGGTGTTGTCTAACACGATCACCTCTAGGGCCGGGTCTGGGTTAGGCGCATCGAGTCGATGTGCGTCCATGTTTGGCCCCAAAGCGACTTGATATTTTAAGACTGGGCTATGCTCATCGGGCTGCAAGATGGCCTCAAACAAGCGATTTAAGGTGTTCACTAAAGGCGCATGGGTACGGAACGAACGTCGGAGATCGATCTGTTCCCCTCCGGCACGCACGATCTCATCATGCACATCATGAAACACACTCACATCCGCGCCGCGAAAAGCATAGATCGATTGTTTTGGGTCGCCTACCACAAACAGCGATCCAGAGCGGGTCAGCCCCGAAAGCGCCTGCACGATCTCCCATTGGGCGCTATTGGTGTCTTGAAACTCATCCACCAACAAATGTTGAAATTCCGCCCCCTGATAACGGCGTTGCACATGGCGATGATCGCGCAATAATTCGGCGGTCAAGCGCTCCAGATCGTTAAAATCCAAACGATTGGCCCGCTGTTTATAGGCGCGATAGGTCGCTTGAGTCGCCCGGATCAAGGCGTGCCATGCAGGGACGATCTCCGCGGCCAATTGATCTAACGCTCCGATCGGTTCACCTAAACTTTTAAGCAATTCGTCCGCGCTTTCGCGAATCCCCTTTAAGATCGCTTTCGCTTGCTCTAAACCGTCCTCACCCCAAGTTTTTTTAGCGCCGCTGTTTAATTTGATCACGCCCTTTTCGCCTAAGTTTCGTAACAATTCGTGCTGTTTGAGCGGATCGGGTTGATCGATCAAGGCAAATAAGACCCGCTTGGCTTTCTCACAGACCTCAGCGAGTTTGTCACCGGCGGGAAATGCGGTATCGGTGAGCCATTCGATCGCCTGATACAGGGTCGGATGTTTGAGCCACAATTGAAACAAGTCCCGCGCAAAAATCAGCCATTGATTGCGCCAATGGGTGTACAGATCTTGAGGGAGATCGGGCAGATCCGCGCCCATTAATTCCGCTGTCAGCACCTCACGCACCTCACGCGGATCAAACAGGTCAAAGACGCGCAAGGCCGGGTGATCGGTGGTGGCGATGGTGCGAAAGGTATCATCGATGGCTTGACTTAAGAGGATCTTGGATTCGATGTCATCTAAGACCCCAAAATCCGGATCGATCTGGGCTTCAGCGGCATTCGCACGCAAGAGATCGGCACATAACCCGTGAATGGTGGTGATTCGGGCGCTGTCCATGGCCCCCAAGAGATCGCTCCAACGGTTGCGGGTATCGGGATCGGTGGCGGACTGGTGTTTTTTTTCTAAAGCGGCGCGCACCCGATCCCGCATTTCACCCGCCGCCTTACGGGTGAAGGTGATCGCAACTAACGCATTGAGTGACCAATCGCGATTTTCCTCTAAGAGTGTGAGATAACGCTCTACCAAAACGCGCGTTTTACCCGATCCCGCCCCGGCCACGACGATCGCGTTACGGCGGGTGAGGATCGCTTGTTGTTGTTCGGGGGTCGGTTGCATGAGATACCCTTGTGTTTTTTTAGAGAGATGATAACACAAGCGGCAATCACAGAAACCCTAAGATCGTCGTTAACCCGCTAGTTTGTGTTATGATCAACCCTGAAACAAATCAGCAAAAGGCGACACTATGACCGACTATGTAGACGTATGGCAACAGGTGATCCTCGGGACGGGAAAATCATGGGTGGTGTTTGAGCATGGCACCTGCGTGATCCTGATGCAACCTGAAGCTGACCTGATCGCACAAGCCAAAGCGATCCTCACTGAATATGGTCCGGTTTTGGTCGGATCACCCGCGGGGGATTTTTCGGTGATCCGCTTACCTAATTTTCCGGGGTGGGTGGTGACAGGTCATCATCCCGACATCCTCAATTATGTCGCACCAGAGGATGTCAATACGGATGCGACCGACTCGATGATCGGTTTATTAGGACGGGATCGGCGCGATCAAGACGCACACAGCCAACAAGTGATCGCGGTTCATGATGTGCGCCCATGATCGAAGAACGCGCCGTCATTCTCACTGTGGACGATGAAGAGTCGATTCGCACCGCCTTAGCGACCCTCTTAGGACGGGCGGGTTTTCAGGTTCACGCCGCTAGTAATGGCAACGATGCGCTCCGTTTGATCCGTGAACAACCCCCCGATTTGATCCTGTTAGATGTGGTCTTAGATGAGGCCGATCCGAATCAGATGAGCGGACTTGATGTTTTACGGGCGATCCGAGCTATGGAGCGCTTTATTCCGGTGATCATGCTGACTTCTTACACCGAATGGCAGATCGAAAGCCTAGGGCAAGGGGCGATCGCCTTTGTCAGCAAACCTTGGGATGCGAACGCGCTTTTAGGTCAAATTCGGGCCACCTTAAACGCCGTGGCCCAGATTCGGCGCGATGCCCGTCAACGCACCGAACAGGACACGGTGATCGTGATCGGCGATGTCCGGATCGACACAGTACATTATCGGGTCGCCCGGGCGGGCAAAGAGATCGATCTCACGCCCTTAGAGTTTGCCCTATTGGCATTTTTGGCCCGTCACCCGCAGCGGGAATGGACACGGGAACAACTCTTAAATCAGGTATGGGGTTACGAATGGCTAGGGTATGAGCGCACGGTGGATCGTCATATCGCCGCGATCCGGCGTAAGTTAAAATTGCAACGCGATGAATTGATCGAAACCGTCCACGGCACAGGCTATCGATTGAATTTATGACCCTTCGGCTGTTATTTTGGTCAGCGCTGTATCTGCTGCTTTGGTGGGGATTATTACCCGCGCTCTTGACGATCCCGGAGGTGACGATCCGCGCCGATGGGGAGTTGGCCGCGCTCTGGTTTTGGATCACGATCGTCGTGTTATGGAGCGCCGCCTTTCATTGGGGTTATGGCGGCCGCGCCCGATTTTTACGTTGGTTGGCTTGGGTGATGGTGATCACCCTGTTGATCCCATTCACCCGCGCTCCCTTCCCATTGATCCGGCTACAATCGATCTCCGAGATCGGGTTGATCTGGGTGCTGAGTGCGATGGCCGCGTCGATGTTATGGTTTGCCTTTTTGGGAAAGCGCGTGCGTTACGCGGTGGATCAACAATTGCTCACGCAAACGGTGTTGACCTTGGCCGATCAAGAATTAACGGAAGGAATCTTGTTATATGATGCCCGTTTACGGTTGAAGTGGGCGAATGATGCCGGCCGGCGCTATTTGCTAACTGATAAAGGCGATCTGTCTCCGGTGATCGCCCGCTTGTTACAACGCGCCCGTGAGACCAATCGCATCGCGCTTCAAAGCTATGGCGTGGATGAAGGTTTGCGTGTCAATTTACAGGCCGCCCCCTTACCCAACGGAGAGATCAGCGTGATCGCTTATCCCGCGCAAATGGGCGATGCACAATCTCAATTTTATGAGCGCTTTATCCGGCGCATCATCCATGATATGCGAAATCCGTTGGCTGCGATCATCGCTCATGCCAACAACTTACAGCAATCCGATCAATTGGATGCTGCGAGTGTGCAGACGATCGAGCATGAGGCGCAACGCTTAACCCGTTTGGTCGATAGCATCTTGTTTGATGCGCGCTTGTCGTATATCCCGTTGGCATTAGAACCCTTGGATCTATTGGACATCGCCGAAGAAGTTTATTATCAACATGATGAGCGTGCGATACGGGATCAAAAAACCATTCAACTCGAGGCCTTGACCGCCTCGGCACCGTTTGAGGGCGATCGCGATCTATTGGTGCGTGCGCTCAGTAACTTGGTGGATAACAGCCTTAAATATGGCGCAACCCATGTCCAGATCACGCTTGAAGCTAATGATCAGCTTTACGCGCTCAAGGTGATCGATAATGGTGAAGGGATTCCGCCGGAATTTTTACCAGATCGCCTGTTTGAGCCGTTAGTCCGTGTCCGGGCCAAAGGCGGAGGCAGTGGCTTAGGCCTCTCGATGGTCAAAAAGATCGTGAGCTTACATAACGGCACGATCACCGCTCATAGCACGCTTGGGAAAGGATCGACCTTTACATTATGCCTACCAAAACCCTGATCGTTTTGTTGTGTCTGTGGTGTGTGGGCTGTGGGGTGCGGATGGAAGTTGTCACGCCGATACAACCCACCCCAACGCCACGTTCATTCCCTAGTATCGATTATTCATTAGGGGGGATTTGGCGTTTACAGGCCGCCCCACAAGTGGTCTTTAGCAGCAATAACGCCTATGACGCGGATCTGTTTTTGCAACAGGATCAACGCGATGCTTATCTACTGCTCTATCGTTGGATGGGACTCGGCGTAGAATATGATGTGACTTGGTTTGCACCCACCACCAACAGCACCCAGATCCGTTTGACCGTGTTCACCCGTCCGAATGATCGCGCCCCGTGGGAACGATGGGACACTACGGAACGCTTGTTGACCACCGCCGAAACCCCCGCGAATCAACGCGATACCCTCAGTTTGACACTCTATTTTGAGGAGCGCGTCACCTTAGAGGTGCGCGCCGAAGTTGGCTTCTCGGTCTATCTGCCCGGCGGTGAGATTGTGAATCGGGTGGAGATCAATGAATTTACCGTCACGACGCTGACACCGCCCGATGAAGAATTTGATCCAGAAGCGTTACGCCCACCGTTTGAAGATGCCAACGCCGATTTACCCTTGTTAGATTGGCGCGATTTTGGAAATGGTCCTTGCGGGTGGCGGGAGTCACTGGCGATGTTTCAGGCCGCTTGTGAGCGCTTAGAAGCGGATGACATCGCCGGGTTGATCAGCGAATTGGAGACGTTGCTCACCGATCAACCGGATCATCATGGCGTGATCTACGGTCAACTTGGCTTTTTTCAGTTGTTTTCTAACGATTTAAGCGCGTCCGAAACGGCCTTTGAGCGTGCCGCGCAAGCGTATATTCAGAGTGATCAAGTCTGGCAAGCGACCATTCATCTTCACAATTGGCTAAGCGTGGGATTGATGAATGGATCACCGAGCGCGGATGAGGCACTCTTTTATCTGATTGAATTTCGCGAACAATTTTATGATGAACCCGGTATCCAACTCACCCAAGCCAATTTAGGCTTGATCTATGAGGAAAGTTGGCGGATTGAACCGGCCCGCGATTATTTCGCCGAATGGGATCTGCCTCAAGCGGAGATCGTTGATATTTGGCTGGAGCGATTGGACGAGTGAAATTTAATAAACACTCTAATTAAAGATTGAGAACCTTCAGGTACACTTAGTCAGTATCATGGGTTGCTTTATGGAAGGTATGATCACATGCGGTATTTAGTCACTGGCGCGGCGGGATTCATCGGCTCACACTTATGCGAGGCCCTGTTAGGACAAGGGCATGAGGTGATCGGGGTGGATGGGTTTATCCCTTATTATCCGCGTCCGTTGAAAGAACAGAATCTGCTGACCTTACACACGCATAGCGGAAAATTTCGGTTTCATGAGTGTGATCTTCGCACCGATGATCTCGACTCTCTGCTAGACGGTGTAGAGGTGGTCTATCACTTGGCCGCTATGGCGGGACTCTTGGCCAGTTGGGTCAATTTTGAGCAGTATATGACCTGTAATGTCCTTGCGACTCAACGATTATTAGAGTCGGTGCGGCGTGTGGGCGGTTTACGTCAAGTGATCCATGCGAGTACCTCTAGCGTGTATGGCAGTCAAGCTACGGGTGATGAAGATTCCCCCTTAAATCCCGTTTCGCCCTACGGGATCACCAAGTTGGCGGCGGAACATCTGGTGCGTGCTTATGAGCGTCAATTTGGCATCCCGACCACGATCTTACGCTATTTTTCGGTTTATGGGCCCCGTCAACGCCCGGATATGGGGTATCAGATCTTCATCAACGCGATCCTGAAAGGTGAGCCGATCACCGTGTTAGGGGACGGCACACAACGGCGGGCCAGCACCTATATCAGCGATATTGTGCGCGGGAGTTTACTAGCCTCTGAACATTTCACGCCGGGCGCGATCTATAATCTAGGGGGGGCGGATGAAACCAGCCTCAATGAATTGATCGAAATCTTGGAGGAGATCATCGGGTTGAAAGCGGTGATCCAACATGGCGCGAAACGGCCGGGTGAACAAGATCGGGCCGTAGCCAATACCGATCGCGCCCTACAATCATTAGGCTACGCGCCCGAAGTCTCGTTAGTGGACGGACTTCGACAACAAGTGTCATGGAATCGCGATCAACGCGATTAAGCCTTAGGTGGATCCGGTCAATCCTCTTGGGATTAAGCCTTAGGTGGATCCGGTCAATCCTCTTGGGATTAAGCCTTAGGTTGATCCGGTGGATCTTCCGAAGGGGTGTTTATTTGACGGGCGCGATTGGGATCAAGCGGCTTGGTTTGAATTTTAGACGGGTCGGTTTCGCTTTCAGCGTCACGTTTAGGCCAGACCAATTTTTGGGTAGCCCGCGCCCGGAGCGTCTCATCGATCGCGCTCTGATCAGGACGGGGCAAACGTTGCGTTTGATCGTTGGCCATGGGATTTGGCGGTGTCTCCGCTTTCGGAAAGGTGGGTGGGCGAACATGCAAGGTTTGATCATCCACCTGTTTAGCCGTTTCGCCTAAGGCCACGGGTGTGGGTTGGGGTTGAGTGAGCGCGGCCGGGCGTAAGTTGATCGTCGCATCCTCACGCGGTTCAGGTGTGGCGTTGGGTAAATCCACTTTTTTCGGTGAGTCGATCGGTTTGGTTTTTGGCAGGCCCGACGGACGAATGTGCATGGTACTGTCTTCGCGTGGTGCTTTGGTGCTATTTTCGCTCAAATTCACGGTTTTCACCCCTTCTGGTTTAGCGGCATTGAGGGCGGCAAGGGCTTCAGGTGTATTGATAAAGCGTAAGGCGGCGCGGGCGGTTTTGCGGACGATCTCATTTTCGTCATGGAGCGCTTTTGCCAACGGGTCAACCGACCAATCAGCTCGGACTTGGCCTAAAATGGCAGCGCCATTACGCCGCACGCGCCAATTGGGGCTGCGGAGTGCGCCTAATAACGCTACTTCAACCGGAGCGCTTTCCAATTTGAGCAAGGCCTCGGCAATGGCTAAGCGCACATTCGCGGCGATATTGTTGTTATTAAACAGCAAGACAAGCCGTTCTGCGGCGCGTTTATCCCGCATTTCACCCAACTTGATCGCGGACGCGATCACTTTTTCCGGTTGACCGCTATTCAATTGTTCAATCAACTGATCAAATTCCGAAACGGTGACTGGTTCTGGGACGGGGGGGGCGCTGCCTCGGTCTTGCTCCAATTCTAATACATCTAAGGCGGCGACAATATTGGCACGGGTTTCGGGATCGTGTTCAACCGCAAGTGCGGCTTTCAGGGCAGGCAGCGCGGGGGTGGCACCTAAGGCGCGCAAGGCCGCGGCGGCACGCTTACGGATATTGGGATCGGTATGTTTTAGCGCCTCGATCAGCCCTTGAATGTCGAACTTGGCTTGGAGTCGCCAGATGTCAGGACGGAAGTCGCTCACGAGATCGTTCCTAAAAACCAGAAAGGTATGTTTTCTGTTATTTTAGCAGGTTCTCACGGTTTAGACGAATGAGAAACTTTGGAGGGATATTTTGAGGTTCACAAACGTCCCCGATCCTTGGAGACGGATCAACGCAATCTTATGCGGGGTCGATCCCCTTTTTCATATATGGCTGTCATGGGGACAGTTTTGAAACCCAAGGTAAAAAAACACTGATAGGATACTTTTCTGAGATGACTTGTTTGGATCGGTCAATTCACCTAGCGCGATTGGTCAATTCACCTAGCGCGATTGGTCAATTCACCTAGCGACACTTTCGCGTATTGAGATTGTGAACGTGGTGATGTTGGTCGCTTGATCTCAAAATGCTTGCGATGTCCTCTTATCCACCGCATAATTCAAGCGATGATCAACAGGGAGTGCCAGATGAGTCAGTTTTCGCGTCGGGATCTATTTTTGCTGGTATTGGCCGCGGGTTTGGTCGCGTTGTATGTGGTCTCTGCGAATGGCGGATTCCCCTTAGATGACAGTTGGATTCATCAGGTGTATGGGCGTAATCTCGCTTTCACGGGGCAATGGGCGTTTATCCCTGGTGAGCCTAGTGCCGCTTCAACATCACCACTGTATACGGTGTTATTGGCGATCGGTTATGGGCTACGGTTGCCTTATGCCCTATGGACGCACGCGCTAGGGGCGATCGCGTTGGCCGGGGCGGGCATTTTTAGCGCTCACTTGGCCGATCGCCTGTTGCCTAATCGCGATCGCATCGGTCTGTTGACCGGAGTCGGTGTGGTGATGACGTGGCAATTGATCTGGGCCGCGTCAAGTGGGATGGAAACGATCTTATTCGGCGCGCTCTGTTTGGGGTTGATCGCCGTCACTTGGCGTGAACTGGACGCGCACAATTATCTACTCACCGCGTTAAACACCCGCGCTATGTGGATTCGCGGACTGCAATTCGGCGCGATCGCGGCCTTAACCACCCTAGCTCGTCCCGAAGGGATCTTGTTGGTGGGGATTTGTGGGATCGCGTTGTTGATCGCACGCGATCGACAAGTGATCTTTTGGATCATTGGGGCGATGATCGCGTTCGGGGTGATGATCGCCCCGTATTTAGCGCTGAATCTCTCGCTCACGGGAGGGCTTTTGCCCAACACGGCGGCCGCGAAACAGATCCAACATGAGCCGCTCTTGATGCAAAGTTATCCCGTGCGCTTGTTTCAGATGACCGTGCCACTGTTCATCGGTGGGCAGTTTCTGTTGATTTTTGGGCTAGTGGCGATGAGTGTGTCAATTGTCCGCAAGCATCATCCGCGCTTATGGTTGCTCTATCACCTACCGCTTGTGTGGGTGATCGCGTTGATCGCTTTATATGCGGCCCGCTTACCGGCCGCTTATCAACATGGGCGTTATGTCTTGCCTGCATTACCGGCCCTGGTGGTATTTGGTATCGTCGGTACGGTCATCTTGGTGCAACGGGGCCGCATCCGACGGGTACAGCGAGTCTTAACTGGGGCGTTAGCGACCTCGGTGATGTTGTTATGGGTGTTTTTCGCCTTTAGTACCGGACTTCTCACCTATGTGCGCGATGTGAGTGTGATCGATGAAGAAATGGTCAACGCCGCCTTCTGGATTCGCGATCACTTGCCGCCCGACGAGTTGTTAGCGATTCATGACATCGGCGCGGTCGGTTATTTCGCTCCGCGGCCGATGTTGGACATTGCCGGATTGCTCTCGCCAGAGGTGATCCCGTTAATTCATCAACCGGAGGCGATGTGGGCGTGGTTAGAGGCAAACGAGGCGCGTTATCTGATGGCCTTTCCCGATCAAATTCCGGGCGATGATCCCAGTGATCCGCGTTTATGTAGGGTTTATGTGACCGGGGGGGCGGCACAAGCGATCGTCGGTTACAACATGACGATCTATCGCTTGGCTTGGGATCGGCAATGTTAGCGTGATTGTGGTACAATGTTAAAAAGTTTGGTTGCGAGAAGCGGAAATGAACGATTTATTAAAAAAACTCAATACGCTGGTGCGCGCTGGTCTTAACGACATCACCCCGTCGCTACCACGCTTTGAGCGTGAACCTAATCTTGATCGGCAAGTGTCGGAATTAAGGCAACGGATCAACGAGTCCTTAGAACATGAGGACGATCTGCAAGCGCAAGTCAACGCCTTACATAATGAAGTCGCACGCTTAGACGCGGCGGCCGATCAAGCAGTGGAACAGGGGCGCGAAAGCGAAGCGCGGCAGATCTTAGCCCAACTCAAACGGGCTGAACAACGCCTTGCCTTTGCCGAGTCGGACTTACGATCTCATCGCCGTGCGGTGGAAGAATTGATCGGACGGGTGAACTTGTTAGAGGCGGCGGTAGGGGATAAAAAGGCGGCGGAGCAGGCTGCTGCATCACCACCTCCACCCGTGACCACCGACCGCGCAACGCCCGAAACCGCCGCTAATCCCGCGCAACCGATCGAGTCCACGATGGATCGCATCTCGAAGAAGATCGCCGAAGCGCAAGAAAAAACCCGTGAGCGGATTCATCAAATGGGCGATCTGCTCAACGCACAAACTACCCCCGCTCCGCCAAGTTCTGAACCATCCAGCACCAAAAGCGCAGAGGATGAATTATCGGAGCGGTTGCGCCGTTTAAGCAAACCGGAATAACCGTGGATCGGTAATTTGCATGTTATTCGCATCATCGTTAAACTTGCATCATTTGTAGTTCAATTATCAAGGTTTATTCTGGAGGTCTACCGTGAGTCGTTTTCCCAATAAATATGTCATTGGCCTCACGGGGAATATCGGTGTCGGTAAAAGCGTCGTCCGTCAAATGGCTCAACACCTCGGCGCGTATCCTATCGATGCAGACAGCCTTGCACATCAGGCGATGGCTCCCGGCGCTCCCGCACACAAGCCCATTGTACACACTTTTGGGCAGGTGATCTTGAACCCCGACCAGACCATCAACCGCTCCATGTTGGGGCAAATTGTGTTTGGCAACCCCGCGTTGCTCACCAAATTAGAAGAGATCACCCATCCGGTGATCCGACAAGCGATCGTCGCCTTAGTCACGCGGGCCAAGCAACGGGTGATCATCGTCGAAGCGATCAAGCTTTTAGAAGGCGATCTGGTCAATGTTGTGGATGAAATTTGGGTGGTAGACGCAAAACCCGAAACACAATACAAACGGCTGATCGAAAAGCGCAAGATGTCCGCCGATGAAGCCAGACGGCGTATCCTCGCCCAAAACCCACAATCGGACAAGCTCAAACGCGCCAATGTGGTGATCAACAACGATAGCGACATCGAACAAACGTGGAAACAGGTGCAGGCGGCATGGAACACGCTTACCCAAAAATTCGCCCCTGAACCGACACCGACTCCTGTGGTAGCGACTCCCGCGCCCACACCGACCCCTGTACCGGCCGCGACTCCGACCATGCCTACGCCTGCGCCGGATAACGCGCAAAGTATGGCTACCAAACCCTTAACGCAAGCGGTCAACTTAAACGCGCCGATCCCGACCCCGATCACGCCGGCTGCCCGTGCGATGGATGATGACGATGAGATCGCACCTTTGCCGCAGATCGATACCACAGGTGTTCAGATCAAACGTGGGATGCCGAATAATGCCGAACAGATCGCGCAGTTTATCAACCGGATGAGCGGACAAACCCTAAGCCGGATGGATGTGATGATGGCGTTTGGTCAAAAGAGTTATCTGGTAGCAACCAATACCAGCGATCAATTGATCGGGTTGGCGGGTTGGCAAGTAGAGAATCTGATCACCCGCGTTGATGAATTTTATCTGGATCCTACCGTGCGAAAAGATGCGACGATCAACGCGATCTTAGCGGCGATGGAGCAAGCGTCCCGCGAATTACAAAGCGAGGTCGGGTTTGTCTTTTTGCCGATCAATGCGTCGGCGGAATTGTTGCAGATCTTCGCGGATCATGGTTACACCGTCACGACCCCCAAAGAGATGAAAGTCCCCGCTTGGCGTGAGGCCTTGCAAGAGGTGAACCTCACCCAACAGCAGATCCTCCATAAGCGGTTGCGTAAAGACCGCGTGTTAAAACCGATCTAAATCAAAACGCCGGAGACACTATCCGGCGTTTTTTTTACCCTGTTTGGTTTGGTTTGGGCTATGGACGTTATACGCCGGCCCGCGCTCGATTTTGTGCGGCTTGGAAGGCCGGTTCACCGAACCAATGCACCCCGTAGTAGTAAGTATAAGCTAGGCCGTTGCAGTATTGGCGAGAAACCCATGTTGACGAATAATTGCGACAGATCGACAACAAATTATTGAGAAATTGCGTATCACAGGCGGCCCGTGATGCACCCAACGTCCCATAACAAACATCATGCACATTGCAAGCGAACACAAACGGAAACCGATCCGTCCGTCCGAACAGGTTATAAAACGAGAAGTAATCCGGCACATTGGGGCCATTTTCCGGCCCACAACCATTCGGAGTCGGCACATATTGCGCGCTGACCGTAGACGATGTAGACGATGCAAACAAGATCAAGAAGCCGAACGCAAGGGCAAAAAGTGGGGCAAAAAGTTTCATCTAACACACTCCAAAAAACTTAAAAATGACCGCTGATATTTTCCCAGAATCATAGTAAATTTAGGTGAAATTTCAACACAAGATCGCTTAAACTATGTCAGAAACGCTTGACAATTCGGAGGCTCACCGCATGATCGCCGATCAACCGACTTTACTTACCCCGATCACGATCGGGAATTGGACGATCGATCCCCCGTTGACGCTTGCGCCAATGGCGGGACAAACCAATCATCCGTTTCGGGTGTTATGCCGTGAGATGGGCGGTTGTGGCTTGGTGTGTACTGAACTGTTTAGCAGCCACGCCATGCAATTTAAGGGCAATCATCATCGCACCATGGCGATGATCGATTGGACACCGGAAGAGGCCCCATGCGCGGTGCAACTATTCGGGGCGAATCCCCAACACATGGCCGAAGCGGCCAAGATCGTCGTAGATTATGGGGCGAATCTGGTCGATATTAACATGGGGTGCTGGGTGCCAAAAGTGACCAAAGGCGGCGGTGGGGCGGCCCTGCTCAAAGACTTGTGTACGGCGGTGGAAGTGGTTCACGCGGTCGTCAATGCGGTTCAGGTGCCGGTGACGGTCAAAGTCCGGGCGGGCTTTGAAAACGGTGTGATCACGGCGGTGCAATTTGCCAAGCGTGCCGAAGAAGTGGGCGCAAAAGCGATCGCGGTTCATGCGCGCTTTGCCGAACAAGGCTTCACAGGCAAAGCGGATTGGGACATTATCCGCCAAGTGAAAGCGGTCGTGAAGTCGATTCCGGTGATCGGAAATGGCGATGTTACCAACGCGGATGACGCGATCCGCATGTTTGAGCAGACCGGATGTGATGGTGTGATGATCGGGCGCGCCGCCTTAGGCAACCCGTGGATCTTCCGTCAGATCGAACATCAGATCCGTACCGGAACACCATTACCCACACCCACGATCCAAGAACGCGCTCAAACTTGTTTACGTCACGCGCAATTGACGCTTCAGACGACGAAACTCCGTGAACGGAGCGCGTTGTTAGAGTTACGCGGTCAATTGATCAAATATCTCAGCAATATGCCGGACTCGACCACGATCCGCCATCAGATCGTGCATTGCGAGTCACTACAAGACATCGAAAACGCGCTTGCGCCCGTATTATGAGCGATGTCAACACGCAGAGCCAAGCGATCCTCGCGCTAAAAGGGCGCTCGGATCAACTTCCTTATTTGATCGATCGGTTGCGTGTGGAAACCGATGTGATGCTTCGGGAAGACCTTACGTTTGTCTTGGTCAGTTTGGGCGCGATCGCGATCCCGCCGTTGATTGCGCTACTGCGAGATACGGACTCGCAAGTGCGGCATCATGCGGCGCATGTCTTGGGCAAAATCGGCGCATCCGAGTCCGTTGAAGCGTTGATCGCCTGTTTAGAGGATCCCGATGTCACGGTGATCACCAAGGCCGCGTTAGCATTGGGGCAGATCGGCGATCCGCAAGCAATTCCGGCGTTGATCGCACGCTTCGATCACCCAGATCTCTCGCTGCAAACGATGCTAGATAGCGTGTTGATCGGGTTTGATGTGGCCGCTTTGCCACATTTACACACTGCTTTAGGCGATGTGCGTCCGGTGATGCGAGAGCGATCCGCCGAGGTTTTAGGCAATATCGCGGCGGATGAGTCGCTCCCCTACTTGAGCGCCGCGATAGGTGATCCGATCGATGCGGTGCGGTTTGCGGCCGCGATGGCTTTGGTACAAATGGGCGCGGTGACGATCTTGCGCGATCATCGGGAGGACTCCGATCCGCGGGTGCAAGCGTTGATCCGTCGAGTCATCCGTTGATCCGAAAATCTGTGCTATACTCTGAATCATCAACGCGATCAAAGGAGTAGGGATCATGGCCAACGAGGCCGAATTTCAAGCGGTGTTTGAAACGTTAAAGGCGTTGATGTTAAAGATCGCGCCGGAATGTGTGGTGTTAGAGGATCACCCCGGAAAATATTACTTGGCGTTACCCCCGATCCCGCAAATTAAAAAAGACCTGTGGTTGGGCGGTGTGGAGATCAAAAAGAATTATGTGAGTTATCATTTAATTCCGGTGTATGCCGATCCAAGTCTTTTAGAAGGGACATCTGAAGCGCTCAAAAAGAAGATGCAAGGCAAATCGTGTTTTAACTTCAAGAAGGTTGACGCGGCCTTATTCGCGGAGTTGGATGACCTGACTCAACGCGGTTTGGTTAGCTATCAGGCGTTTGTGGCCCAACAAGCAGTCCCCGATTAAGATTGGATCTGTGAATAGGTTGTAGATGATCTATTCACAGAAGTCATCTCAGGAAAGTCTCTCCTGTCCAACCCCACCCTAGCCCTCACCCATGCATGGGGAGGGAACTGGCGTGCGTGGCATGGGCTGATCCGTCTCCATGGATGGGATATTTTTCTGAGGTTACTGAGCCGTAACGAAACCGACGGCCGTTTCACGTTAACCGGTCTCTAGTTCCTGCCCTCGTTTTTTCGACTTCATCCCGTCCATGACGGGGTGAAGCGCCTTCTTAAGCCCTATTCATCAAATCACGTTATAGTTCAAGCCTCAACTTTCAGGTTTACCGTTAGGAAAGCTTATGTTAAGGCGTTTACAATACTTGGGGACGGGTCAACGTATCCTGATCTTCTTTTTGTTGATGATCGGCGGGTTGCTATTGATCGCCGGAATCACCGTGTTTCTAATCCTATTGAGCATCAATAACGCGCAACGAGTGACCGCTGTCGGACTCGAAAGCGGTGTTGAAGTGCGGGAATTTGCCTCATTACCCGACAGCGATGCCTATCCAGCTGCGGTAGCGATCAGCCCTGACGGCACGGTCTACACGGGCAGTTATGCCACAGGGACGATCTGGCAGATCAGCGCGGACGGTCAAACGATTCAAGAAGTCCCGAACACCCGCGAACGTCTTGGATCGATCACCGGGTTAACCGCCGCACCTGACGGCACACTCTACATTTTAGATCGCGTCAATCCGGATTATCGCGCCAGTGGTGGGTTGATCTGGCAATTATCCCCCGACGGCGCGTTGCGAGAATATGCCGCGATCAATGATGCGACTGGGTTTATCTCACCCGATGATCTCACCTTAGATGCGGCCGGTCAATTGTATGTCACCGATCGCGGCCGGCGGGAGGTGTGGCGTTGGTCAGCAGACGGGCAAAACGGCGCGCTCTGGTGGAGTCCGCCTGCTGAACCGATCGATGGTAGCCCCACCGGACTCGCTTTTGATCCGACCAGCAATACGATCTTGATCACCGACTCCGAAAGTCAGATCATCTATCGCGTGGGAGTCGATAATGGGGAAACCACCGTGTTTTATCAATATAGTGATACGGTGAACTTGCCGTTTTTTGACGGGATCACCGTCACCCCGAACGGTCAAGTTTACGTTGCGGCTTTAGATCAAAACGGGATTGTGACGTTTCGGGATGGGCAAATGGTCTACATCGCGGGTAATTTTCGCGGATCAAGCGATGTGGCGATTGCACCCGACGGGCGCTTGATCGTGACCAATTTTGACTCGATCTCGCTGGTGGTGCCGGGAGTTAGTCCGCAATTGCCATTTGCCTTGGATGTGATCCGCTTTGGGGAATAAAAAATAGGGTGATCCTGTTGATCACCCTATGGCTTGCTCTGTTAGGTCGATTTATTCGTGACGATCCATCCATTCCGGCTCACTCCACAAGCTGGAGAGCAGGAGTTCGCGCACCGCTACCACTTCTTTCGGCAAGCGATCGTAGAGTTTGATGAACAATTCTTCGTGCGAGAGGATCTCGTTTTTCCACGCTTCTTTGTCGATCGTCATCACCTTATTAAAATCTTCTTGGGTGAAGTTCAGACCAGTCCAGTCCATATCCTCATACGAGGGGACGCGACCCAAGGCTACTTCACGGCCGGCGGCGCGGGTGCGGGCGCGTTCCACGATCCACTTCAAAACGCGCATGTTTTCACCGAAACCGGGCCACAGGAACTTGCCGTTTTCATCTTTACGGAACCAGTTGACGATGAAGATCCGCGGCGGATTCGAGATATAACGCCCGAATTGCAGCCAGTGATTGATGTAATCGGCCATGTGATAACCCGCGAAGGGGAGCATTGCAAACGGATCGCGCCGGACTTCGCCCAATTTCCCTGCGGCCGCGGCGGTCATCTCTGAGCCTAAGGTCGCTGCAAAGTAAACCCCATACGCCCAGTTAAAGGCGTGCATCACCAATGGCACCACCGAGTTACGACGACCGCCGAAGATAAACGCGCTGATCGGCACACCTTGCGGGTTTTCCCATTCGGAGTCGATCGAGGGGCATTGGCTGGCCGGCGCGGTGAAGCGGGCGTTTGGATGGGCGGCCTTGCGATCGGTGCCGGGTTGCCACGGTTGACCTTGCCAATCGATCAAGCTGGCTGGGGGGGTATCGGTCATGCCTTCCCACCAGACATCGCCTTCTGGAGTAAGCCCGACGTTGGTGAAGATCGTGTTTTTGGCGATCGTGTCCATTGCGTTCGGGTTGGTTTTGTAGTTTGTGCCTGGCGCAACACCAAAGAAACCGGCTTCTGGATTCACCGCGTAAAGTTTACCGTCTGATCCGGGTTTGATCCACGCAATGTCATCGCCTACGGTGGTCACTTTCCAACCGTCAAAGGCGGCCGGCGGGATCAACATGGCAAAATTGGTCTTACCACAAGCGCTAGGGAAGGCCGCCGCCACATAGGTCTTTTCGCCTTCGGGCGATTCCACGCCCATAATCAGCATGTGTTCCGCTAACCAACCTTCATCATGAGCGATCTTGGAGGCGATCCGCAAGGCAAAACACTTTTTACCTAACAGCGCGTTACCCCCATAGCCACTCCCGTATGACCAGATGGACCGTTCTTCGGGGAAGTGGACGATGTATTTGTTGCTGCTCTCTTTTTGGCAAGGCCAAGAGACATCTTGTTGACCGGGTTCTAAGGGCATCCCGACCGTGTGGATACAGGGGACAAATTGGCCATCAGTGCCGAGGACATCGTAGACCGCTTTGCCCATACGGGTCATGATCCGCATATTCGTTGCTACATACGGCGAGTCCGAAAGTTCCACGCCGATATACGAAATGTGCGACCCCAACGGCCCCATGCTGAATGGGATCACGTACATCGTGCGGCCGCGCATACACCCGTCAAACAATTCATAGAGCGTCTTTTTCATTTCACGCGGGTTAACCCAGTTGTTGGTTGGGCCAGCATCGCGCTTACTGATGCTACAAATGAAGGTGCGATCTTCCATGCGCGCCACATCGGTCGGATCAGAGCGGGCGAGGAAACTGTTTGGGCGCAGTTCCGGGTTTAGGCGGATAAACGTGCCAGCCTCAACCAATTTCTCGCATAATTCATCGTATTCTTCTTGTGAACCGTCGCACCAATAAACCGAGTCTGGTTTACAGAGCGCAACCATATCTTCAATCCATGCCAGCAACTTAGGATGTTTCACATAAGCTGGATAGTCCATCTTCACTTCTCTCCTCTTAAGTACATCGGTGGCGTATTGCATGTGATTTGTTCTCCTTTGATCAGGATACTGTGAGTATTCATGTTGACTGTACAGCGCCCAATATCAGAGGGGCGGATTCGCCTTCCCATGCCCCGCAAAAGATACCACAAGATTGAATGCAAGGCTTAAGATATTGTGCAATTTGTGTAGGTTTGAACTTGGTTGGACTGGTTAAATCTCACCTACCCGCTATACGACCCTACTATAGCAGAGCGAGTGAGTAAGGCATTAGTGACAATTGTCACAAGTGTGTTTGATAAACATAACCCTTGATGTGATCGGCCCGCGTCTTTTGAAAACCGGAAAAGATCGTTTATCATCACCCTATCCCAGTTGAAACGAACAGGAGTTCCTACTATGCCCGCATGGGTCAAGATCACACGTCCGAATATCGAAGTCGGCGCACAATTCACCTTGTTTCAAGCGTTGATTGTGGACTTAGAACGCGCCACCGGCTTTGCTATCCAAAATCAAGGCAGCGTTGGGTTTATCATTGACGGCAAAGTCTATACGGTGCAACAACAATTAGATCCCAAGGCCTATCAAGGCATTTTGGATTATTGCCAAAAAATCACGGGTAAGACGCTCACTTGAATTTTAACCGTAAGATCTTTTAAGATCGCGTGGTAGGATAATCCACGACGAACGGAAACTTGATGTCTACTTTTCATAAAATTCAGCGCGTCAAAGGCGTAAGCGATGTGTTGTCGCGAGAATATGGGGCGCGCCAACACATTGAACAACAATTACTCTCCCATTTTTATCAATATGGCTATGCGCCCTTAGCGTCTCCGATTTTAGAACACAGTGAACTGTATCTACGCAAGTCGGGTGAGGACATTATCGCCCGGATGTATGATTTTCAATATCGGAATCGCCGCTTGTGTTTGCGGCCGGAAATGACTGCCTCGATCATCCGCGCTTATCTGGATCAACTCTATGATGAGCCAATGCCCACCCGTTTATGTTATGCCGGATCGGTCTTTCGCTATGAAAAACCCCAACGCGCCCGTTATCGTCAATTTACCCAAGTGGGAGTCGAATTGATCGGCGCATCCGGCGCGTTGGCCGAAGGTGAAATCATGCACCTTGCTTGTACCGGATTAGACCGGATCGGAATCCAACAGTATCAATTGGTCATGGGTCATATCGGGATTTTGACTGAATTTCTCAATCACATTGGTTTAGAAGGTCAACTCCGTAGCTTTTTGATCTTCAACATGGAATTGTTGCGTAAGCAAGGTCAAGGCTTATCAGAGTTATTAGATCGCATTCACACGATCTATCCGATGTTTCAACGTTCCAGCGATGACAGCGCTCCGTTTACCGAGAACACCCTCAACGAAAATCGTAGCCAAAAGCTGATCGATCTGCTCAAACACATGGATGAGAGTGAAGCACGACAAGCGGTGATCGATTTCCTGTTCAGTTTGAACATCACCCTAGACAGCAATCGGGACGAAAACGAGATCGTTGATCGCTTGCTCTCGAAGATCCGCCGCGATGAACAGATCCCCCGCCTGAACAAAGCGATCCAATTTATGCACGATCTTAGCCAACTAAACGGCACGGCCGAAACGGTTTTACGTGAGGCCGAACGACTCGCCGAAGCCTATGAGCTTAGCCGTGCGCCGTTGGAACAGATCGCACAATTGATCCAAGTTTTGCGCGCTTATGGCCTTGATCAAACAAAGCTCACCCTTGATTTAGGGCTAAGCCGGGGATTGCAATATTACACGGGGGCGATGTTTGAGATCTATCACACGGGCAAAAGCGAGGCCGGTCAATTATGCGGCGGCGGACGCTACGATGATTTGATCCACACACTAGGCGGCCCGAAAACCCCCGCTACCGGATTCGCCTATGGACTCGAACGCCTTTATCTGGCGTTAGAAGCAGAACAACACCTCAAAACGGCGGACTTCATCCCCCAAGTATTGGTGATCCCGTTGGAAGGTGAAGAATTGAGCGATTCGATCAGGATCGCGCAACAACTCCGCGATCAAGCGCTCCGAGTCGAAATGACGATCCGCGAACGATCGCTTAAATCGTCGCTACAATACGCCGATCGACGGGGGATTCCCTATGTGTTGATCCTCGGATCGCAAGAGCGCGCCGCGGATCAAGTGCGCTTGCGTGAAATGGGGACACGCACCGAGTCCTTATGCGATCTTACCACGGCCATTCGTCACATTAAGGAGGCGGTTAATGTCTAAATTACGTTTGGCCCTGCCTAGCAAAGGCGCGCTAGGGGATGAGTCAATGGGTTTTTTGGCTAACGCCGGCCTCAAAGTGTATAAACCGAATGAACGCCAATACACCGCGATCATCCCCGCGATCAAGGGGATCGAGGTGGTGTTTCAGCGTCCGGTGGATGTGTTTCGCAAGGTAAATGACGGCAGCGTTGATCTTGGGATCACTGGGTACGATGTGATGCGTGAACATGAGGATGAATCCGATGAGGTGATCGTGATCGATCACTTGCGTTATGGGGAGTGTGAGTTGGTGTTGGCGGTGCCGGACTCGTGGATCGATGTCTCATCGTTGACCGATCTGGCCGATTTAACGTTGGCTTACAAGGAAAAAGGCCGTGAGATTCGCATTGCCACCAAGTATCGCAACCTCACCCGTGAATGGTTATACGACAAAGGTATCACCCATTTTAGCCTCGTGAACGCCGAAGGCGCATTAGAAGCCGCCCCTACCATGGGCTATGCGGACATGATCGCCGATATTTCGGCCACTGGGACGACTCTGAAAGAGAATCGCCTCAAGGTGTTTGAAGGCGGTGTGATCCTCAAGTCAGATGCGTGTTTGATCGGCAATCGTCAACGTTTGAACCAAGATCGCGATAAATTGCAGTTGACGAAAAATATTGTGGAATTGATCGAAGCGCATCTCAATTCGCGGCGGTTTGTCTCGTTAACGGTGAATATTCAGGGCGATTCGGCTCAACAGGTCGGCGCGCTGTTGATCGGCGATGAACAGTTGAGTGGCTTGATCGGCCCCGGCATCACCGAGATCCACCCGAAAAAGGATAAAAGCGGCGGGTGGTATTCGATCAATATCACCATTCCCAAGGGAGATCTGTTAGCTGCGATGGAAAAGCTCCGCAAGATCGGCGCAACCGACATCGCGGTATTGCAACCCAGTTACATCTTTAGCGCGCAATCGGAGACTTTTGAGCGATTGCAGAAGAGTCTAGAGCGAAAATCAGAGATCTATTAGTCCGTGTGGCTTTAATCGGTGGTGCGATGCGATGATCGCATCACCGACTTGATCCGACATCGCGATCGATGCTGTGTAATCTGAGAAAATTATCCTCCCCATGCAGACCGATCCACCTAGGTAAGGTTGTCAAGGGGATAGTGAGAACATAGAATTAGGTACAGGAAAGCTTCTTGCGCCCAACCCCACCCTAGCCCTCACTCATGCATGGGGAGGGAACTGGCCCGCGGGGGGTGGGCTGATCCGTCTCCATGGGTAGGGTATTTTTCTGAGGTTACTGAGAACATACAAGAAGAACGAACCGAAGCATTCTTAGGAAAGTTTCTTGCGCCCAACCCCACCCTAGCCCTCACCCATGCATGGGGTGGGCTGATCCGTCTCCATGGGTAGGATATTTTTCTGAACCCTTTTTTCAAACTTTCCCACCTAGAACTGCCTTGGTAGGGGACAGTTGAGGATCACAAAACAATTGCGGAAATTTGAACGGATGTGCTAAAATGGAAGTGACATCTGAACACGCAGGGCATGACTCGGATTTGAAGACTCATGTTATTGAGTCTACAATCAGCACACAGGGGATGTCCGAGATGTAAGGGGCTTTTCCCTCACCTTTCCCCTGTTAAGCCAAAGTGAGGCGATGCTTGATTACACGAGTAGCGATTTTAGCGCATCCATTACGCCCACCAACGTTTCCAGTCGCTAATCGGATCGCTGAACGCTTACGCGATCATCAGCTAACGGTGGATGTGTTTACGCAATGGAATTTCGAGGAAGTGGGTGAGGCGGTCGCTCAAACGGAATTGGTGATCGCGATCGGCGGTGATGGTGCGATGTTACGGGCGGCACGGGTGTGTGCGCCTTTGAAGATCCCGATCTTGGGGATCAATATGGGTCAATTGGGCTTTTTGACGGAGATCAGCGCACCGGATCACTGGGATGAACATGAAACGCGGATCTTAAAGGGTCAATGGTGGACAGAAAAGCGCATGATGTTATACGTCACGGTGGTACGCGATGGGCAGGTGATCGCGGCGGATCATGCGTTAAATGATGTGGTGATCAGCGGCAATATGTTCGGACGGATGGTGCAACTGGAAACGTACATTGATGGGGATTGGACGACCACCTATTACGCCGATGCGTTGGTGACGGCCACAGCAACCGGATCGACCGCGTATGCGTTGGCTTGTGGCGGGCCGATCTTGCCGCCAGAGCTAAAAAACATCTTGATCGTGCCGGCCGCACCTCATTTGAGTCTGGATCGTCCGTTGGTCTTGGCCGAAGGCGCTACGGTTGAAGTGCATACCACCGGACGGGGAGATGTGGTGATGTCAGCGGATGGGCGCGTGATTCATCATGTGGAAACGGGTGATGTGGTACGGGTGCGTAGTAGCGAATATGAGAGTCACTTTGCGCGGTTTCGCGGGAAAAACTACTTTTATCGCTCCTTGTTGGATCGATTAGAGCCGCTGGTGCGACGGCACTCACAAAGCCGAGATGAACGTTGAGCGCCAAGCGATCTAAGAACCACGTTAGCCGCAACTCACAGATCCGATGGAGTCGGTTTATAATAGAAGTCAAACGGTCATCACTTAACAACCATTTGAGAGCCAAGTATGCAGACCAATATCGAACAAGAACAATTGACTTATTGCGCGGTTCACCCGGATCGGGAAACTGGGTTACGTTGTAACAAGTGCGAACGTTATATGTGCGCCCAATGCGCGGTACTAACCCCGGTGGGGTATCGCTGCCGTGAATGTGTGCGAACCGTTGATAATAAATTTTTCACTGGCACGAATCAGGATTATTTGATCGTGGCGGCGGTCGCAGCAATCAGCAGCGGCCTTGGGGCGGCGGCGATGTTGTTTATCCCGATCTGGTTATTTGTGATCTTTATCGCGTTGCCGATCGGTGGTGGGGTTGCTTATCTGATCCGACGGGCGGTACAAGGCCGGCGGGGACGTTATACCGGCTATGTGGGGGCGGCGGCCGTGGTAATCGCCACGGTGATCGTGATGTTGATCAGCCGGACAGATCTGATAAATATTGGATTGTGGGTGTACGCGGGGATTGTGGCTGGGATTGTGTACAATCGTTTTGATGGCAAACTCTGAGTTTTGGACTTTGGATAAAAAACGCTATGTTGGAAGAACTGCGGATTCAAAATTTCGCGATTATCGACAAGCTTGATCTGGATTTTGCGTCGGGATTGAATGTAATCACGGGTGAGACAGGCGCGGGAAAATCGATCATTATTGATGCGGTGGAATTGTTGTTAGGCGGTAAAGGGGACATCGGATCGGTGCGGGCTGGCGCAGAAAAAGCGGTGGTAGAAGGGGTATTCGCACTCAAAGGACAAGCGCGGGCCTTGTTGATCCCATTGTTACGGCGTGAAGATCTCTTAGAGGAGGACGGTGACTCTAACTTTGTCACCTTGTATCGTGAGATTCGCACCAATGGACGCACTGTAGCGCGAGTCAACGGCGTGAGCGTCAACTTGGAAGTGATGCGCGAGATCGGCGCGGCCTTGGTCGATATTCATGGGCAGAGTGAACATCTCTCCCTGCTTAACAAAAAACAACATCTCGATCTGTTGGATCGTTACGCGGATCTGTTGGAGATTCGCGATGCGATGGCCACCTTAGTACGGCATTTACAGGATGTTCGATCCGAAATTCAGACGTTGCAAGCGGATAAAGCCACGCTCCAACGGCGGATCGAAACGCTGCAACGGGATGTTGAAGAAATTGAGGCCGCTAAGCTAAAAATCGGTGAAGATGAGGATCTCAAAGCGGAGCGGACACGCCTCGCCAATAGTGAAAGCCTCGCCACTTCAACCGGAGCGGTTTTAAAACTCCTGAATGGAGATGAGACTGCCAGCGATGATCTGCCTGCGGTGGATCGGTTGATGCAAGTGGCGACTCACTTGGCAAAATTGGCTGCGATCGATCCTGAGTTGGATGAATGGCGCGATCTGGCCGATAGTCTGGCCGCACAAGCGCAAGACCTCGCGATCGAAATGGCGCGGTATGCCGATACGATCGAATTTAACCCGAAACGGTTGGATCAAATTGAGGAACGCCTCGAATTGATCAACAAATTACGGCGGCGTTATGGAAACACGATCCAAGCGATCTTAGAACACGCCGATAAAGCCAAAGAAGAACTCGGCAAGATCGAAAATAGCGAAGAACACCTAGAGGGCTTGCGAATCAAAGAAGATGAATTGTTGCATCATATCGGTGAGCTTGCCTTAAAGATCAGCGATGTGCGGCAACGGATCGGCAATCAGTTAAGTAAGCGGGTCGTGACGGAATTGAAAGACCTCCGCATGGAGCGGGCCGAATTTCAGGTTGGGATCGCGCATCATGAAGATCCCAATGGGTGTTTCGCGGGCGATCGGCGCTTGGCATTTGATGCGACCGGAGTCGATGATGTCGAATTTTTGTTGAGTGCGAATCCGGGTGAGCCGATGCGTGCGTTGTCTAAAGTAGCTTCCGGCGGTGAGGCGGCTCGGATCATGTTGGCGCTCAAACGGGTGTTGACGCAAGCGGATCATACCCCCACGTTGATCTTTGATGAAGTGGATCAAGGGATCGGCGGGCGTGTGGGTGGGGTGGTGGGTGAAAAACTCTGGTCACTCACCAAAGGGCATCAGGTACTGGTCGTAACCCACTTGCCCCAATTGGCCGGGTTTGCCGATAAACATTATCATGTCCGTAAGGTCGTCAAAGGCGATCGGACTTCGACTCAAGTGATGGCGTTAGAAGAAGAAGCGCGGATCACGGAATTGGCGGAGATGTTGGGGGCATTCGGTGATAGCGGCAAACAAAGCGCACGGGACATCATGGATGAAGCGCGGAATCGCAAAGGGGAGATCGCCGCTAGTTTGAACCCAACCCAAAAAAGTCTGTTGTAGTGTGAGCGACTTTGGGGTTAAATAAGCGGTCTCTGAAATTGAGTTAGGTTAGATGCGCGATGGGCGTTTACAATTTTGATCAGCAGATCGATCGGCGGCATTCAGATTCGATCAAGTGGACGTTTTACCCGGAAGGGGTGTTACCCGCATGGGTAGCCGACATGGATTTTCCCGCCGCAAATGAGGTGATCGCGGCGATCAAAACACGGGCCGATCATGGCGTGTTTGGATATGCGTTTGATTCACCGGATTTACGGGCGCTGATCGTTGAACGCTTGGCGCGATGGTATGGATGGACGATCCAACCGAGTGAGATTCTGTTTTTGCCGGGGTTAGTGCCGGCGATTCATCTGATGTGTATGATGTTCGGCAAGGCGGGGGATCAAGTGTTGATCCATACCCCCGTGTATCCACCGTTTTTACACGCGCCCCATTTATTTGAGCAAAGCGCCAAAGCAATCCCGTTGATCGAACAGGTTGAAGGTCAACGGCTAAGCTATACGATCGATTTTGAGCAGACCGAAGCGGCGATCACCCCTCAAACCAAGTTTATGTTGATCAGTCATCCGCATAACCCGATCGGGCGATCGTTTACGCCAGAGGAATTGCGGAAATTGGGTGCGATCTGTGAACGGCACGGGGTGATCATGGTGTCGGATGAGATCCATTGTGATCTGATGTTAGATGGGCATCAACACACGCCGTTCGCGGCAGTGTGCGAGACATGGCGCGAACACACGATCACGATGATGGCCCCTAGCAAGTCGTTTAACCTTGCCGGGTTGGGCTGTTCATTTTTGATCATCCAAAATCCGCAATTGCATCAGGAGATCATGAAAACGGCGTTCGGATTGTTGCCATTGGTGAATGTGATGGGTTTCACGGCGGCGGCGGCGGCCTATCAACATGGGCAAGCGTGGCTGGACGAATTGTTGCCTTACCTAGCACGGAATCGCGATCTGGTGTGCGAGTACATCGAAACGCATTTGCCGATGTTGCGCGTCACACGTCCCGAAGCGACTTATCTGGCTTGGATCGATGCGCGTGGCTTAGGGGTGGATGACCCGTATCAATTTTTCCTGAATGAGGCGAAGGTGGGCCTTGGCAATGGCCAAGATTTCGGTGCGCCGGGTTATGTGCGGCTGAATTTTGGTTGCCCACAAGACACATTGTTGGAGATTTTAGAGCGAATGCGGACGGCGATCCAGCAACGCTCTTCAGAAGTTGGATGATCGATGATTGATAAATCGCGGATCGAAAAAGTGGTCAAGTCTAGCGTAGGACGCTTAGAAAGCGCGGACTTGATCAATCATGTGTGGCATTGTTTGATCCATATCCCGAAAAATGTGGATGCACGGTTGGGGACGCTACAAAAGGCGTTTCCTAACATGCACATTAAGCGGCGTAATGGTCATGAAGTGTTGTGTTTAATTCCGTCGGATCGGCAAGCGCCGATCGAACACAATAACCCGGCGTTGCATCCATCGGTGATCTCACAACGGATGAAAGTGGCGGTGAACGCAGGGCATGTGCAGGTGATCCCCGGCACGTTGCCATTAGAGCAACAGATCACGCGGTTGGTAGACGTGTATGAGTCGATCTTTGAGCGCGAATGCGAGATCCAGATGATCGATGAGACGCGCTTACGCCTAGGATTTGAGGAAAACCTCACCTATCCGTATCGTCATCCGCTGTTAACCCTGCTGCCGCGCCTGTTGCCGGGGCAAGCCCCCGTCGCCATTTCGACCGATCATCTAACTCGGCGGCCGAATACCTCGGTGTATATCGCGCCTCAACATGAGGTTGTGCCACATAACTTTAAGCATGTGGTGATCAACATTGACGGTGGGTTTCGCGATGGGATCGGGTGTTATGGCGTGCGGTACCTGATGACCGGACAGCCGCCCGCGTATCTTTCTGGCGCGGTGAATTGTCGAGATAGCAATGGCGCGGAGTTGATCGCGTTTTTACAGGCCTTAGCGCATCTGGATGCCACGGTACAAAATGTGTTGATCTACACCGATTCGACTTTTGTCCGCTCATGGGTGACAGGGGAGGGTCAACAATGGTTTGCACGGGCCTTAGAACGCCATAGCCAAGTGATGTTACGGTGGATCAGTCGGGAAGACAATAAAGCGGCGCATTCGTTGGCCAATAAAGCGCTCCGGCGGTTGTTCACATGACCGGGGGGCTACCCTTTGTGATCCGCGATGGAGTCGAAACCGATCTCTTGGCGTGTATGGGTTTGGATCATGGTTATGAGACGGAATACGTCTGGCAGATGAGCATCGCGCAAGGGAGCGGGATGACCCAAGTCACCTTTAAAACGGAGCGCTTACCCCGTTGGCTAGAAGGGCAACATCTGTCTGATGAACGGCGATTAAGCTTGTCGTTGAGTGCGGAGCATTGCTTTTTGATCGCCTCGCATCGTGATCAAGGGGACACGTTAGGCTATTTGACCATGCGCCATGATCCGATCCGGCGGATCGCGTGGTTACAAGATCTGGTGGTCGATCGGGCGTATCGTGGGGTCGGGATCGGGATGCGTTTGCTCAAGATCGCACGGGGGTGGGCGAATGAGCGCGAGGTGCGTCGGATCACGGCGGAATTGACCACCCAAAATTATCCGGCGATCAGTTTTTTTACGGCACGCGGGTTTACATTTTGTGGCTACAACGATCAATATTTTGATCAACGGGATATTGCGGTATTTTTAGGTCAGGCCTTGCGGTAACTTAGAGGAGCAGAAGATCCGTTGGATGCGGTCGTAATCTTACAGACAATAAATGAGGCTTTGTCCGCGGCGATCGTGGTCGTGGCATTTTCGATGCTGTTATATAACATCACCCGGAACTTTCATAATCGGGTGGCGCGCACATCGGGGGCGGTGTTGGCCTGTGTGGCGGGATCTTACTTAGCGGATGTGTTGCTATCGTTATCCCCGAATCCTGCGACCATGGCGATCTTGTTTCGTCTGCAATGGATTGGGATCGCGCTGTTTCCTGCGACGATCTTTCACCTTGCCGACGCATTGTTAGCGACCACCGGACTCCCGTCGCGTGGACGGCGGCGCAACGGGGCGATCTTTTTATACAGCGTTGGGTCAATTTTCTTGTTGTTGGCGACCTTTACTCAAACCGTGATTGAAGTGCGAGTCACTGATAGCACCGCCACTTTGAACGCGGGGCCGATCTTTCCGGTGTATGTGTTCTTTTTTGCGAGTGCCACGCTGTTCGCGTTTTTTAACGTGTATCGGGCGCGTCAACGTGGACAAACCCGTAGCACTAAAACCCGCATGGCCTATCTGTTGATCACGCTGCTTACCCCCGTGATCGGGATCTTCCCGTATTCGTTGATCTTGCCGTTGGGAAATGGGTCTTCGGTGATCACGCTGACCTTAGTCAACATTACGAATATCGTGGTGGTGTTGATGTTGATGTTTTTGGCGTATCCGCTCTCATTTTTTGGTTCTAGCGTGCCGGATCGGGTGGTGAAAGCGGAATTGCTGCGCTTTATGTTGCGCGGGCCGGTGACCGGGATGCTGATCTTAGCGGTGATCATCTTCTTGCGACCGTTGGGGACGGTGTTCGGGATCACGGGAGATAGTTTTTTGCCGTTTGCCGTGGTGTCGGTGGTCTTGTTTTGGCAATGGATGATCGATCTGGGGATGCCCACTTTGGAAAAACGTCTGATCTATGCGGACGCGGATCAAGATCAGGTGAATAAGATCCAAGAGTTAAACCGCTATTTGTTGACGCGGGCGGATCTGCTCCAGTTGGTCGAGGGGATCTTAGAGGCATTAAGCGATTATCTGGTGATCCGGAATACGTTTGTCGCCACGTTATATGCGTCTGATTACGATGAACAGAAAGAAGTCTTGCGAAAAACGGGCAATGTGCCGTTGACCACCGAACAGATCCGGCAATCGTATACGCTGTTCACCACGTTATTTGAGGATAACAGCAAATTGCCTAAAAAATGGGATGGCTATTGGGTGTTAGGGTTGTATAGCCGTCGCAAGCGCGATCAAAATGGATCCCCTTCATTGATCGGGATCTTGGGGATTGAAGCACAATCCGACCATTTTGATCCGAATGATGATGAAGAACGGTGGTTAGGGCAATTGATCCGGCGGGCCGCGATTACCCTAGACGACTTGCTGCTACAGACCGAGATCTACGCGGCGTTAGAAGGCTTATTGCCGCAAATGGCTACCACCCGAAGCCGGGCCGCGGATATTGAATTTAAACCGGGCCGCGATCCGATCCCCGACACTGAACCGACACTGGAACGGGATCAGGTGATCGAACAGGTACAAGCGGCGCTCCGCCATTATTACGGCGGGCCGGGCATGGCCCAAAGCCGTTTGTTGGAACTGAATATCGTACAGAATGCGCTCCCAGAGAATGAAAATAACCCGGTGAGAGCGTTACGATCGGTGTTGGATCGGGCGATCGGGAATCAGCGTCCGGAAGGCGATCAAGACTTTCGTAGTCCGGAATGGCTGTTGTATAACATCCTTGAGATGCGGTTTTTGAAAAACAAAAAGGTGCGCGATCTCACCTCACGCTTGTATATGTCAGAAGCGACGTTTTTCCGCAAACAAGCGCAAGCGATCGAAGCGGTGGCTGATGCGATCATGCAGATGGAAGCGGAAGCGACTGGCCAAGTCCAACCGACGGATCTCACAAAGACGGTGGAGCGCTAAATCGGCGATCGGATAGATGCGATCGTTTAGGGTGAGCATCAAGGTGAGATCGTGAGGCGCATCGGGCGGAATCAAGATCAAATACGATTCGCGTAAGTGCCTGTGGATCGGCCAAGCGGTGGTGCCGATCGGCGGATAGCTGATCGTGCCGAGGGTGACTTCCCGTTGTGCGATCACGGTGGTATTCAGATCATGCAGTTCCCAGCGAATCCGATGATCGTTAGGGGGTGGGGCGGTGAGTTGCCAAGTCACGGTGATAAACAGATAGCCCCCGGGAACACACCGCGATTCTAACGGCGCAAGATCGGCGATCCGTAAGTGTTGGTCTAAGGGCAGATCGATCGGCGTGGGGCCGGTGAAAAAGGCTTTTTGTGGGAAGTGATCTTTGGCAAACCGTGAGATCCCGATCAAGGTGAGGCTGATCAACCCGAATAGGATCACGCGGCGTAAGGTTTGACGTGCGATCATCCGATCTAGGGTGATCCCCGCGCCGATCGCAAACAGGATCCAAAACGGCACCCGCATCCGTCCGAACACCGTAAAGATCACCGTGCTTAGGGTCAATAACAGACACACCCACAGCAAAAAATGTCGTGAAGGGCGATCGCGAATTAAGGCTAGTCCGGTAAGCCCGAATAAGATCAACATTTGCGGCCCCCATAACCCGCGTAAGGCCAAGAGATTTAACAGCGGTGAGGCAGCGAGTCCCTGTTGATGATAATCGACATTGTTGGCGATATCGGTATTGCTCCAGAGGAGGCCCCATTTGTGCAAGGTCAATTGGATCATGCGGAGTGGATCGGCCTGGAGATCGGCGATCAACGCTTGGCTATAAGTTTGGCCGCGGATTGGCGCGATATACCAAGCCTCCCCGCGCACATCCGATCCATTTCCGTCCCGATTCAAGGCCCAATAGAGCGTATCGGGGCCATTGGCATTCACCAGATCGCGTTGTCCAACCGAAAGATTAGCGAGGGTTTGTGGGAATATCACGATCAACGCGCTCAAGGCGGCGATCAAGGTGACGGTGAGACGTTGACGGGGGGTGAGTGGGATCGCTAACAGTGCGAGGGTGAAGGCGAGTCCGATCAAGGCGTGGGTGAGGCGGGTAAGGGTGAGGAGTCCGATGAGGAGTCCAAACCCCCACCCTAAATCCCTCCCCCATACATGGGGGAGGGACTTTCTTGCGATTGCGAAGTTCTGATCTCCAACATGGGGGAGGGGCTTTCTTGCGATTGCGGAGTCCCGATCTCCAACATCGGGGAGGGAGTTTCTTGCGATTGCGGAGTCGCGATCTCCAAGATGCGAGAGAGATTTGATGCCAAACCAGAGCGCAAAGGGCAATAGGATCGATAGCACAGCCTCAAGTTGTAGGGTGGTGTGATAAAAGATCAACGGTGGGAAGATCGCCGCGATCACACCCGCCCCTATTCCGGCACGATGGCCCGCGATACTCCGTGTGGCCATGACGATCGCGCTGATGCTGAATGCGCCTAAAATCGCGTTCACCAGATAAAGCTGCATCAACGGCGCGCCGACGATCGTCGTCAACACGACTAACCAGAGCGTGTTACCGGGGGAATAAAACGCACCGGCCAAGTGCGAGTCCCCGATCAAGGTCTCACGGGCCATGAGGACGTAATTGTCTGATCCGGGTTGCAGATAGGCGAAAAAGGGATCATTCGCGGCGCGATCGGACAAGACGATCAACCGTAAGATCAATGCCAACACGATCACCGCGATCAAAACGGGTTCACGGCGTAAATAGCGTACAATTTGCACCCCGATCCCGATCGCTAAACTCAACAAGATCACGCGGGTTAGCCAATAGATCAGCGCTTCACGCGGCGGATCGGTCGGCGGCGTGTTAGATAGACGATGGGTGGGGATCGGTTGCCAGATCCCGATCGGGGTGAGTTCTTCAACCTGTAACAGGATCGGATCACCGGCCGCATAGGTGATCGGACGATGGAAATAGGTGAGTTGCACTTGGACAAATGGGCGATTGCTGGGAATAGTCAACACGGTTTCGGTGATCGGGCGCGTTTCGGTGATCTGTAAGACGATCTGATCATCAATTGCGAGTTGGACGCGGCCGGTATGACTTACGCGCCATTGATCGGACTCGACGCGGATATAACCGCGAAACATCACCCGATCGATTTGATCGTGAACATCGCTATCGCGAAAATCGGCCCCATCCACCCTGAACCACGCCCATTGATCAGCACGGATCGGGCGATCACCGCTTAAGAGGGTGCGATCGAGTCCATGTGGGGCGCTGAATAAGCCCAACAGCAGTAGGAGCGCGATCAACAAAAGTGATCCCAAGATCAAACGGATGGGGTAGGGTGATGTGTTCATGGGGCGGATTATAGGGCCATTGTCCACAAATCACGAGGGTTTATGGTCATTTTTAACAAATAAAAACGGGGCTTTGGTGATTTTGACCAGTAAAGTAAGGGATAATTTAGCGAAATTTAAACCACGACACCCCTGTAGTGAATCCCCTATAATCGTTTCTAACACTGATTTTAGTCAGATTAACCAAGTAAGCCAGCATACTCACGGAGAGAGTCATGATGTCATTTGTCCTACCGGATAGTGCAAAACAATCACCCGCCGCCTTGTTAAGTTGGGCCAAAGCCAACGGCGTACAAGAAATTGATGTGCGCTTCGTGGATGTCCGCGGCATCGTGCAGCACTTTAGTATGCCGCTGGCGGCCGTCAATGAAGGTACGTTTGAAGATGGATTCGGGTTTGATGGATCAAGCATTCGCGGTTTCCAAGCGATCAACGAATCCGATTTGATCTTGATGGCGGATCTTAGCACCGCGGTGATCGATCCGTTCTTCAAAGCCAAAACCTTAACCTTCCTCTGTGATGTGTATGACCCGATCACCCGCGAACCCTATAGCAATGACCCGCGTGGGGTGACGAAACGCGCTGATGCGTATTTAAAATCGACCGGATTGGCTGATACGATCTATTTTGGGCCCGAAGCGGAATTTTTCTTATTCACCAATGTGCGTTATACCAACGGTCCGAATATCAGCTACTATGAACTCGACTCGCATGAAGCTTTCTGGAATACCGGATCGCCCGATCCAAAAATGTCGTATCTGAACCGGATCAAAGAAGGTTATTTCCCGCTCCCCCCGAACGATAAGATTCAAGATGTGCGTTCGGAAATGGTCGCCACGATGATGAATGCCGGAATCGACATTGAAGTGCATCATCATGAGGTGGGCGGCGCGGCGCAAGCGGAGATCGATATGCGCTTCGATACGATGTTGACCATGGCCGATAAGCTGTTGATGTACAAGTACATCGTGAAGAATGTGGCCGCGGCCAATGGCTTGATCGCGACCTTTATGCCAAAACCGTTGTTTGGAGATAACGGGTCGGGGATGCACTGTCATCAAAGCTTATGGAAAGACGGCAAACCGCTGTTTTTCGATGCCAATGGCTACGCCGGATTAAGCGACATGGCGATCTATTACATCGGCGGGATCTTAAAACATGCGTCCGCGATCCTCGCGTTCGGTGCGCCGACCACCAATAGCTATCGCCGTTTGGTGCCGGGGTATGAAGCACCCGTGAACCTCGTTTACTCAAAACGTAACCGCTCTGCGGCCGTGCGTATCCCGATGTATAGCAATAACCCGAAAGCGAAACGCATTGAGTTCCGTGCGCCCGATCCCACAGCCAACCCGTACCTCGCGTTCGCGGCGATGTTGATGGCCGGCTTAGATGGCGTGTTGAATAAGATCACCCCGCCCGATCCGGTGGATGTGGATCTGTATGAAGGTCACGTTAAGACTGCGACCGTCCCCGGTAGCCTGCATGAAGCGTTAGCGGCGTTAGAAGCCGATCACGACTTCTTGTTAAAAGGCGACGTGTTCACCAAGGAATATATTGAAGGCTATATTGCCTATAAGCGCGTGAATGAGGCGGATGTGGTGTCGATGCGGCCGCACCCGTATGAGATGAATCTGTACTTCGACGCATAAGCACGAAACCATTAAAATGATGAGGTTAAAGGGGCGCATTATGCGCCTCTTTGCGTTATATTCATCAAGTGGATTGTGTGAATGCGGATTTGAGACCTTGTGGGATCCGGTGAAAAATTGCAATCCTTGGATGATGCTGAAGGTGCGTCAAGCTTAGTGCCGCATGATGAGCAAGGGTATTTAATCATGTTCGATCAACCGATTGATTTAACCGAGGCGCAGTAGCCATGTTTCAAGATAAAGTGTATTTGATCACCGGTGGGGCAAATGGGATCGGCTTAGCGACCGCGCAAGCGCTCAAGAGACGCGGCGCGCAATTGGCGATCTGGGATGTGGATGCGACATGCTTGGAAAATGCCGGACGCGATCTTGGTGCCTATACCGAGATTATCGACGTGGCACATCCTGAATCGGTGCAACGTGGAGTCACACAATTGATCGCTAAATTTGGGCGTTTAGACGGCGTGATCCATAGCGCGGGCATCGCCCGGGGCGGCGTGTTTGATGAAATGTCGTTAGAGCAGCATCGGCGCGTGTTAGAGGTCAACCTATTCGGGACATTAACGATCACCCATAGCACCCTCAAACATTTACGGCCAACGGGCGGGGCATTGGTGTTGATCTCATCGGTATCAGCGTTTTATGGCCCACCGGAATTTCATTCATACGCTGCCAGTAAGGCCGGAGTCCTCAATTTTGGTGAGGGCTTGCGCGTCGAATTGCATGATACCGGAGTCTATGTGGGGGTGGTGTGTCCGTATTTCACCGATACCGCGTTGTATCGCAATGAGGCCAATAAAGCACGCCTTGCACGGGTCGATTCCCCGTTGAATGAGTTAGGAAAGCCGGAAGTGGTGGCCGAAGCGATCTTGCGCGGGATCGAAAAACGGGAATTTTTGGTGTTACCGACATGGCGCGCCCGTTTGATCTATTGGCTTTCGCGTTATGGGGCGTTTTTGGGCGCACGATTTATGTTGAACACTTGGCTAAAGGCACAACGTGAAGTGAAAGAGGCATAACCAACCCGTTACGCCTCTTTACACAGCCTTATTGTGCGATGTTAGCCGCTGCTTTACCTTTTTTGCCGGATTTTTTCTTCAGGGTGACTAAAGCGTGATCCAACACTTGATCGACCGAATCCACCAAGATGAACTTCATCACGCTACGGACTTCTTCCGGCACATCGTCCAGATCATGCTGATTTTTCTTCGGCAAGATCACCGTGTCTACCCCGATCCGGTGGGCTGCTAAGATCTTGTCCTTGATCCCACCGACGGGCAAGACTTGACCGCGTAAGGTGATCTCTCCAGTCATGGCGATATTGCTTCGCACCGCTCGGCCGGTCAGGAGTGATGCTAACGCCGTAGCGATCGTCACCCCCGCCGATGGCCCGTCTTTCGGCACTGCCCCGGACGGCACATGCAGATGAATATCGCTGTTGTTGTAAAATTCCGGATCGACTCCCAATGCTTCGGAACGTGAGCGGATGTAACTCAAGGCGATCCGGGCGCTTTCTTGCATCACCTCGCCTAATTTGCCGGTGTATTGAAAGCCTTTGCCACCCGGCATCTTGGTCGCTTCTACAAACAACACATCCCCACCCACCGGAGTCCAAGCGAGTCCGGTCGCTACGCCGGGTTGATCGGTGCGATCTTCGATCTCCTCACGATAGCCGTAACGTGGGTTGCCCAACAATTCGCGGGCGGTTTTTGCGTCAATGGTCACTTTGTCAGTTTTGCCTTCGGCGATCCGAGTGACGATCTTACGGGCGGCGCGGCCGATCTCGCGTTCTAAAGTACGGACTCCGGCCTCACGGGTGTAATCACGCACGATCTCTTGTAGCGCATCACGGGTAAATTCGATCTCATCACTCATCAAGCCGTTTTCACGCAATTGACGCGGCACGAGATACTGTTTGGCGATCGCCACTTTTTCCTGTTCGGTGTAACCACTGATCCGGATGATCTCCATGCGATCCAACAACGGGCCGGGGATCGTGTCTAATTCGTTCGCGGTGGTGATAAACAGGACTTCGCTGAGATCAAAGGCCACATCAAGGTAATGATCGCGAAATTCGGTGTTTTGTTCGGGATCAAGTACCTCTAACAGGGCGGCGGCGGGATCACCGCGAAAATCGCGGCCCAATTTATCGATCTCATCCATCATGATCACCGGATTACGGGTCTCGGTGCGGCGGATCGTCTGGATGATCCGGCCGGGCATCGCGCCGATGTAGGTGCGGCGGAAACCGCGAATTTCAGCTTCATCGCGCACCCCGCCTAGGCTCATGCGGATGAATTTACGCTCCATCGCACGGGCGATCGATGCGCCTAACGAGGTCTTGCCGACTCCGGGTGGCCCGACAAAACACAAGATCGCGCCTTGTCGTTCACGGCGCACGTAATCGGTGGATACTTGCGCGTTGAGTTGTTCGGCGCGTTCTAAGCGCAATTTGCGAACGGCCAAATACTCTAAGATGCGTTCTTTGACATCTTCTAGCCCATAGTGATCTTCATCTAACACTTGACGGGCGCGGGAAATATCAAGGTTGTCATGGGTACGATTCGCCCATGGGATCGCGGTCAACCAATCCAGATAAGTACGGATCACCCCGTATTCCGCCGCGGCCGTGGGCAACTTGGAGAGGCGATCGAGTTCACGGCGGGCCTCTTTTTCCGCTTCTGGACTGAGGCCGGATTGATCGATCTTACGGCGAAATTCTTCCACTTCGGCGGCCTGTTCGTCAAGTTCGCCTAATTCACGTTGGATCGCTTTGAGCTGTTCGCGCAAGAAATACTCACGCTGAGTCTTTTCCATCTCGGTTTGCGCGTCTTGTTGGATCTTCCGACCCAATTCCAACACTTCTAACTCTTTAGAGAGCAGTCCCATCAGGGTATGCAATTTTTCGCTCAACGAGTCGATCTGAAGGATGTGTTGGGCCTGTTGTTGATCGATCCGCATGTAAGTGGCGATCGCGTATACCAGATTCAACGGGTCTTCAAGGTTGAGCGTGGCAGAGATCAACTCGCTAGGGATGTTCGGGACAAGTTCCGCCAAGCGCGTGAATTGATCGATGATATTACGCACCAACGCTTCGATCTCTAACGACTCTTCAAGCTGTTCTGGGGATTGCCGCGCCCGCGCCTTAAGATAGGGTTCAGTGGCGAGATATTGATCGATCTCGATCCGCGTTAACCCTTGCACCAATAGGCGGATCGTGCCATCTGGTGCGCGGAATAAACGATGAATCGTCGCTAATGTGCCGATCGTATGGACTTCATTGGGGAGCGGCGTTTCGATCTCCTCATCGCGGGAGGCAAATAAGCCTACGTAACGATTGCCCGCGACCACATCATCCACCAATTTCACGCTACGGGGTTGCGCCACCGTGAGCGGAATGGTCATGCCGGGGAACACCACGATCCCGCGCAAGGGCAAGATCGGCAACTCATCAGGGATATACTCGGTTTCCTCTGATGGGCTTTCAAGTTCTTCATCATCTTTGATCGTGACATCCACGCGCTGCGCTTCGGTTAGTTCAAGTTTGTTATCACTGGTGACCATCAGATTGTCCTTCTGTAGAATCGGCGTTTGTCACGGTTTCAATAAGATAAATATGGGTTTCAGCGCGTCGAGGTAAATCGACTTGAAGAAAACCATCATGATAGGTAGCGAATACTTCTTCCTGCTCAATTGACCACGGCAAGGGGATCTCGATCCGAAATTCACCGAATCCGATCTCCAATTGATGATAAGCCTTGTGTCCTTCGATCGGCGGACGACGACGAGTCCCACTGATCACCAATACACGATTTAACAAGGTCAAGTTGAGATCATCGGGTTGCACCCCGGCAATTTCCACCATCACCCGGAGTCGATCCGGAAGTTCAATAATGTCGGTGGGCGGGGTAAAACTGCGATTCATGCGCCATGTCATAACACAGACCTACCTTCGGCTTAGGAATGATGCCAGATGCTTCTTAGAGAGCATAATAACAGCATCGGGTAAAAACTGTGTTAGATCTCCCTTGAATGCGTGAAGATGTCATGAGAATTGGCAAAAAGATTATAATAGATTTAAAAGCTGGCCCAACGAAGTCGATCTAGCTTAAATCGATATGGACTAAGGAAAACGTGATGGACGCAATCAAGGTCAAAGTAATGAGACGGGTAGAGCTGTTTCGTGGATTAACCGAACAGCAATTACACAGCCTAGCTGAGATCTGTTATGAAGAACACTTTCACACGGGCGCGGCGTTATTTGAACAGAATGAGGTCGGCGATAAGATGTACATCGTGCGCGATGGCCAAGTGGAAGTGCGCGTGCGTGATCAAGACGGGACAAGTTACGCGGCGGTCTATTTAGGCGCGGGGCAAGTGGTGGGGGAGATGGCGTTGGTGGATGCCGGAAGGCGTTCTGCTACGGTGGTAGCGGTGGATGATGACACGGTGGTTTATAGCATCCCACACCACGATTTTACCCAACTGTGCCAGAGCGATAACGCGATCGGCTATGTGATGATGCGGAATTTAGCGCAAGATCTCTCGTTTAAGCTCCGTCATCGTGATTTTGATCCGTCTGAGAGCTAAAGGTGGTGAGCGATGATCTACAAAGTGAGTTATGTGGTGCAGGGTGGTGAATATCCGGGCGGGATCAAAAATGAGGAGGTTTATCCGCAACCGGGCGCACACGTCAAGATTGGGCCGATGACCTTTGAAATTGTTGAAGTGCATGAGATCATCCCGCCGCGTGATGATTTTCAATTTTTACATGCAACCGTGAAACCGGTCACCGAAGATGATCGAAAGAGCAAAAAGAAAAGCCAAAAAGTCACTTAACGATCAAGCGTTAGGGAGGGGATCAAGCCCCTTGCCAACTAGGGCAAGGGACTATCCTCTTAAACGATAGACATGATGCGGTTCAGACTTGCCTTTTAGCTCAATTTTGCCGCGTGATTCGACCAGATGTTGCTTATCATGGGGTACATAACGATAGATCGTGTGGGATAGCCATGCGTCATTATGCCCCAATTGGCTCAGGCGTTGCGCGGTGTTGACCGCATCACCGATCACCGTCTGCTCATGACGCACCTCCGATCCGATCCGCCCGATGCTGACCACGCCCGACGCGATCCCGATCCCGATCGGCGGCATATCTCGCGCTAGGCATTGTTTTAAGATCTCATGTGAAGCGGCCAACGCTTGCCTGACTGCATCCGACGGCGATCCCTCTAACCCGAATACGGCTAACACGCCATCGCCTAAAAATTTATCGACCATGCCGCCATATTGATAGATCGTCTGGGAGACGATGCTCAAATAGGGGTTGATGATCCGTTCCACCAATTGACGCGAGTCCATCGTTTCGGAAATTTGGGTGAAGTTGCGAAGATCGGTAAAGAGGATCACAACTTCCTGCTCACGGCTATCTTGGGGCGGTTGCGGTTGACCGGTGTAATTTAAGATCGATGGATAGAGGCCGGTCTTGATCAACGTTTTGAGTTCATCGCGGATCAGTGGGGATTGTTCGCGATGAATGCGCCCTAACATCCGGTTGATCGTGTTATTTAGGGTGCGGACTTGTAAGGGATTATTGTGGGTGTTTTCGTCTAACGGGTTCATGATCTGGGCATTGACGGTATTGGCTAACCATTCGTCTAGGATCGCCACTAATGAGAGGTCAAACGTCCATAACCCTTTAAAGATGCGTTGATCATCAGGAGTGGAAAGATCGGTTAATTCTTCAGTGGCCAAGGCACTGGCATAACCGGGGCCATACGACACTAAAAACCACTCTTTGGCGAGTTTATCGTGACGATCCAATGCGACATAGGTGATATTCGGGATCGGGGGCGGGTCGATGTCTGGCACGCCAAACACATAGATCGACTCGGCGTGTTTGGCCATTTCGCGATAGCGTTTTTGTTGGGGTAAAAACTTGCTTAAAACTTGGAAACCGGAAAAGATGCGCGTAGGGGTGTGATCGATCAAGGTGACATCTTCGATCTCGTAACTGATCAGGTTCATGGTACGGCGATGATTAAGGATAGTGCTGCGTTTTTCGACGCGCTCTACGAGTCGCCACACAGAGAGCATCGGATCGACATTTTGAATCATGGTGTTTCGCATTCGTCAACAACTCTGGACAAACGTAAGATTGATACAGATCTCAGCTTCGGGTATTCTACGGACTAGCATAAGTTGATGGTGAGTCTGAAATAACTACAGGATAAATCTTCTCGTAAAATGAACTGAAAGGAGAGGGGTGTGACTGAACAAAATGAAGTGGTAGCGGACACCGAGGCGATCGGTCAACCCGAAGCGCCTAAGGACGCTGCCCCCGTAGCCCCACAAACGACGGTGATTAGCTCGACACAACTCACGATCAATTATACCGCGGTCGCGATCGTGTTTCTAGCGATTGGGGTGTTGTTGGGCAATTTGATCGGGCGGGGCAGCGCGGTCAGTATCAGTCAGATTCAATTGGCCGTCGCGCAAGCGTTACAAAGCGCGGATCTAAGCGGATCAGAGGGGGCCACCGCCCGCTTAAGTTTACAAGATCTGGTGGATGATGATCCCGCGTTGGGGCCGGTGGATGCGCCTGTGACGATCGTCGAATTTAGCGATTTTAACTGTAGTTTTTGTGCGAGTTATGCCAATAACACCCTCAAACAGATCATCGATCGGTATGGAGATAGTGTGCGAATTGTGTATCGGGATATGCCGATCATCGGGCGTGAGTTATCGGTGCAAACGGCGATCGCCGCGGAATGCGCCGATGATCAAGGCAAGTTTTGGGAATTTCATAACTTGATCTTTGCCAACCCCCGCGCCCGCTCACAAGAGGCGTATAACGGCTTTGCGGATGAATTAGGCATGGATGTGACTACGTTTACCAGTTGCATGGGCGATCCGGCTAAAATTGAAGAAATTCAATTGGATCTATTAGACGGGGACTCGTTAGGGGTTTCGGCGACTCCGGCGTTTTTCATCAACGGACGGTTTATCAGTGGGGCGCAACCGATCAACGTGTTTATCCTGTTGATCGATGCTGAATTGACCAAAGCGGGGGTGACACCGCCGCCACGTCCTAGCTAAATCAAGGTTAAAAAACGGGTTCTCAAAGCGAGAACCCGTTTTTGTTAAAGCTTAGGGACGTGCAGTGGCTTCTGGGGTTGCTTCCATGGTGGCTTCTGGAGTCATTTCCATTTCTTCCGTAGCCGCTTCTTCTGGAGCTTCCATCGGTTCAAGCAGTTCACCGCTGATCGGGTCTACACCCGTGGTGAGTTCACCGGTCTTGAGCGCTTCAAACACTTCTTGCACGCGGGCGGTGACATCTTCCGGCACCGTGGCGGCATTGGCCGGAGCGAACCCGACACCATCCACCACCGCGTCCATGATGTAGTCGCCGTCTACCGGCCAACCGTATTCACCCACGCTTAGCGCGTTCAACATTTGATAGATACCTTCGTCCACCCGTTTGATCGCGCTGGTCACTAAGTTTTCCGCGCCGGGGGTCGCACCACGCCCGAAGGTGGTGAAAAATTCGTCTTGATCCACGCCGATCACTTTCACACCGCGTTCGGCCGCACGTAAGATCGCGCCGGATCCGGTTTGACCGCCCGCGCCGAAGATCACGTCCGCGCCTTCGCCGATGAAGTTATCGGCTGCGTCCGCGCCTTCTGCTGAAGCGACAAAGCTACCGATGTACACACCCAAGATCCGCGCTTCGGGATTCACGAAACGCACGCCTTGTTCAAAGCCGTTACGGAACTTGATCACGGCGGGAATATCGACCCCGTACACACCACCGACCACATTGCTTTCGGTGAGCAACCCGGCCATCACGCCGGCGAGGAAGCCCGCTTGATCTTCACGGAATTGGATACCGACGAGGTTGTCCGGTGCATCCGCATACCCTTGATCCACGCCGATGAAGTAGACGCTGGGGTTATTTTGGGCGGCTTCTAAGGTCGCATCGGTGATCAAGAAGCCGACGGTGATGATCGCGTCGTAGCCTTCATCGATGCAGGTTTGGATGTTGTTGGTGTAATCCGCTTGGTTTTGGGTTTCGATGTATTTGTCTTCGAGGTTGAAGTCTTCCGCGGCACGCACCATCCCGTTATAAGCGAGTTGGTTGAAGGTGCCGTCGTCAATGCTACCAACGTCGGTGATCAAGCAGACCGATTCGATCGTGCCGGCCAAGTTGACGGTTTCTTCCGTCGCAGCAGCCTCTGGAGTCATCACCATGTCAGGTGTGGCTTCTTCGGTCGTAGCGGCTTCTGGAGTCATCGCCATATCAGGGGTGGCTTCCATGGTCGCTTCTTCAGTCATGACCGCTTCCATAGTGGCTTCTTCGGTCATTTCCATGGTGGCTTCCATCGTCGCTTCCATGGTCATTTCCATGGTGGCTTCCATCGTCGCTTCCATAGTCATTTCCATAGTGGCTTCCATCGTCGCTTCCATGGTGGCTTCTTCAGTCATGACCGCTTCCATAGTGGCTTCTTCGGTCATTTCCATGGTGGCTTCTTCGGTGGCAGCAACGGCCGGTTCAGCAGTGCGGGCAGCGGCTTCTTCGGTCATTTCCATGGTGGCTTCCATCGTCGCTTCCATGGTCATTTCCGCTTCCACGGTCATTTCCATCGTCGCTTCTTCCGTTGCCACAGAAGCTTCAGCCGTGGCTTCTTCTGTAGGAACGGTGGTCGCGGTGTTGGTGGGACGTGGCGTAGCTGTCGGTTCTTCTCCGGTCGCACAAGCGGCTAGAAACACAGAGCCGATCAGCGTCAATAAGACAAATACCAAAAATTTTCTTTGCATATTTCCTCCTCTAGAGTGGAAAGGTTGTAATCACTTGGAGTGAATCCGGTAAAATAGTACCATTAGTCTGCAAACTTGCAAACCAATAGGATCATGAAAAGTAGGGTGTACAATTGTGAAAAATGAACAATTGACAGATTGAAAATGGTCACAATCCCCTAAAAAAGTGCCGATTATCCCTCAAATTGTGATCTGATGCGTAAGTTTTACCCCAATCATCCTCAACAATTTTGTCTAAAATAAACGGAACATCGATCAACTTCTAACCAAGTTGTTATGCGCCGTCCGCGGTTGCTTCGGCCGTGGGTTCAGGAGTCGCCGCTGATTCTGATGTTGCTTCGGCCGTCGCTTCCGGAGTCGCTTCGGGTTCCGGTGGGAGTAACACGCCTTCGATCACATGGATCACGCCGTTACTGCCTTCGATGTCCCGAAGGGTGGAGACGGTGACGACTTCATTTAACAGTACGCTGCCGTCTGTATTCACGGTAACACGGATCGAGGCCCCTTGTACAGTGGCGATCTCTGTGGTCGATAAATCGGCCGCACGATAGGTCAACGGGGTGACGTGGTAGAGTAGGATATTGGTGAGCGTATCCGTATCGCGGAATAGCGTCTCTACATCTAATTCTAGTGTGGTCAATGCGGCGCTAAAGGCCTCATTGCTAGGTGCGAACAGGGTAAACGTGCCGGGGCCGTCTAATACCGCCGCTAAACCTGCCGCTTGAATGGCGGCATACACCACCGTGAGATCCTCTTGAGTCGCCAAGATGTCTAAGATTGTGGGGCCGGTGGGAACTTCGGGAGTCGCCTCTGCGGTCGCTTCGGCCGTTGCTAGGGCATCCGCCGTCGCATCGGGTTCATTTGCGCCCGCCTCACGGGTGACATCGAGGTTAACGGTGGGGACAACGGCTAATTCGGTTTCATCCGCTTCGGGGATAGTCGTGGCGGTCGGTGCTGGACTGCCGCCGCAAGCGGTCAACAGCAACAGACCGATCACGGAGAGGAGTCCGAACACGAAGGATTTTTTAAGCATAGATCCTCCTGAAAAGGTAAATGGGTAACATGATAAGCGCGGTGATCCTACCATTTGTGATACAAGTTGCAAAGTCTAGAAGGAGAATCCATGGGTTAGCATCCGATGATACTAACCCATTAAGAAGGTTGTTTATACCGCGATGTCACGCCGTTGGAACAAGAACACCGCGCTACCAACCAAGACCGCAGTAGCGATCAACAAGACCAATAGGGAGCTGATCACCACCCCGGTGAGTAAGACATTGCCCAGATCAGCATATCGGAAAAACGAGAAGGTGCGTACCGTTTGTGCAACCGGATGATCGACCCCGCGTGCGAAGTTATCTGCCAAGAAGCTAAACGCGATAAACAAGCCCGCAATCGCCGCCGCCGTGTTACGCCGCCGCACCAAAGTACCGATGAACCCTGTGAATGCTACGATCAGCATGGCACTTGGTATGACGTTGAGGTTGCCGATCAACAGGTTGATCGGGTCAAAGGTGACGTTAGGATTTAATTGATCCCCGATGATTGTGCCGATACCACAAGCGAGACCAATCACCACTAGTAATAGCGTGTAGGCGATGAACTTTTCCACAATCACCTGATAACGATGCAAGGGCAGGGCTAAGACCATATCCATCACTCCGCTGTCTTCTTCATTAGCGGTTAACGATAAGCCCGCAAAAACCGCGTAAACCGATAACAAGACAAGGGTATAGACCATGTTGATCCCTAAAAAGCCTTCAGGGGTCGCTAAAGTGCTGATGTCCGTAAACCCGAAGACCTGTAACAGTCCGGTGGGAAAACTCTCAAACACTTCTAACAAGGCCTGTAAGCCGGCCAGATCCGGAATAAACATGACAGTATACACGCTATAAAACGTGAGGCCCAAGCTCCACATGAGCGCACCGCGCCAATGACGACGTAAGGTTTCAATTAAAACAGCCATGATGTTGTCCCTCCACCGTTAGACTAATTGGCGTTGTTCGCCATAAAACGCAAGGAAAATTTCTTCAAGAGTCGGTTCATTGATTTTAAGGTTAACCACGTATTGATCGCTCACCGCACGTAAGAGCGGATCAAAATCACCGAATAAGCGTAATTTCACGGTATGATCGTTCACGGTCAGGTCTTGTACACCGGCGATCGTGCCTAAGTTAGAGAGCATCGGACGATCACGAAATTCGATCGTCACCCAGCGGAAATCGGCATGAGTCAGTTTCGACACGGTTTCGACGGCCTTTAACTCACCGCCGCGTAAGATCCCCACCCGATCACAGATCGCTTGTACCTCACTCAAAAGATGTGAGGACAAAAACACGGTGCGGCCCGCTTCACGACATTCACGCATCAACTCGTTAAAGATCTGCTGCATCAACGGATCAAGCCCGCTAGTGGGTTCATCTAAAATCAAGAGATCCGGCTTGTGCATCAGCGCTAAGATCAAGCCAAGTTTGCGTTTATTGCCCGTCGAATAATCACGCATACGCTTATTGAGGTCTAGCTGTAGCCGTTCGACGAGTTCACCGACATAGCGCATGTCCACATTGCCACGCACAGAAGCCATGTAACGCACGATGTTGCGGCCCAATTGATTCGGCCACAGGTTCAACTCACCGGGCATGAAGCCGATTCGGTGATGAAGGGCCACACTATCGGCTTGGCTATTCAGGCCGAAGATCGTCGCTTTGCCTTGTGAAGGGCGGATCAGATCTAGCAAGATCCGGATCGTGGTGGTTTTACCCGCTCCGTTGGGGCCGAGATAGCCAAAAATTTCGCCCCGTTGCACCGATAAATTGAGTTGATTTAAGGCCAATTGTGCGCCATAACGTTTGCTAAGCTGTTCGGTTTGAATGATGACCTCATTCATGATGTTTACTCCTTATAGGATGCCCGCTGAACATGGCGGGATGCACTAGGCATAGGGTTTCCCTGAGGATTCCTATTTTTTGTGTTGTTGAAACGTCTTGAGTTGCGTCCGTGACATTTCTAAGAAATGACGGATCGTTTGTTTGCCCATTTCACCGCCATTCGAGTCGGGCGGTGCCAAGGCCCGGGTTAAAAATTCCGCTAAAATCGGTGCGAAGGTCTCTAAGGGCGGGATGTCCTCTTTTGAAAGAAGCGCATCGCCTTGCGCGAGTCCTTGCCGAATCAAGTTTAAAAAGTACATCACCATTTGCGGCGGCACATCGTTACGGATCATGCCTTTGGCCTGCAATTGTTGGATCATTTCGATCCGCGTGCCGCGAGTCTGCTCATACAGAGGTGAATTGACCAACTGTTGCACGTAATCGCCTAAAATGCGGCGATTTTGGGACATCAGCGCCCGCACGAATGGGTTATGTGCGGCCGCCGTGAGCATGTGCGAATACAGCGCGAAAAATGATCCGCCATTGGGATCGGCTTCAATGCGTGCGATCGTGTCATCTAACACGCGCTCCGATTGATCTAACAACAACGCCTCAAACAAGGCTTCTTTGCTATCAAAGTGCAGATACAGCGCGCCTTTAGAGATCCCCGCTTTTTGCGCGATGTCGCTCATGGTGGTCTTGTCATAACCGTAGTAGGAGATCAATTCATCCGCAGCTTGTAGGATCTTACGCTGTCGGTCTTCGTTACGCTTGGGTTCGCTGTCGCTCATACATGATCGACTCCTTTGACTGTTTGACCCAAAATACACATCTGGTCATAGAGTACAACATCGGCAGAGGTTTGAGATCCCCAATTATTGGGGGGTAAGCGGTTGACAAGGCTAAAAAGTGGACAAATGTTACGATTTTTTCGATCACTTGTGCTATTCTCTATCTCACACGACCGATCTCACGCGAAAGGCGTATCTAATGAAAAGCCGGTTCAATCTGTGGTTGCTGATTTTGAGGCGTTGCTTTTTGAGCGCCACCCATTGAATCTTACGATCTCTCTAACCACGTTGCCGCTGTCGCCGAAAAAAAATTTGTTTCCTTCTGCCGCTGCCACGTCCGCCGTTTAGGAGGGAATCAAAAACAGGGAGCGATATGATCGGCTTCCTGTTGATGAAATCATGGCGAAAAAAATGGGTTATTTAGCGTAATCTACGGCACGGGTTTCGCGGATCACATGCACTTTGATCTGGCCGGGGTATTGCATCGTTTCTTCAATTTGACGGGCGATATCGCGGGCCAAACGTAATGCGGCGAGGTCATCAATTGTTTCGGGACGCACAATAATCCGTACTTCACGGCCAGCTTGCAGCGCGTAGCTCTGTTCTACGCCCTCGAAGCCAGTCGCGATCTCTTCTAGCGTTTTGACGCGCTTGATGTAGGTTTCGAGGCTTTCGCGGCGCGCTCCCGGACGCGCTCCAGAGATCGCATCGGCGGCCTCGACGATATAGGCCTCCACGCATTCTTGTTCGACTTCATGATGATGACTGGCGATGCAGTTGATCACTTTGGTGTTGATGCCGTAGCGCTTGGCAAAATCTGCGCCGATCAGTGCGTGAGTGCCTTCCACTTCATGATCGATCGCTTTGCCGATGTCATGGAGCAGGCCGCCGGCCTTGGCAATATCGACATTTGCGCCTAATTCAGCGGCGATCATGCCCGCGATGTGCGCGGTTTCGATGGCGTGCGAGTGCTGATTCTGCCCGTAGCTGGTGCGGAATTTGAGGCGGCCTAAGAGTTTGATGATCTCTGGGTGCAAGGCGTGGACACCGGTTTCATAAGCGGCGCGTTCGCCCTCTTCCCGAATAATGCTTTCGACTTCGGCGCGGGCATCTTCTACCAATTTTTCGATGCGGGCGGGGTGGATACGCCCATCCATCACCAGTTTTTCCATCGCACGGCGGGCTACTTCCCGTCGGACGGGATCGAAACTGCTGATCGTGACGGCTTCAGGGGTATCATCTACCACGACATCGACTCCGGTAGCGATCTCAAAGGCGCGGATGTTGCGCCCGCTCCGCCCGATGATCCGTCCCTTCATTTCATCACTAGGCAAGGGGACGACGCTGACCGCGATCTCGCTCACATGCTCTGAAGCGAGTCGTTGTACGGCCAAGGCGATCACATCACGGGCGCGGGAGTCGGCTTCTTCACGGGCTTCGGCCTCCACTTGACGGATGATCCGGGCCATGTCATTACGGGAGTCTTGTTCGGCAGCAGCCAAGACTTGTACGCGGGCCTCATCGATCGTCAATTGTGCGATCTTTTGCAGTTCTTCTAGGCGTTCGGTTTCGGCGCGTTTTAGCTCATTTTCGCGCTTATCAAGGTTGCTTTGGCGTTTATTGAGGTTCTGTTCCCGCTTTTCCAGACGATCAAGGCGTTTATCGAGGTCTTCACGGCGGGCCTGTAAGCGTTCTTCTTCTTTGTCTAATTCACGGCGACGACGGTTCAAGGTATCGTCGATCTCATCGCGGGCGAGTTTGAGCTTTTCCTCGCCGCTCCGAAGCAATTCAGCGGATTTTTCGGTGGCGTTGGCAATGATCGTTTGGGCTTCGGCTTCAGCCAAGGTCAAACGATTTTTCGCACGGTTATCTTGGATCGATTTAAAGACCCAAGCCCCGACGCTGCCGGCCACTAGGATCAGCACGATCTCAAAGAGCAAAAAAACAATCGGATTGTCAAACATTGTGGGCAGCGGCGCAAAAAGACCTTTAGCGCCGCTCACCTCCTTTCTGCGTTAGGTGTAGCTCTGTGTCGGTTAAGGAATTGGCAACCTAACGATCTACGTCATCTTCATCTTGGAGACGCAGAATTACGTCTTCGATCACGGCATAACTAAAGCCGCGCCGTTTTAGAAAGTTGCCAAGTTTGTTTCTAAGGGTGCGCGCATCTAAGCCCTTTAAGCGACGGATCTGGGATTTAGCGGCGCGATAGGCGCTTTCGGTCAAATCCAACTCGCTTAAGATAGTGTCGATTAGGGTATCCGCGATCCCTTTTTGCCGGAGTTCATAGCGTAAAGCGGTGTGGCCAAGCGGTTTAAAGTTGAGGCGGTTTTCCACCCAAAAGCGGGCGAAGGCCTCATCATCTAAATAACGGTTGGCCGTCAAACGAGCGATCACCTGCTCAATCTCCGGGTCGTCGATTGATTTTGACTCTAGATTGCGACGGACTTCGGCGGTACTTCGGGGGCGGTGCGCTAAAAAACGGATCGCGCTTTCATACGCTTTGACGACGGCATCATCAGCGCGTAAGGAGGCGATCTCTGGTTCGGAAAGGGTTTGCCCCTTTCGGAGGCGGGCCGCCTCTAGCAGATTAAGGCTAAAGGCAAACTCTTGATCAATAAACACATTGACGCGCTCTTGGTTCCGTTTTTGGATCTCTAGCGCGGTAATCACGCCCATGTAGTATCCTGAAAGCCGCAGTCCTAAGAATAAAACGCAAAATGACCTACGGCGGATCGTCCGCAGTTGATACGATGTGAGGTGGTGCCTTACCCTGACACTCGCCTTGAATACACTGGTAATCGATCAATGTCCGGGATAAGACCGGATCAAATACAAAGGTATCTTTAAAAAACGACGGCACGTCGTCCCACCGCTGATAACTGCGGATTATTGTTGATCAACCGTTAGGAAACAATTACATCAATCGCTACTGTAAACTCTAAACAAAAATGCCCAAAGAATCAAGTAGACGTAACGCGAAATTTTATACGAAATCGCGGAGATCGGCACTCCACAAGGCAACTGAAAGGCTTTTATAATCGCCATAGTGTGGATGAATAAGGGTAAATGCTCATGTGGAAACGACTCAAACCGATCACTCGCTTGTTTCTGATCATGATCGGGGTGTGGATGTTGATCTCGGTGGGATTGGCGCTTCGGGCGCATCATTTTGGCCAACAACGGGAAGATCAAACTGCGGATGTGATCATCGTCTTGGGATCGGGTTTACGGCGCGATGGATCGGCGGGGGATGCGTTGTATCGGCGCACGTTATGGGCGGCCGAAGCCTGGCAAGCAGATCGAGCGCCCGCGATCTTATGTACGGGGGGACGATCCGAACAGCAACGTCACAGCGAGGCCAGTGTGTGCCGTGAGATCTTGATCGAAAACGGTGTGCCGGAGACCGCGATCTACCTAGAAGATCAAAGCCGTAGCACCGAAGAAAACGCGATCAACAGCAAAGCGATCTTACAAGCCAACGGTTGGCAACAAGCGTTATTGATCACCGATGCGTTTCACATGCTCCGCGCAAGTTGGATCTTTGAGGATCAAGCGATCGCGCATTATTCGTATCCAGTGCCGTCACAGCGCGTCCGTTGGCATTGGTACAGTTATTTGTTAGGGCGTGAGGTGATCGCGTTACAATGGCAAGCGTTTAAGGAGATCTTCAATTTGCCGGTGACGCATGTGAGCATCGGTTAACACAGGAGCAAGTGATGTGAAGGCGTTGGTAACGGGTGGAACGGGGTTTATTGGATCACAAGTGGCGCGGGCCTTGGTGGCGGCGGGACATTCGGTGCGGGTATTGCATCGCCCGTCCTCCAAATTATCGGCGTTGACCGGACTCGCTTACGAATCGGCTTTAGGGGATATTTTGGATGAGGAGGCGCTCCGGGCGGCCTGTGCTGGATGCGATTGGGTGTTTCATATCGCGGCGATCGCCGATTATTGGCGTTCTGAGCAAACGCGCATGTTTGAAGCCAATGTGGAAGGGACACGACGGGTTTTGAGCGCGGCGCGGGAGGCAGGTGTACAACGGGTGATCTTCACCAGTAGCGCGGCCGCGATCGGATTACGTCCCAACGGTGAACCATCCGATGAAAGTGATGCGTTCAACTTGCGGCCGGCTCATTTTCCGTATGGTTATAGCAAGGTGTTAGCGGAGCGCGTGGTGACGGATGCGATCGGCATGGGTCAAGACGTGGTGACTGTGAATCCGGTGGTGGTGATGGGCGCGGGGGATCTCAACATGATCTCTGGTAGCTTTATCACCCAGATCAAGGCATATGGGCGACTCACCCCGTTGACCTCTGGTGGGATCGCGGTGGTTGATGTGCGTGATGTGGCGCGTTGGCAGATCGCGGCCGCAGAGTCTGGGCGCTGTGGAGAGCGTTACATCTTGAGTGCGGCCAATTATTCCTATCATGACTGGTTTACGATGATCGCCGATACGGTGGGTGTAGGGCGGCCGATGTTGACTGTACCCGATGTGTTGTTAGAGCCGATGGCACAAGTGGCCACGCTGTTACGGCGCGTTGGGATCACCACCCCGGTAGACGCGGATCAAATTCGGTTGGGTGGGCGCAAAGTCTACTTTAATCCGGCCAAAACATGGGCGGCATTTGGGCCGCCCCAAGTGGACATGGGTGATAGCTTACGTGAAACCTATCAGTGGTATCGGGTTAACGGCTTTCTGTGAGTCGGATTGGGCCAGCGCGGCCTAAAAAATCCGCCACTTCTAACGTATATTGACCACTCGCGGGGATGGTGACGGTTAAACGTGCGTCAAGGGTGTTCAGAGTGGTATCAGTTGACCCGTGATCATCATTGACGGCGATCATCGTGCCGTTGAGATCATACAAGCGCACGATCGGATCGAGTCCGGGGGCATAGGCCGTGAAGGTGATTTGATCGCCGGATTGTGCATCCACCAGATAACGGACGGGGTGATCAGGTGGTAATTGGATCAAGCGTGCGTCGTCGCTTTCGGTGACATCAAAGGCGGAGGGGGTGGTCAAGATCACCTCTACTTGTCCCACCGAAACCCCGTTGAAGCTGTTGACGCGGATCTGATAACGGCCGGCGGCCGGTAACGCTAAACGGGTCACAGCTGCATCGGAAAAGCTTAACCCGTCCACTTGTCCCAAGGAATCGTCGTTATAGGCGAGTCGGTGATCGTTGGGGGTGAGGATCTCTAAGACGGGATCGATCGGGTCAAGGGCGCGGACGGTGATGCTGATCGTTTCGGCATTCGGCGCATCGTATGATAAGATGGAAGGCGCAACGCCGTCCAAGCGTAGGGTAAGCGGCACGTTGGGCGTGATCACAATAGGGGACTCGCGTCCAAATGCCAGTACGAGGATCGTTAAAAAGACGAGGAGTTTAATTGCGCGCTCCTTTGCTTGTGCTGTCGCTAAAGGCTTATTTTCTGTGAGGTTGAGTGTGCTGTCAATGATCATACAAAAATTGCAAAAGATCCTATTGGTGGGACTTGCGGGGCTATTGGCTTTGAGTGCGTGTACTCCTCAAGGTCAAACGCCCACCGCGCCGCCAACCTTAGAATTGGTGTCGCTGATTAGCATCACCCCCCGTCAAACGGCCACCCGCTTCTTAACGCTGACTCCATTGCCCACCTTTACCTATACGCCGTCTTTGACTCCGATCCCGCCGACTCCTTCCAACACCCCAACCTTGACCGCGACTCCACCGATCACCGGAATCATTGCATCGTTGCAAACGGTAAATGTGCGGGAAGGGCCGGGGGTTGATTTTCGGGGGATCATCGCGTTGGATCCTGGGACGGGGGTGTTGATCCTTGGCACGAGTCCCGATACCAATTGGTTTAATATCCGCTTGGATGATGGGCGGGAAGGGTGGGTATCGGCGCGATTGGTGCGCGTTGACCCGACTCCAACGGGTTTTCCGACGTTGACGCTCTCACCGGACTTCACCGCGTTGGCACTGGGGACACCGTTTCCCACTGCGATCTTAGGGGGTGGCACGATCACCGCGACTCCCCCGAGTATCGCGGTTACGGCGACTCCCCCGACCGCGATCCCAACGATCACCCCGACCGGTGGGCCGACTCAAACTTTGGGAGTGCCAACGATCGATACCACCAGTATGTTTCAAAATGCGTTCTTGACGGCGACGGCCTTAGCCGGGGGTATTCAAGTTCCGACCAACATCAATCCGACGTTGCAAGTCACACCCGCGCCGGGAAGTCCGGTACCCACGCCGGCCGGGACATCAAGTGGCGGAGGTAGCCTACAGCAAGGGGTGGATGTGTTGGCGTATTGTGACAATCCGGTGTTCGGATCGCCGGCCCCGCGCAATTTAGCGGCCGGATCGACGATCGATGTATTTTGGACATGGTATGCCCGCACCCGTGAACAAGCCCAAACTCACCTCGATAACGCGGTCTATGAGGTGCGAGTCAACGGTGATTTAATCGAAAATTGGCAACAATACACCAGTTCAATCCGCTTAGAAGGTGATGGGAATTATCATGTCTATTGGTTTATCCGTAGCGATCCGCTGCCTGCGGGTCAAAATGTGATCACCTACAATGTGACTTGGCAGAATCGCATCACCGACGGGTATAACGACTTTGGCCCCGGAACCGATCGCACAAGTGAGACCGGGACGTGTACGTTTACGGTACGCTAGAGGTAAAATCGGGGCGCGGACGATCAAGCGCGCCCCGATCGCTTTTAGGGTCGTGGAGTCCGTGGAATGATCAGGCGTGTCGGTCGGGCGATGGTCAATAATTCCAACATCACTTCGTGTCCGATCGCTGAAAATTCTAAGGTTCGATCGCCACGTTCAGCGGTCAAGGTAAAGGTCTCACCAGCCAAGACTCGCCGCATGAATGCGCCGAATTGAGCGCGCTCGAAGCTTTCGCCATTGATCAGGGTGATGCGATCGCCTTGTCGTAAACCGGCCTGATAAAACGGATTGGTTTGGTTGATGGGCTGCACTTCCCAGATCCCCACCTCCTCTAGATAGATCACCGCGCCTGTAATCACGGGCGGCTCAACGAATCGGGGTAGGGGAAATTCTAAGGCCTCAACCGTTAGATCTAAGGTTTCGCCATTGCGGATCACGGTGATCGTGAAAGTCCCTGTGCCTAGTTTGTCCAATAATTCGGCCCGAAGTGTTGAATTGGTGAGGGTCGTCACCCCGTCGATCGCGATGATGATGTCACGCATGTTCAATCCGGCGCGTTCGGCGGGCGAATCGCTCATCAAACTGTTGATCTGGAGACCTTGTGGCACAGGCGCAACGGTGATCCCTAACGTATCAAATTCGATCGTGGTGGGAATGGGGGTGCGGATGGGTGGAGGGATACGGATCTGACGGCCTTGATCGGAAGGTATCAGGGTGACACCGATGTTAAAAATCTGCTCCCCACGTTGGATTTTCAAGAGGATCACGCCGGTTGCATCGCGGATCAAGTCTCTCGCTTCGGTCGCATGGGTGATCGGCATACCGTTAACTTCACGGATCACATCGCCAACTTGGAGTCCGGCCTCGGACGCGATCGAATCGGGTTCAACTTCAAGGATGATCACACCTTGACCGTCTGGGCTAGTCCGGAGAAATACCCCTAAACTAGGCGGAGTCGTGGGATCGAAGGTGGGCATCAAGGGGACTTGTGGCTGTGGTCGCATCGGATTCGGCGCAGCCGCTACGATCACCGGAATTTGTAGGGGTTGACCTTCACGCAGGATGCCAAAAAGCAGGGTCTCACCGATCGCTTTTGATTGAATCTGTTGGGCAAGGCTTTCGGCGCTAACGGGTTGGCCATCTGCGGTGAGGATCACATCTCCTACCCGTAGATCGGCCTCGGCGGCGGGGCTTAAGGGCATTACTTGGGTGATTTCAAGGCCCGCGTCGGTTTCGCGGTAAAAAATGCCCACATAGGGGCGTGCTAGGGGATCTGGGGTGATCGGGGGTTGTTGGATCAGGGTGCTAGACACCCACCATAACAACACCCCTACTACCACTGCAAGGAATAGGACGGTTTTCATCTCACATTTCCTTATCAACGTTATCAACGTTACCTTGATCTTGATCTAGTATAACGCTGAAAGCGCTGAAAACCGTCTAGCTAAACACCTTTTCTTCGGCGATCGGCTCTAGTTCTAATGCCTCATCCAACGTGGGAAAGGCTTCGACGATCGGCATTGACACGGTAGTGATCTCACTGGCGGGGGTTTCAGCGTCCGCTTGGCGTTGCAATTGCCAACGATCGTAAAAATCCCAACCAAAGACAATGGTAAATGAGATCGCGTATAAGGCCATATAGGGCGCAACGGTCGGATGAAGTTGTAACGCGACGACTAAACCCCAGATCGCGTAGATCGCGAGTGCTAATTCGACATAACGTGACCAATCGGCACGGAGTTTGTAGCTATGGGTCTGATGGCCTTTGCCGAATTTGGGGGTGCGTTTAAATTCGCTTTCAGCATGGGTAAAGGCGGTCTTGAAGGCATTAAAGGCGGCCCGCACATTATTCCACATGATCCCCGTGCCGATGATCATCAGCACCGGAAAATAAAGGATGCGTTTGACCCAGTGGTCTTGATGTAACTTGGTTTGTGCGAACAGGTGCATGATCGGTGGCACGACACCGAGTAAACCCATCCAAGCTAACGGCAAGTTTTGGAACGCGCCCATCAAGATCATGATCGGGGTGAGCAGGAGCAGCAAGAGCATAAAAGAATGGGGAAGATATTGGACAAGGTGTTGGGTGGCCATCAACTTTTGTCCTAAGGTGAGTGAACTCCGCCATACGGGGCCGAATAACTTGATCAAACATTGATTCGTGCCTTGCGCCCAACGGGCCTGTTGACGTTTATAGGCCATCATCACCGGAGGGATCTCACCGGGGACGACGATCTCCGGTAAATAGAGGTATTGCCAACCCCGAATTTGAGCGCGATAGCTGAGGTCAAGGTCTTCGGTGAGTGTAGACGCTGACCATCCGCCGGAGTCGATGATCGCTTGTTTACGCCATACGCCGCCCGTGCCATTAAATGTTAACAGCAGGCCGCCCCCGTTGCGCGCTTTTTGTTCAACCACAAAATGAGCATCGATCGCTAAGGATTGGGCTGAAGTCAGCCAATTGGCGTTGACGTTGGTGTGTCCCCAACGGGTTTGTACGATCGCTAACTTGGGATTGGTGGAAAAATGTGGGATCGTCTGTTTAAGAAAGTTGCTTGGGGGTAAAAAGTCCGCGTCAAAGATCGCGATAAATTCCACATCGTCTAATAGGGTGAGGCCATAGGCCATCGCCCCCGCCTTATAACCGACACGATGTTCCCGTTGAATGTGTTCAATATTGAGTCCAAAGGCTTGTAATTGCGCCACTTTATGCGCCACGATCGCGATCGTTTCATCGGTCGAGTCGTCTAAGACCTGCACGATCAAGCGATCACGCGGGTAATCCAATTGAGCGATCGCGTCTAATAGCGGTTCAACCACAAATTTCTCGTTATAGAGCGGGAGTTGTATCGCGACTTTCGGGTAAGCTGTCATCTGTGGCAGTTGTGGATGTTCGTGACGGTGACGCAGATATAACACGATCAACAACAATTGCGATCCGGTGTAAAGCGCCAAGCATAAGGCACAAAACATATAAACAGCAGACAGTAGGGTGGACAAAGGATGCTCCTTGAACCGATCAGGAAGATCAGGAAGATTGTACCTAAACGCACAAAGGCGCGATTATAGGCTTGAAGATTCCAGTTGAATAGATCCATTTCAATAGATCCATTTCAATTTCAATAGGTCCATTTTAATAGACGTAAGTTTAGGTTGGGTGGGTGCGTCAAAAAAAGATAACGTTTAGGGCATTTTTTTAGCTGAAATAAAGGATATTCCATGGATAAGACCAGCGTTCGCATTGACAACGGATACCAAGCGGTGATTCAAGCCCGTTCGCATGTGGTGCTGGCAGATGCGCCGATTGCAGATGGTGGTACGGATCGCTCCATGACCCCTGAAGAACTGTTCTTAGGCGCGTTGGGGGCATGTATGGCCATGACTGGCAAAATGTACGCCACGCGCAAGGGATGGCCCTTAGATGAGATCGCGGTCGAATTAGATATTGAGCGGGTGGCGGCTGAAGATTATCCGGGGTATCAAGGGGATGCGCGGTTTGTCCATCGGATTATTGAACAGGTCAGCCTGAAGGGTCAATTGGACGATGAGCAACGCACACGGATCATGGAGATCATGCGGAAATGTCCCGTCCGCCGGATTGTGACCTCTCCGGTCTTTTTTGAAGAAGAATTGTTGGCGTTAGAACCCGAAACGCTGCTTGATTAACCGTTGACGGTTAAAATGTCATGCTCTAAGATCAAAAAGGCAGGGGATCCCTGCCTTTTGTTTTGGATGATTCGGGTTAGAGAAGTCAGCGCTATGATCTATCACATTACGTCGCGTTCAAGGTGGGATGCGGCACAAACAGAGGGCTTTTACCAGAGTGCTTCTTTGGAGAGCGAAGGTTTTATCCATTTTTCGACATGGGAACAGGTATTGCGCGTGGCTAACCAATTTTATGTTGGGCAAACCGATTTGGTGTTATTAGAGGTAATTGAAGAACAACTTACGCAACCTTTAAAATACGAATCACCGAATATGCAGGGCGAAACAGACGCGCCGAAAAATGAGCTGTTTCCGCATCTTTACGGGAGATTAAACCTAAACGCGGTGATCAACGTCTATCCATTGACAGCAAATACGATCGGCCAATTTCAGCTCCCGCAACGGGACGCTTAAAAACCGGCCATCGCAAACGCGGTAAAAGAGGCAGCACCTTGTAGACTTGATCCGACCAACAGGGTTAGGCGGTTATTGGCATAACGGCGGGCATCGTCCATGGATGAGAACATGCTCACGCCAGACATTTCGCTGAGTTTATCGATCACGCGGGCGTTTTGTGAGGCCATCGTCGGGTTAATCACGATCGCGATCCCACGTAAATTGCTAAGCTTGATCGATTCCGAGATAATCTTGGTAACAGTGGGGCAAATGCGATCGACTTCGGTCATATCGACAATCGCCGCCATCGGAAGCAAATGGCCGCCGACATGGTTTTGGAGCGCATTGGCCCACATACGTCCATCCATGTTATCAAGGTAGCCAACGGCTTTCGCGAAAAACACATCGCCTTCTAGGGACATCTTGTGTAATGGCATACAATTTCACTATCGTTCCATGTAAACTATCTATATATCTACTATAATCGCGATCCCAAGTGCGCGTCAACTGGTTTTGTTGAGAATCTCATCTATTTGTATTGAGAATTTGTTTAAAGACGTTTTTCACATTCATTCACTAGGAGCGTTGTATGACGATCGAATCAGAGCATGATTTAGTTAAACTTATGAAAATTGGGCGGATCTGCGGCTTAACTGTGCAGTATATCGCCCGACATCTTGAACCTGGGATCACCACCCGCGAATTAGATCGGCTTGGGGCGGACTTTTTGGAAAAACACGGAGCGCGTTCTGCGCCGATTGTGACGTATAAATTCCCCGGCGCAACGTGCATCAGCATCAATGATGAAGTGGCACATGGCATCCCCGGCGATCGGGTGGTACAAGCGGGGGATATGGTGAACATTGATGTGTCGGCTGAACTTGAGGGTTATTTTGCGGATACGGGCGCATCATTCATTGTGCCGCCGATCGATCCGGTGAAACAGCGTTTGTGTGATTTTACCCGTGTCGCACTTGATAAGGCGATCGATGTGGCACGGAGTGGAAGTCCGATCAATGTGATCGGTAAAGCGATCGAATCGGAAGCTAAACGCGGCGGTTATAGCTTGATCCGGGAATTGGGCGGGCATGGAATCGGACGCGGGTTGCATGAAGAACCGCGCAACATCCCGAATTTTTATCACCCGAAAGCGCGCTTTCCGTTGCATGAAGGCTTGGTAATGACGATTGAGCCGTTTTTGTGTATGGGTAAAGGCAAGATCTACACCGATCGCGATGGATGGACACTCAAGACGATCGATGGCACGTTTGCGGCCCAATATGAACATACAATCGTCATCACCAAAGATCGGCCGATCTTGGTGACGGCGATCTAACGACGATTGCGACGGTAAAATTCGATACTGGCCACGGTGACTAAAGTCACTTGTGCGAGAATCGCCACAATCAACCAAGGCGATAAACCCGTTGTGCGTGGTACAGACACGGTGATCGGTTCACTCACGGTTGGTAAAGCGGCGATCGCGGTGGAGTCTGTGATGAGGGCTGTTGCTGGCGTAAGCGTTGGGCTGCTGTCTAAGGTGGGAACTTGCACCGCTGTTCTGATGCGTGCCGTCGGTAGGGTCGATGTCATGGTAGGAGGTGGGGCGGCGATCGTGGCACTGGCCACGAACAATTGTGACATCAGATCAAATGTCGGCGTAGGGCTTGGCTGAAAGTTGGGATCAAGCGTTGGAGTCAGGGTGGGATAGCCTTCCGGCAGCGCGGTTGGGGTATAGGTGCCGTCAAAGGGTGGGATCAAGATGATCCCGCCGATCGCAAGTAAACGCCCTTCTTCTTCTGTGAGGCCATTGATCTCACGGATATAAGGCAGATCGTCCCAAGTGTAGCCATACAATAAAGCGATCGTGCCGAGATCATGGCCGGGTTGGACTTCGTGCATGATGTTACCGTAGTTATCGCGGCCAACCACAAATGAGGGGGGCGGGGCTGCCCGGCCCGTGTTACCGCTTGATCCCCCGCTGGATGAATTACGGGGTGCGACATACGGATTACCGGGGCTACCGAAGACCAAGACAAAGGCACGCCCCCAGCTGGTCGTCGCATAACCGATGCCGATCTCGGTGTAACCGGCGTTGGTGAGGCCACGATAATGGATCGGCGAATTGATCCAAAAGTTCCACGCATCGTTAGCCGTGGCATTGGTTCCGGCGTAGATATTTTCACTGACAAAACTAGAGACATACCCTGCGGCCGCGGCTCGTGTGGTCGGGGTTGATCCGTCGGGTTGGGTGTGGCTAACTGATCCGGTGTTGGCCATCCATTGCGCGTGACTTTGCGCGGCGGAGGTGAGTGAGCCGTTGAGGGTATACGGATTTAGGCCAAGTGAACTGCGTAGGGTGTTGATCCGCCCTAAGAGATCGCTGACCACCTCTTGGCTGTGGGTGATCGGTGTGGCGATCGCGATCCCATAACTTAAGAGGCAGAACCACAAGAAGCGCTTTAAGAGTTTCATCTTGAAAGGATCACTCGCTCATTAAAAAATTGGTATGCCGTTTTCATGATTTTAACCGTACCATTAAATTCAGGAAATGGTCAGGTCTAATCGGATATAGGGGTGAATCGGGTGGATCAAGCGCATCCTTCTCATGTCACCGTACCTTTTTAAGTTTAAAGTGTGTTATCTTCATTTAACAGTGATTTTACAAGGCGGGTGTTGGGGAGGAAGTGGGTAAGGGGACATGGATCAATATACGGTGAATGTTTTATTGGTGGTGGTGATCAGTTACTTATTAGGATCGATTCCGACGGCTTACTTGATCGCCAAAACGCAAGAGATCGATATTTTTGCGATTGGAAGTGGCAACATGGGAGCGACCAATGTTGCACGCTCTCTGGGATGGCGTTGGGGGGCGATCGTCTGGTTTTTTGATAGCATTAAAGGCATTGCGGCCGTTTTGATCTCGCAACGGATCATGGAGCATAATATCCCGGCGGCGACCACGATCTCGGCATTGGTGGCGATCATCGGGCATAATTGGTCATTGTTTGCTACACTGCTTACGGGACAAATTCGCGGGGGCAAAGGGGCCGCTACAGCCTTTGGCACGCTATTATTTGTTGCGCCGTTTCAGACGATTGTGATCGTGTTCGCGATCTCTACCGCGATCGTGGCGGTGACGCGCTATATGTCGTTGGGGGTGTTGGTGATGTTCTCACTTTCGTTATCCTCGGTGATGGTGCTGACTTTACAGCGACAAATGCCGTCGGAATTTGTATATTACTCGGTATTTTCTGGGGCGTTGATCGTGTTGCGGTTTCGCGAAAACATCCAACGTTTATTGACCGGCACGGAACGCCGACTCGGAGATCCGGCCTAAAAGGGGGAGCTGTTCTTTTGTATTTACGCTGGTTAAAACGGATCTTTGCGTTTTGGATGGGGGTGATCCTGCTCACGGCGTGTGCGCCTGATCCCACCCCCATGTTTACCGCTACACGCACACCTGTCACCCCGCGTCCACCTCCGCTCACCCGTTTAGCGCCGACGCTGCCGCCACTGTTTACACCAACGCTGACTCCGACGATCACGTTAACCCCGTTGCCGTCATTTACACCGACGGCCACCGCCACATTAACCGAGAGTCAGGTGTGTGAGACGCTCACCAACAACCTGTTACAGTTGGATGGCCGAGCGATCCTAAGTCGATATGGGATTTTTCTGATCTTGGAAACGACGCTGCCAGAAGCCACGATCCAACTTTGGATCACGCCGCCGCAAGGACAACGGGCGTTACTCAACATGGCGGGGGGGACTCCGAATGAGATCTTGTTTGGGATTGATGCTGCGCCGGGGGTCTACAAATGGGAAACCGCGATGACGGTCGGTGCTTATCTGGAAATTTGTAAGGAAAGCGGCACGTTTATCGTAGCGGAAAATGAAGAACAAGCCTATCAATTTCTGACACCACAAGCCACCGCGTCGCTGTTAGAAGAATTGTGGGGGGTGATCTTACGTCGCTCTTTGACGGCCACACCGACTCCGAATCGTTTATTGCGTGAGCCGATTCCGGTGTTTCCACGCGCCACGATCACCCCCGTATTAACGGGAACACCTTAGAGTCCGCCCGTCACCTCTAACACTTGGCCCGATACATAATCCGAGAGCGGGCTGGCGAAAAAGAGCAATGCGCCGGCCGCTTCTTCGGGAGTGCCTGCCCGGCCCATCGGGATCATCATAAACGCCATTTGTCGCATTTGATCCGGGATTCCTAACTTGATCTGACGGCCTTGGCGTTCGGTGAAGTCCCCTTGTTCATCCGCTTGGGTGAGGCGCGTTTCGATAAACCCAAAAGCGACCGCGTTCACCTGAATATTAAACAGGCCCCATTCTTTGGAGAGTGTTTTAGTCAGGCCGATAATGCCCGCTTTGCCGGCCGCATAATTGAGTTGTCCCACATTGCCACGAGTGCCACTGGTGCTACTGACATTGATGATCTTACGCGCTTTGGGTGCGCCAAGGGTCTCTTTTTCGCGCTTGGCCGCCTCGCGCATGTAGGGCATGGTCGCTTGGATCAGCTTAAACGGCGCGGTAAGGTGGATCGCTAACATCGCGTTCCATTGATCCTCACTCATCTTGTGCGCCATGCCGTCCCAAGTATAACCCGCATTATTGACCAGAATATCGATCCCTTGATAGGCCTGCACGGTTTGACCGACCAATTCCTCGATCCCACCCGCGTCGGTGACATCGGCGGCCACGGCGATCGCTTGTCCGCCTGCTTGAATAATCTGATGCGCGGTTTCTTCCGCAGGGGCGGGATCAAGATCGTTCACGATCACTTTTGCGCCATGTTGCGCGAATAACTTGGCGGTTGCTGCACCGATCCCGCGTCCGCTTCCGGTGATCAAGGCGACTTTATCTTGTAATAAGTGCATTTTTTATCCTTTAGGTTGCAATGAACGTAAAAAAGTATCGGCGATCAAGGTGGCGATCTGTTCACCTGTGAGCGGGCCGGTCTCGCGATACCAGATCGCGACCCAATTATGCGCCCCAAGCATCGTTTTTACCAAGATCGTCGCGTTTTCGGTTTGAAATTCGCCACGATCGACTCCCTCACGCACGACGCGCCGAAACAAGTTTTCAAAATAGTCACGGCGGGCGAAAAAGGTATCACGTCGACGGATAAAATCTTCGGCTGCTTCGGCATCAAATTGATTGCCATTGCGGGGTGGGGGGCGAAACGCCATTAACGGGCGCACTTCAAACACCATGGCCGCACCCACCGCCGTATTTTCAGTCAGTGAGGTGATATGCACGCGGATCATTTGACGGAGTTTGAACGCGCAACTTTGTTCAGAGGCGAGGATCGGCTCCATTTGTTCGATCACCTGCTCTAAACCGCCTTCTAAGACAGCCAAGAGCAACGAGTCTTTGTTGGTGAAATGATGATATAAACTGGCGGCGGTGAGGTTAACTTGGGCGGCGATGTCTTTCATGGTGGTCGCCTCATAGCCATTGCGCCGTAATACCTCTGCGGCGGCCAGTAAGATGTCTTCTCGGTTAACGGATTGGTCAGCAGGTTTACGCGCCACTGAGCATCATCCTTGATTAGGGTTAAATTTAATCGAATCAAGATTAGATTATAAAGGTTCATACAAGGGTGTCAAGCGGGTATGTGGATCGGTGGGGTACAACATTCATCTATTTACAGCCTGTATACTATTTAATTAATTTACAAATGGTGCTTTTTTCTCATTCTTTGAGTTTTTATCTTAATTCATTGAAATATTTCTTTTAATTTCAGAATAAAAGACTAAAATTCAATGTATAATTTTAACCGAAATGGAATAAGTCATTGACGACCTACGCTTTACGTCAGAGGGGTTTTGTTAGATGAAGTTTATAACCCGTAGCTTTGCGAGCTTGTTGCTTTTGATCAGTTTTATAGGATTAGGGTGGATGTTATTTCGTGAACATCCAACGATTTCACAAGAACCCACACCTACTTCTGAATGGGTCACGATTAGTGACCCGTTTTCACAACTTGAGATCACCCCTAGTCCGAACACCGGATTCTGTGATTTTTATGAACCCCCACCGGGGATGTTTCAACCTGCGACATTTGATGAGTCGATTGCCGATCCCCCATTTGATCAAGGGGTCGCATACAACATTGAGGTGGATAGTTTCTCAAATTTTATCGAATTAGTTGGGGATCGGACAGCGCGTGTCGAAGCCGATGTCCCCTTCCAAGGGGAATATCGTGTGTATCACCATGCACCAGAGGACGTGACTCCGATCACGATCCGATACTACGTTTTCCTAAATCAAATTCAGCTAACCGATGTGTTTGTCGATGTACCGGAAGATACCGCGTTCAAAGCGATCACCTTGGGGCCAAAAGAGCAAGGTCGTTTTACCATGCAACTTCCGCCTTTACCTTCTGGCACGCATGAGTTATTGGTGATCGGGGTTGAAGATGCACCTCTACAGCGTTATGGTATAAATTCTAATTATGTCCAACGAGTCACATTGCTTGCAGGCTATCATCCACCGATGGAACGCGAATATCGTGTGATGCCACAGGTGGACTTAGAACATCTTAGGGGAAGCCAAAACGGGATTACCTTGAATGTAACTTTGAACGATGCGCTCGAGACATGGGCCGGTTTTGATGTTTATCTTCAAGCGCACGATGAACTATCATTTGAGATCCACTTTGGTTACGGCGGGACAAGTAATTCTACCAATCACGATCATCAAACTGTGGCGTTGATGATGCTCTTGAACGATCAACAAGTTCCCGTGCAACCGGATCAAATGACGTTTTATGGCGCGGTGAATCCGGGGACGATCAACACCGATCTTCCGGTAACGGTTGATCTAAGCAACTTAGAACCTGGTCAACACCGCCTGACTTTGATCCGCATCAATTATCCTAACGTTCCCGTTTGCCTCTTAAAAGCAGGCATTGGTTTCAACAGTTATTACTTTGCTCCGAGTGATTCAGTCAGTGTTTATGGGATCGAAGTTCCAGAACAATAGGTGTAATCGCGCTAAATTTAACGCTAAAATAGCCTGTAAAACACCTGTCGGATGATGGGTGTTTGGGTTTGCTTTAGCGTTAGGAGTCGGATGAATACGGATTACTTGCGGATGATTCCCTATTTTGAAGGGATCAGCACCGATGATTTTCAGTATATGAGTGAACAGATGACCTTACAACGTTTTCAGGCGGGTGAGGTGCTGTTTTTAGAAGGTGAACCCGCGCAAGGGTTATGGATCGTCGAAACAGGGCGAGTCAAAATCTTTAAGTTGAGTGCCGCCGGAAACGAACACATTTTACGCTTTTGCGGCCCGGGTAATACCTTTAACGACATCGGCGCGTTAGATCGCGGCGATAATCCCGCCAACGCAGGCGCACTCAGCGAAAGCGTGGAGGTGTGGTTAGTGCCGTCGGATGCGATTCATCAGGTCTTGCTACGGAATCCGTCGGTTGCCTTGCGCGTGATCCAGATGTTAGCCAAGCGAGTACGCACCTTAGTCGGGCAGATCGAAGACCTCGCGCTGTATTCGGTGACGGTGCGATTAGCGCGTTTTCTCCTTAAACAATCGAATGATCCTCAATTGAGTGGGCCGGGAGTGACACGAACCAGTATCGCCGCCTATCTGAATACCACCCCTCAAACAATCAGTGTGGTGTTGAAGGAATTAGAAACCCTAGGTGCGATCCGCTTTAATCGTCATCGCATTGAGATCATCAACGAGGCACAACTCCGCTCCATTGCTTTGCTATAGACGAATGTCATTCCTTCACTGTGACAAATTTCACAACACTGGGTCAACTTAAGCCAGCTTAAATACACTGCTTCCCTTTGCCACTACCATCAAAGTAAGTCATAGGAAAGAGGCGATGAGATGGACGGGGAATGGTTTCCATTGATTACGGGGGAGCGTTGCATTGGGTGCGGCGCGTGTATCCTCAGTTGCCCGACTGGGGCGCTGGGATGGCGCGATGATAAGGTCGCTTTATTGTCTCCTGCTCAATGTATCTATTGTGCGTGCTGTGAGGAACTCTGTCCCACCGAGTCGATCGAATTGCCCTACCTAGTTATTAATATTGATCCATTGAAAGAGGGAAAATCATGAGTAAGCAGCTTAGTTCTAATTTTGTGGCGGTTGTGGTGGGCGCTATCACATTCTTGGTATTAGCGTTACTGCCAATTCGGATCGAATTGATCACCGTAGACGCGCAAGAGCAAACTGCGGTTGCCCGCGCCCAAGCGCATCCTCATAACGAGACCGTGAGCGCGCAAGCCCAAACCGTTGAATTTACCCTACGCATGGTAATCGGCGGGACTCCGGCAATGGCATTTGTGGGGGTCGGTGGTGCGATCGATGGGGTGGTCAATCCGGAATTGGTGGTGAATCAAGGGGATACGGTGCGTCTTACCGTGATCAACGGCGATCCGGTTTTACATGACCTCAAGATCGATGAATTTGGTGCGTATACAGGCGAAATGAACGCCGATGAACAAACGGTCGTGTTAGAATTTGTGGCCTCACAAGCAGGGGACTTTGAGTATTATTGTTCGATCCCTGGGCATCGTGACATCGGCATGAAAGGCGTGTTTCGGGTGATCGCCAGTGAAACGACCACCGTTGGAACCGAAGAATCGCAACCTGCGGGCGATTACACCGCCGCTGTACCAGCTGCGGAAACTACAGCAGCCCCGGCGATTGCTGATGCGGTGTCGATCGTGCGAAATCCGGCCGATGTGCCGCCCTCTGTAGGGGATCGCGGGCCGCAAACCGTGCGCTTTGACCTCAACGCGGTAGAAGTCAATGGGATCTTGGCAGATGGTAGCACTTATCGGTATATGACGTTTGACGGACAAGTACCGGGGCCGATGCTTCGCGTTCGTGAAGGGGATACCGTCGAAATTTACCTTGCCAATCAAAGCGATAGTCAACTGCCACACTCGATCGATCTGCATTCGGTGACGGGGCCGGGCGGTGGCGCGGTTTATACACAAACGATGCCGGGCGGTGAAACATCATTCACGTTCCAAGCGTTGCAACCGGGCTTGTATGTGTATCATTGCGCGACTCCTAGCGTAGCGCATCACATCACCTCTGGCATGTATGGCTTGATCTTGGTTGAACCGGCCGGCGGTTTACCCACGGTGGATCGTGAATTTTACGTGATGCAAGGCGAGATCTACACCGAACAACCTTTCGGCACGACTGGACACTTAGACTTTAGCCATGAGAAAATGTTGGATGAAGACCCCGAATTTTACGTATTCAATGGCGCGGCCGGTGGTTTGGCTCAAGATGAATTTGCCCTGCGCGCCGAAGTCGGCGAAACGGTACGGATTTACTTTGGGGTCGGTGGGCCGAATGCGACCTCTTCTTTCCATGTGATCGGCGAAATTTTTGACCGCGTGTATGATCAAGCGTCGATTACCGCGCCGCCGCTCACCGATGTGCAGACGACGACAGTCGCACCGGGGGGCGCAACCATGGTGGAATTTGCGCTAGAAGTGCCGGGGCGTTATATCCTCGTGGATCATGCGTTAAGCCGCTTAGAGCGTGGGTTAGTTGGGTTCTTGTATGTGGACGGCGCTGATAACCCCGCGGTGTTCCATAGTGATGAGATGGTGAACGACGCAGGACATTGATCCGCGTTGCGAACAAAACGAATGTGATGGTAGTGGTAGGCAACAGCGATCCAAATGTGGGGGTCGCTGTTGCGTTTAAAGGATGTACAGATGAAAACCAAGTTGATACGCTGGCGCACGATCGCACTTCCTACCGAACATGGGGGTTGGGGATTTATCGGTGAGCCGATCGTGTTGGGGTTGATGATCGCGCCTAGTGCGGCCGGTGTCATGTTGAGCATCACCGCCTTAGCGCTGTTTTTATTGCGTCAACCGCTCAAAGTGTGGCTCAAAGACCGCATCGCGCATCGTCATGTCCCCCGAACGTGGATCGCCCGTCGGTTTATCCTGATCTATGGCGGGATCGCGTTGATCGCCGGACTCGGTTTTCTCTTGACCGGAGTCGCCTGGACGGTGTTATGGCCCTTGTTGATCGCGCTCCCGTTGATCGCTTGGCAATTGTACGATGATCTACGCTATCAGGGCCGCGATCTCCGGGCCGAGGTGATCGGTGCCAGTGTCCCCGGTGTGATCGTCACCATTTTCACCTTGATTCAGGGATGGCCAGGGATCATCGCTTTAGCGCTCTGGTTTGCCTTAGCGGTGAAGGGGATTGGCGCGGTGTTTTATGTGCGCGCCCGATTGCGCTTAGAACGCGGTGAGACGATCCGACGCGATCTGCCGATCATCGCGCACGGGATCGGTTTCGGGTTGTTTGCGATCGCGGTTGGGACGGGGATCTTGATCTGGACGGTGTTGATCGCGATGGCCGTCTTGACCGTGCGATGCGTGGTAGGCTTATCGGCATGGCGTAAAGCGCGCCCGGCCAAGGTGATCGGGGTACAAGAAGTGGGTTATGGGTTGATGTTTGTGATCCTAATCGCGATTGGTCATATCTTCTAATGCTCACCGGCCTTGATTTTTGGCTATAATAGAGGTAGCGGCTTAGACATAGCACGCCAATTTTATTTACGCAATAGCCAATCAAGGAGTATCGCCTTTGCCAGAAGCTGGATTAGTGGTCAAAGAGCAGAGTGGTTTTTTTTGGGTAGAAGTGGCAGACGGCACGATCTATATGTGTCGTTTGCGCGGGCGGTTATTAGAAGAGGCGCAATCGTCCGATGTGGCGGCGATCGGCGACCGGGTTACCATCACCATTCTGCATGACGACGAAGACGGCGACAAAGGCGTGATCGAATCGGTCGAAGACCGTCATACGGTGCTTTCGCGGGCGGTGCGAACTGAAGGCAATCGCGGCGGGGGTGAACCCTTACGCGAACAGGTGATCATTGCGAATGCCGATCAAGCGATTTTTGTCCTCGCGGCCGCGCAACCTAGCCCCGATCTGATGATGTTGGATCGTTTATTGGCTGCGGCGGAGAAAGCTGAATTAGACAGCGTGATCGTGGTGAACAAGGTCGATTTAGAAGATCCTCGTGAGATTGCCACCAAATTTGCGCCGTATGAGCGGATGAATTACACCGTGTTATATACCAGTGCGTTTTTAAACACGGGCATCCAAGAACTCCAAAACATCCTCAAAGACAAGATCTCCACATGTACCGGCCCGTCTGGGGTGGGTAAAAGCAGCTTACTCAACCGGATTCAACCGAATTTAGCGCGGTCGGTCAAACAGGTGAGCGGTTATGCTCAAGAAGGCGTGCATACCACCCGCGATAGTCTGTTAGTCAAGTTGGATGTCGGCGGGTATTTAGCAGATACGCCGGGGATGCGTTATTTGACCCTATGGGATGTTGAACCAGAAGAATTAGATGCTTACTTTGTGGACTTTGGGCCGTATATCGTCAAGTGTCGCTTTGGGGATTGCGCGCATCGGGATGAACCGGGCTGTGCGGTGCGAAAAGCGGTCAAAGAAGGCGCGATCAGCGTCAAACGCTACAAACATTATTTGAATTTGCGGGCCGAACTTGACGAAATTTACGCGATCTATTGATCATCACATCATGCTGAAATTTGCGCGATCGACTCGACTCGACTAAGGATAAAACTTGATGCACTTTCGTCCCGCCCGTTTAGATGACACTGATCCGATCGCACGCTTGTTTCAAGCGCGGATTCCGGTATGGCAACGTTTGACTCCACAAGGTCAAGTCGAAAGTTTGCCCTATGCCCAATTGACGCTGTATCAACGGTGGACGCATGGTGGTGCGTGGATGAGCATCGAAACCGCTGCTATTCATCTGAGCCGCTTGTTACGGGGGACGGGTTTGGCATGGGTCGCCGAACAAGACGGCGCGATCGTCGGTTATGTGGAAGCGTATCCGGGCAGTGAACCCGCGCCTTTTGGCGATCATGTGCATGTCGTCCATCGCTTAGGCGAAAGCGAGATCACCGCGGACTTGATCCGTGAGATTTATCGTCAAACACAATGTTTGATCACCGCCAGCGCGATCGGGGCGCTCCCCCCCTCAACAAAACCGATCGCGCAAGTGCAACGTTATAGCTTAGCGGCCAAAACCGGACAAGGCTTTTATAAAGTCAACGAACACGGCAATAGCAACGCGGCTCAGATCGATGGTTGGATGATGACGGTCGGACGGAGCGAAAATGCGACCTATCACTGGGAGATGTTGTGGAATCGGGTTTGGGAGATCTTGCCGGAGATCCACCAACAACGCACACATCGCCTTCAGATCAGCGCGTCGGGACAAGAGGCTTTTTTGTGCTGTCAACAACAAGCGTATACGCCACGCAATGCCGATATTTATCTGTGGTCGCCCAAGCCGCTCACCGGGCAATTGTTGACCGCGATCCGCGATTGGGCGCATCGGGAAGGGTATCGCACATTGTTATTGACCGTGAATGCAGAGGTGGCCAAAGTGCTTGGAACAGAAGCGGAACTTGATCCGTATATCTGTCAAAGTTACATGCTTCATCCCGTGATCTGATATAATGAGGTCATTTCACAACGCGAAAGGACAGTCTCATGCCGATCTACGATCCGAAACACGTTGAGTATTCGATCAACAGTGGTTATATCGAGATTGTTCTAGAAAACGGCAAAAAAGTTCCAGCTTATTGGGCGCATCCTCAAATGGGCGGTAAGTTCCCGGCCTTGGTGTTATTACATGATTGGTGGGGTGTGGTGGGGATCATTCGGCGGTTGGCGAATTACTTCGCACAAACCGGATATTATGTGATCGTGCCGGATCTATTCGACAAGCAGACCGCTAACACGCCAAAAGAGGCGATGGCCTTGGTCGAAAAATTAGATGAAACCGAAGGGCGAATGCGGGTCTACACCGCGATCGATGTGGTAGAACGGCATCATCAGACCAATCGACAAACCGGGGTGGTGGGATTAGGCATGGGCGGGAGTCTGGCGTTAGATGCCGCATTGCATCATCCACATTTAGAGGCGGTGGTCGCTTTTAGTGGCTTTCCACACCGTAACCTTGGCAAATTTAACGAGTGCAAGATCCCGATCTTCGCCTGTTATGGCAGCCTTGAACCGCATATCGCGCCGCCGATCATCCACCGCTTGCGCGATGAATTAGCACAATCTCCCGACGCAGTGAAACATCGGGTGGAAATGGTCAACGGTTTAGCTCATGAGTTTTTTTCGGATCAATTGACTGAAGCGCAACGCGATTTGAGTCGTCAAGCGCTCAAAATGGCCACAGACTTTTTAGATCAACACTTGCATCGCCCCTTACCACGGCGGGCCATTCAACGAATGTGAGCGTAAACACAAGGGGTATCTGGTCTTGCTAGATACCCCTTGATCTGATCCTCGTTAACGGCGTTTGCGTAAGAAGGCCGGCATGTTGATGTCGTCTTCTTCATAAACCCGGGGCGGAAAATCCGCTTGTTGAGGGGGTTGTTGGGGTTGCGATTGCGCGGGGGGCGGAGTCGCAGGTTGTGGCGGTTGCACCGGTTGTTGTGGCACCGGACGTTGTGGCACCGCTTGTTGATGTGTTAGCGGGCGTTGATGATTTATCGGTTGTTGACGGGGGGCGGGTTGTGGATCTAATTTGCGCGCCGAAGCAACGCGGCTTTGCTCAAAACCCGTCGCAATCACGGTAATCCGCACCTCGTCGCCCATACCGTCGTCAATTTGCGCGCCGAAGATCATGTTCACATCCGGATGTGCGCTCTCTTTGATGATCGCGGCCGCTTCATTCACCTCAAACAAGCTAAGGTCACTGCCTCCGGTGATGTTAAACAAGATACCGCGTGCGCCGTCAATCGTGACATCCAATAAACCACTGCTGATCGCCATTTCAGCGGCCCGCCGCGCCCGATCATCCCCTGAAGCGCGTCCGACAGCCATTAAGGCCGCGCCGCCTTCCGACATAATCGTGCGAACATCCGCAAAATCAAGATTGATCAGCGCGGGAACGGTGATCAATTCCGAAATGCCCTGAATACCTTGACGCAAGACATCATCCGCTAATGAGAAGGCCTGTTGTAAACTGGCACGTTTATCGGCAATTTGCAACAAACGATCGTTAGGGATAACGATCAAGGTATCGACTTGGCTTTTCAGGTTTTCGATCCCCTGTTCGGCATATTGGAGACGACGACTCCCCTCAAAGGTAAAGGGTTTGGTCACAACCCCGATCGTGAGTGCGCCTAATTCCTTAGCGATTTGAGCCACGACAGGGGCCGCACCCGTCCCGGTGCCGCCGCCCATACCACTCGCAATGAACACCATGTCTGCGCCGCGTAACACATCATACAATTCATCGGCACTTTCCTCCGCGGCCTTACGGCCGATTTCGGGGTTGCCGCCCGCGCCTAATCCGCGCGTGAGTTTTTCACCGATGCGAACGCGCATCTTGGCCTTAGACAACATCAGCGCCTGATTATCGGTATTGATGGTGATGAATTCAACACCGCCCAACCCCTCATTAATCATGCGGTTTACTGCGTTGCCCCCGCCGCCGCCTACTCCGACGACTTTAATTTGTGCAAATCCTTCTACCGGGTTGAATCCATCCATATCCATGTTACTCAATAAATCCTTTCCTAAAACGTGAATATATCACGTCTTTCACCTTATTCTAAGCACATCCGCTAGATTCGCAACTGGATGAACCGTAGCGTTTTGGTACTACGCTTGTGGGTGATCTTGTAGATAATAGAGATAATCCTGTTCAAACGTCGGGCCGCCTAACTTGGCAATTCCGGCTAAAGTTTGAGCGCGATGATCCATGCTGTGATACAACACCTGCATCATCGCTTGCCACACTTTCACCGGTGGATTTCCATACTCCACAAAAAACGCTGGTTGTACCTCACGCTCTAATTCCATTGGTGTTAGGCGGGTTAAGTAGGTTTGGATCTCGTGTTCCACCTCATCCCACTTGGCACGGAGTCGACTCGCTTGATCATAATCGTGATCTTCAACAAAGCGTAATTCATCTGTGGCCAAAAAGTGCATCCACCAGCTTTCGACTCCCATCATGTGCGCGAGTTGATTGTGAATCGACCCGACCGAATAATCTAAGGGTTGATCGAATTGTTCGGCGCTAAGCTGCATGGCGCATTTCCACAATTGCCGATTCGCCCAAAAATTATACTGAAACCACTGCTGAAAGTATTGAACATCCATATTTGCTGCCCTTTCTCTATCTTATAACACAAGTCCCAACACGACAAACCAGATTGTGACGCTGATCACGGCAGCTAATGCGGGTAGGCGTACCGTGATCAGCGCAAACGGCAAAATCGCGCTATAAGAGGCAAGATATGGCACAAAACAGATACCCGCTAAGATACTCAACACCGGATCGCGCCGTCGCAAGGCAAAGAATAAGACGATCACCCCTAAGATTACGGCCAGAGGATACCCTAAAAACGCATTCGGCGCGATATTGATCTGCCAAACGACCAATTTCTGGTTAGAGTTTTCTAACCACTCTAGCGGCCAATTGCCCCATAAGACAAACGACAGGAGGATCAACCCCAACGTGATCCATGTCCAACGCACCCACTCTGACCACTTAAAACTTAACAGATAGCCGATCGCGTTTTGCGGCTTGGTCAATAAGAGCGGCGCACAATAGGCGGGTGGCAACAATAGGCTCACGACCACAATCCAATCGATGTTGAGTTGTAGCGCGTTATCCAAGGCAAACGGAGAGGTTAACACGATCAAACTGGCGAGGCGTGCCGAACGCGGTGAACCAAACTTGAAGATCACACCGATAATCCCAACAAACAAGACGATCAATTGCAGCAGCACCGCGATCTCAAACGGCGGTAAGCTAAACGGCCACAGAAAAAACATCGTCCATGGCGGATTGACAAAACCCGCTTGATCATAAGGGCGAGCCAAGTTGCCTACGGTGAATGTGGCCAATTGATCATCCCAGATCAAGATCGGTAGGTTGGCGCTGCGTAACAAGAGCGCGAATCCCCACCAGATGATCGCGATCAAGACCGCAAAAACGAGGCCCTGTTTGAGGTGAGGCGACCATTGCCACTGATGATCGCGCCATTGAACGGTGCTGGGTTGCGTTAAAAAGCGCATAGAAGTCATCTCAGGAAAGTTTCTTGCATCCAACCCCACCCTAACCCTCACCCATGTATCGGGAGCGAACTGGCGTGCGTAGCATGGGTGGGACACTTTTTTGCGATGACTGAATAACGGCGCTACTGTTTCGCATCGTCATCAACGCGATCTTCGCGTTTGATGCGAATGTCCGGTTGTTGGTATTCATAATCCTCTTCATCATCAAACAAATGCCATGATGCCCATATCCAGAAGATGATCCCGCCGATTAAGATGATCAAGATCAACGGGAGACTCGGCCCAGACCAGAAGATGATCCCGATCCCGATGAAACATAAAGCCCATTGCGCCTCATACCAACGCCGCCTTTCAGCTAGGGTATAGGTGAAAGCGGTTGCACCGAACAGAAACAGAATGCCCGGCCACCACCAACCTGTTAAAGACAATAGCGCTAACCCGATCACAAACACGCCCGCTGACAGGAGGTATTTTGACAAGAACGGGCGCATTAAGCAGCGCATGGGTTAACGGCGTTGTTGTTTCGGATCTTCATCATACGGGATCAGTTCGCCGTCATCCCCTACCCGATATTGCTGTTCGGTGCTGATGTTTTTCGGTTTTTCGTCATCATATTCTTCATCCTCATCATCCCAAGAATCGCGTGACCACCACCCGAAGATCATGCCCGCGCCGATCAATAGAAACAACAATGGGAGGCTAAATCCAAATAGAAAAACAACCCCGATCCCAAAGGACCATAATGCGCCTTGCGCGGCATACCACCGCCGTCCCTCAGCGAGTGCTTGCGCGAGGGCCGTCGCCCCGATCACAAACATGATCCCCGGCCACCACCACCCTGTTAGAAATACTAGGGCTAACCCGATAAAAAATACACCACCTGACAGTTGATCCGCGTTGGTTCGATTCATAATCGGCTCTCTACTTCTCATCCTCGTCTGGGAGCAGACGCTTAAACAGGCTACCTAAAAACTGCCCGATCTTGGCGGTGGGCGGTGTGGTGATCGGAGTCGCTTCTGTGGGAGCAGGCGTGTCCATCTGAAGGCCCAAGCGCAACAAACCGACACTGGTGCTATACGACGGGTTGCGTAGCACATCCGCCATTCCGGTAAGGCGCTCTGGTTTTGCCAAGCGCACCGGAAACCCGAAAACCCGTTGGGCCACTTCACGCACACCGGGCAATTGGGAACAACCGCCCGTGATCACCGCGCCGGCCCGTAACAACCCATCATAACCGGAACGTTTGATCTCTTGTTGGACTTTTTCAAAGATCTCTTCGATTCGCGCTTCGATCACATCAGCCAATTCTTCACGTTTGACCTCAATCGGCATTCCATCTCCGAACGGCTCAACCAAAAAGGTTTCTAACGGGTCAATGGCGCGTTTCAGCGCGTGGCCCCGTTGGATCTTGACCGCTTCGGCAAGGTCAAATGGCACATTCATCCAGTAGGTGATGTCACTGGTCACCAGATCGCCACCGATCGCGAGGACGGCGGTGTGCCAAACCGTGCCTTCAATGAAGATCGCAAGGTCGGTTGTGCCGCCCCCGATGTCGATCACCACGACTCCGGCTTCGCGTTCCTGTTCGGTGAGAACCGCATCCCCCGCCGCTAACGGGTTGAGGATAAAACGATCCACCAAGACATTTGCCGCCTCAACGGACTGTTCAAGGTTGGCGACACTGGTAGATGACGCGGTGATGATGTGCGCTTCTACCTCTAAGCGAAAGCCGTGCATCCCCAACGGGCTACGCACGCGGTTTTGTCCGTCTAAGGAATAGCTACGAGGGACGACATGCAATACCTCCCGATTATGGGGGATCGCGATCGCCCGCGCTGCCTCCATCGCTTTTTCCAGATCATCAAGGTTTACACCCCGTTGACCCGTGATTCCCACCGCGCCCCGACTGTTGACGGAGGCGATATGGCTACCGGCCACACTGACAAAAGCGCGTTTGATCTGATACCCGCTGCTTTTTTCGGCCTTATGCACCGAAGCAGCAATCGCTTTGCTTAGCGCGGCCATATCGGTCACAATGCCGCGACTCATGCCGCGACTCGGTTCAATGCCCACGCCGATTACAAAAATATCATCGCGGCGCACTTGGCCGACGATAGTGCAGATTTTATGAGTCCCAACATCGAGACCAATCACCACGTTTTCCATAGGATCGCTTACTCAACACAACAATAATAAGGCGCATCAGGATCGACCACATTCACCACTTGCATGGTGATGCCTTTTGCTTGTAGGTCTTCTGTGAGCGACTTATACACAAGAATCTTGACTGGCATATCTAACCCTGAACCGAACCAAGCATCCCACCCCCGCGCATCCTCGAAACCGAGTCCATTATAGGGATCATAACGTAGAAGGTTGGTATTGGGAATCAGTTCACGTAATTGCAACGCACCGTTAATCACATCGGCATCGATCAACGTTTCGGGAGTGATCGCGGGTGCATCACCGATCACGCGCACCCGTAACAGATCGGTGCGTTCGATTGGGGGAGTCATCAAAATCCGCCCCCGGAGATCGATCCAATATTCTTGATTGTCTTGTTCCCAAAGCAACGCGGGTTCGCGTTCAGTGATCGCGATTCGCACGCTATCCGGTGGCCACGCGATCATCACTTGAGCATCGGCGATCGCGGGGGAACGTAAAATCGATTGACGCACGCTTTCTTCATTCAGTTGGAAGATATGCGCGTCGGCAATATCGGCCCAACGGTAGATCTCATCCGGTTGCAGATAATTTAAGCCCGCTACCGAGATACTCCGGACATAAAACGCATCGCTGATAAAAAATAACAGCAACACCAACGAGAGACTGACGACGATCAACGCGCTAAAAATGCGCCAATTGATCGCGGTCTCACGTTCACCGTGTTGTAATTCGTCTGGTGGTGGGGCATGTTGACCGCGCCATATCGCGGGCGCACGTTCACCCTTTCCCCGTCTACGATCTCGTATTGTCATGCTGCCCTGTCTTTACCCATACCATCATCTTACAATGTGAAGGGGTGAGACGCAAAGGCAGACTCGTTAAAACTTTATTCAAACACCCCGATGAACTCAATTTCAGTCTCTAAAGCCACACCAAATTGATCCAAAACCACCGCTTGCACATGGCGGATCAAGCGATAGTAATCTTGCGCGCAACCGTCCGATCCATTGATAAAAAAATTGGCATGAATCGGGGACACTTGGGCCGTGCCGATCTGATACCCTTTGAGTCCCGCCGCTTCGATCAGGCGGCCCGCGTAATCGCCCGGCGGATTTTTAAAAATACTGCCTAAACTGGCACCGGCCGGTTGACTCTGTTTACGCGAGGCGTTGAACGCATTCATCCGCGCTTGGATCGCTTCGCTATCATCGGGAGTCATCTGAAATGTGGCTAATAACACCATAAAACGCCGATCCGGACGCGCTTTTAACAGCGAATGACGGTAGCTAAATTGTAAATCCTCACGGGTATACAATTGCACGCCATGATCCGCTTCTAAAACCACCACATCCGCGACGTTATGGCTCATATCACTGCCATAAGCGCCTGCATTGTTGACAATCGCGCCGCCCACCGTCCCCGGCACGCCGATCGCCCATTCAAGGCCGGATAAACCTAAGGTCGCACATTTGCGCGCTAATGCGATCAAGCCGACTCCGGCCGTGGCCGAAAGGTTGCGCCCATCGTGCCAATCACCCGTCTTGATCTCACTGATGTCGTTGATCACCACCAACCCGCGCACCCCGTGATCCGAAACCAACACATTCGCACCCCCTCCGATCACCCGCACCGGAAGATCGGCTTTCCACGCGGCCATCACGACTTCAACCAGTTCATCGATCGACTCGCGGGCATGATACAACCAATCAGCCTTACCCCCTAAGCGGGCCGCGGTGTAACGGGCTAAAGGGACGTGTTGTAAGAGCGGTGTACGGGTGCTTAGCTTGTCCAAGATGATCCCCTCAAGTTTGCAACTGATTGAATAACAATTCGCCGATTTGGGGAGCATCCCCCGCGCTCATGATCACGATCACCGCCGGCCGCGCTAATGACCGGACAAGCTGATCCACCGCTTGATCGAATGAGGCGGCGAAATACGTCCGGGGGTGTTGGAGGCGTTGGGCGACTTGCGATCCATTAAAGCCATTGGCCGGTGACACTTCCCGCGCCGCGTAGATCTCGGTGACGATCACCTGATCCGCGTCGTTAAAGGCCGTGGCGTAATCATCTAAGAGTTGTTCGGTGCGGCTATAAGTATGAGGTTGCCAGACCGCGCATAATTGGTGATTCGGATAGCGACTGCGCGCCCCTTGTAAGGTCGCTCGGATCGCAGTGGGATGATGTGCATAATCATCGATCACCGTGAGGCCGTCGATCTCACCGCGCAACTCAAAGCGCCGCTCTGTGCCTTTAAATTCTGTTAAGGCCGCGGCCACTTGATCAAATGGTAAATTACAAAAGCGATTCGCCACACACAACGCGCCCAAGGCATTCTGCACATTATGTTGACCTAACAGCGGCGATCGCACTGTCCCCAGTGACATATACTTGGTCGGCTCACCATCGCGATCCGTCCAGACCGCCCAAGAGACATCAAAGACGGTGTAACCCGCTTCGATGCGGATATTTTCGCCGCGATAATGGGCGTTTGAGGACAATCCGTAGGTATGACTGCCTCCGCCGGCCGCTTGGCGATCATGATAGAGGCGCATCGGTTGATCGTGATCGGCACACACCAACAGCACATCCTCGCTATGGCGCAAGCGAGCCGCAAAATCGTTGAACGATTGCATCAATTCCAATTTAGACGCGAAAAAATCCGGATGATCATATTCAATGCTGGTGATCAAAGCGATATTGGGCCACAAGCCATGATACATATTGTCGTATTCATCGGCCTCGATCACAAAGGCACGGCCATGACCGACTCCGGCATTTGTCCCGGTGTTGCCCATGATCCCACCGACGATATAACTCGGATCGAGTCCACAAGTTTGTAACAGGTGGGTGATCAACGCGGTGGTGGTGGTTTTGCCATGTGTTCCGGCCACGGCGATCACTTGTTGCTGACGCATCAGGGAGGCGAGGATGTCTTTACGCTTATAAACCGGAAGATCCAATTCTTCCGCGGCGATCACTTCCGGATTGTGGTAGATCGCCGATGAGATCAACAAAAGATCGGCGTTTTTGATCTGTTCGGCGGCGTGACCTTGATAGATGATCGCACCGTCACGGGCTAGGGCATCGGTTAAACTGTTGAGCGTGCGATCCGAACCCGATACGGTAAAACCACGCTCTAAGAGAATCCGCGCAATGGAGGACATTCCAGATCCCCCAATGCCCACGATATGAATATGTTGACCGGATTTAAATTCCATCCTAAGATCCTAAGCTAACTCCCGATCGAGAGAATGACCAATAAGAGCAGGCCGATCACCGCGATGATCAAAAAATCGCCGTTGCCACCGACCCCGCCGCTTAAGACCACCATCGGCATCGTTTGTAAAGAAATGGCGCTAGGGGAATTGAGGCTAGGCGCGATGATCAACGGGTCTAACGGATATTCGTTGATGTCTAAGAAATACCACAATGTCCCGCCGATCAAATAGCCATTGACGAATCCCATGATCCCGCCGAGGATGTTCGAGGTATTCGCACCGCCGCGCTCACTATTGCCACTTTCGCCTAAGGGGTTCTGATAAGCGGCGTAAACAATCAGCAGAAAGATCCCGGCTTGGATAAAAAAGGTCTGTTCGCGTGAGGTACTGGCTAAGAGCGTGCCACGTAAAAGCGCATCTAATTGAAACAGCAGGAACATCCCCAAAACGCAGCCGGTCGTCACGATCACTTCGCGATTCCACCCCCGTTGAAAACCGAGAATCGCGGTAAAGGCGGCGATCACCCACATTAACGAGTAGAGTTCGATCATGAAAAACCTCTGGTTTCGGTGGGATTAAATAACGATCAACACGATCACAAACAAGACAATCACCGCGCCCGCTAACAGATCGCCGTTGCCTTCTGGCCCACCTGCCAAAAGATACAACGGGAGTTGAGTTTCATTCACCGCGCTAAAGGTATTCGGAAGCGGTGCGCGGATATACGGTGCGAGTGGATAATCGTTGATCTCCATAAAATACCACAAAGAACCCCAGATCAAATAGCCGTTGATAAAACCGACGATCGCGCCTAGGATGTTCGTTTGCAGTTGATCGCGTCCGCCTTCCCCACGAGAGCGACTCGCCTCTGAACCGATCAAGGCACGGGTTTGATAGGCAAAAAATACGATCACCCCAAAGATCAGCGATTGGATGATAAAGACTTGTGTCGGTGGAATATTGGCAAGGATCACTTGACGTAAAGTCTCATCAAATTGAAATAATCCGAACAGGGCAAGGATAATGCCCGACATCGCGATCACTTCTTTATTCCAACCCCGGCGAAAGCCGATGTAACCGAAGATCAACGCCATACTCCATAACAGCGCGGAAAGCTGCATCATAGTCTGTTTACTCCTGCATCGATCAAGGTCTGCACAATATGATCGGCCGCCTCTGGCACGGCCAAACGTCGGGCGTTTTGTTGCATTTGCGCCAACTGTTGCTGATTATGGAGCAGATCGCGCAAAATGGGCAGTAACCCCTCTGACATTTTAGCATCATCTAAGTAAATTGCGGCCCCGTGATCGGTCATATAATCGGCGTTGACCTTCTGATAGCGCCATACATACGGATAAGGTACTAGAATTGAGGCGAGTCCGAACAAGGGCAATTCACCCAAAACACTGGCCCCAGCACGACACACCACCAGATCCGATGCGGCCAACGCGAGTCCCATCTCCTGATGTAGATAAGGGTAAGGGTGATAATGAGGATGCGTGATCACCCGTTCTTTATCCAATTCTCCGGTAATGTGGATGATCTGTGCGCCGGCGGCGATGATCTCTTGGGCGATCTCTACGATCGCGGTGTTGATGCTACGTGATCCGCGACTCCCGCCCATCACCAAGATCGTTTTACGCGCTGGATCCAACCCAAAATGGGCGATTCCATCGGTACGTTGGGCCCCCAACAAGCCTTTTCGCAATGGATACCCGGTGACCACCATCTTTTTCGCGGGGAAAAAGGGTGCCGAGGCGGGCGTGGTGACACAGATTTTAGTGGCAAAGGGGCTAAGCGCTTTGATCGTTAAGCCCGGTTCAATATCTGGCAAATAGATCACCAAGGGAATCCGTAAAACCCACGCGGCCACCGCGATCGGAAAACTCGCCCATCCCCCTGTCGAGAGGATCACTTGGGGTTGACGACGACGCAACACCCCAAAAGCTTGAAATACGCCTAAAGTCAGTTGGATCACGCTCTTCACCGCCTGAAGTGGTGAAACGCCATGCAAGGGGCCGGCACGGACTTCATCATAACCCGTCACGGGAAAGCCAGATTTTTCGACCAATGGCCGCTCAAACCCGTTCACCGTTCCCACAAAGTAGATTTCATTAGCTCCGTAGCGATCCCGCATCGCTTCCGCTACTGACAGCGCGGGGTAGACGTGACCGCCTGTCCCCCCGGCCGCGATCAACATTCGTGGCAACATCGTTTCTCCGTTCGGGTGTGTGTTCTTTGATCAAGGTGACTCGTTGGACACTTAAGAGCAATCCGACTCCGACCAGCATCGTCACTAAGGATGATCCGCCAAAACTGATAAAGGGAAGGGTGATACCCGTCGGCGGGACAAGTGCAAGCATCACCGCGATGTTTAACATGGCCTTGGTGACGACCCAAAGTGTCACACCGACGGCCATCAATGCACCGAACGGATCGGTCGCCCGTTGGGCGATCTGAAAACCGCGTGCGACAAATAGGACATAGAGCAATACCACCACGGATGCACCGATGATCCCCAATTCTTCACCGATCACCGCGAAGATGCTATCGGTGTGTGGGGCGGGCAATCCGGTGAACTTTTGTAAGCTTTGGCCGAGTCCGAGGCCTGTCCAACCGCCATTACTGAAGGCGATATAAGCTTGAAAGGTGTGCGAATGGGCTTGACTAATGTCGGTGAGGCCGGCTAGAAACGAACTCACGCGGCCTTCGGTATAACTGAACACACCGCTAGAGAGGATCAACACACCCGCGCCGAAAGCGACCGCGCTCACCGTGGCTAATTGCAGCAGATCCGCCCCGGCCAAGAAGAACATCGCACCACACACGATCACGATCGTGATCGCGGTGCTAAGGTCGGGTTGCAACATCATCAAGCCACCCATAAAACCGACCAACACCGAAAACGGCAATAACCCATAGGTGATGCTGCGGATGCGTGCGTTTTTAGAGCCAAGCCAAGCGGACATATAGATGATCATGGCTAATTCGGCAAATTCACCTGGTTGAAACCGCCCGCCGATCAAGGCCCGGCGTGCGCCTAACACGTTATCCCCGAATAACCACACGGCCAGCAAAAAGCTTACCGCGACCAATAAGATCAGCACGGCAAAGCGTCGTAAACGCCGATAGCTGAATAACACGATAGAAGTAGCGGCAAATAGACCGATCAAGACGTTGCGAATGTGTTCCATCACCTTAACGGTTGTGTCGTTAAATTCCGCGAAACTCCAATCATAGGTGGTACTGTAGACCATCATGATCCCGATACCCAACAGAATCCCGACCACGATCAACAAGGGTTTATCCAGTGTTGACCAAAAAGTCAGCGTTTGTTCTGCGGAGCGGGCGATCGTCTCGGAAGGTGAGCGCCGGATCGGTAGCACAGCACGCGGTTCATCGTTAAATTGAGGAAGTGATTGATCAGCCATAGGTCAAGCCAGTTCTTTCGATGATAAATCGATATTGAGAATTATAGCGCGTTGACCAATTGGCGAAAGTGTTCTCCACGCGCAGCAAAGTCTTGATATGCGTCGAAACTTGTCCCCCCCGGCGAAAGTAAGACCACATCGCCTGTTTGTGCGACCTCCACGGCCCGTTGAACCGCTTCATCAAGGGTTTGTACACGGGTAACGCGCCCTTCTCCACCGCCTAACTTGCGGACGGTGTTTACCACAATATCACCATCTTTGCCAAAAGCGATGATGTGGCGAGTTTTGGTGAGCGCTAACGCGATCATCTCATCCCACGGAAGCTTTTTATCGACCCCGCCGGCCAATAACACGATCGGTTCCGTGTAACTGTTGAGGGCGGCGACCACCCGTTCCGGCGCGGTTGCGATGCTATCGTTGACAAAGGTGATCCCGTCTAGTTGGCGCACGGTCTCTAAACGGTGTGGCACGGCCTTAAAAGCGCGGATCGCCTCTCCCATGGTCGGCGCTTCGATCCCCGCCGCACCGGCCAACGCGCACGCCGCTAACACATTGGAGATGTTATGCTCACCACGTAACGGGATCTCGTGGACTTCACACACAAATTCAGGATCTCCGGTCGGACTGCATAATCCGGTCACAAAGAGACGCGAACCCGCTAAAAATGCGCCGTCGGTGACCAGCTCATTTCGGCTAAACCACGCGATCTGACCCCCGCAGGCGGTCTCGACTAAGCGTGATCCCCAATCATCGCGGCCTAAGATCGCGATTCCATCTTTGGGTTGATAAGCGACGATCCGCGCCTTGGCCCGGATATAATTTTGCATCGTCTTATGGCGATCAAGGTGATTCGGGGTGATATTTAACACAGCCGCGATCTGGGGACTAGAGAACATCAATTCAAGTTGAAAGCTAGACAGTTCCATCACCACACGATGATCGGGACGAATGCCGATCATCACATCTAACAGCACATTGCCGATATTGCCTCCGACCCATGTGGTAAAACCACTGTGTTTGAGCATCTCACCAACTAATGTAGTGGTGGTGGTTTTGCCTGCGCTTCCGGTGATACCGATGATCGGAGCAGGGCAGCGATCGACAAACAATTGTGCATCATTGGTGATCGGGATCTGACGCGCAAGGGCCGCTTCAACAATCGGCGCATCTAAAGGGACTCCACCGGAAATACACAGCAGATCGGTTTGATCTAACAGGGTTTCGGGATTTTCGCCAAGGTAAAAGCGGGTTTGCGGGTAGTCTTGTAAATTGACCTGAAGCTGTTCTGCGGTCTTTTGGTCAGTGACAAGGGGACGTGCGCCGATCGTAGGCAGCCAACGGGCAAGCGCTTGTCCTTGCCGTTGAAATCCGACGATCAAGACTCGTTTTCCCTTCAAAAGGTCGCCTTCAAGAAACATAATCTGCCTTTTGCGCTGCTTTACGCAATTGTACTAAGGTATAATCGACACTGGTTAAAAATGCTAGGGCTTCGTCAAAGGTGGAGAACACCCGAAAACGTGCCTTGGCGATCTTCAAAATGGTCAACAAGAGAAAGTGCATCACCTTATTCGGGTGCGGATCGACCACGATGATCCATCCGGGTTGACTAAAGCGATCGTTGATCTCTAAAATCTCTTGGAGGGTGCGTGCGTTAAACAAGCGCAGATCGATCGAATCGCGGTGAGAGGCATCAACAATAATGTGTTTGTTGAGAGGCGAAACTTCGTCAGAAATCAAGCTTTTACCCATTTGATAAGCGTCCCTTACATCTTCTAATGAGATAAAACCGCTCATCTGCCAGACTTGCACTCGCCCCGAAATATGCCAATACACTCGGTTTAACATCAGATCCCTCGCGCTTCCATGGTTATTATAATGAGGATCGTAGCACAGTAATGTTGATTGTAGTGTTGATTTACAATAACACTAAGGCGACTCCAATCATCGCACTCAATAAGCCTACTAGCCAAAAACGTTGTACGATTTGCGTTTCGCTCCACCCGCTTTTCTCAAAGTGATGATGCAAGGGGGCCATCAAGAACAGACGTTGCCCCTTCGTCCATTTAAAGTAGCTCACCTGCAAAATCACGCTCAACGTCTCCGATACTGGGACGATCGCAATAATCGGAAGAAGCAACCATTGTCCGGTCATCACCGAGACAATGCCCAATGTCGCCCCTAAGGCCATTGACCCCGTATCTCCCATGAATAATTGTGCCGGATGCGCGTTGAACCATAAAAACGCAAAACATGCGCCCACCAATACAAAGCATAATTGTGTGATGAAATACTGCTCTTGAATGAAGGCGATGACTCCATAGGCCGCGAAGGCACTGGCGCTGATGATGCCCGCTAAACCGTCTAAACCGTCGGTGAAGTTGATCGCGTTGGAGGTCGCCACAATGATAAACACGGTTAATGGGATAAACAGGATCGGGCTGATCGGGATCGAAATGCCGATCAACGGTAAGGTGACTTGGTTGGCGAAGGAAAAACCCCCTCCGTAAAGCGAGATCGCACCCGCCGCCACAAACGATAGCACCAATTGTCCTAACAACTTGGCGCGGGCAGAGATGCCTTGCCCTTCGATCCCACGCGATTTTTGAATGCCGGCCCAATCATCGATCATGCCTAAAATGGCGAAACCGAACATCACGATCAACGGCAAAAAAATACTTGCCCCTTGTCCGCGTTGAATCACGCTGACAATGTTGACCGCCACGCAAATCGTTAAGGCGGGGATCACAATCATGATGCCGCCCATAGTGGGAGTCCCGCGTTTTTTCTGATGACTTTCGCTCAATTCCACGAGAATATTTTTGCCGATCCGCAGACGGCGCAAAGTCTCAATGAAGGGGCCGCCCCAGATCACCCCTAACAAGAAGGTCAATCCGCCGATAGTCAAGGCAAACGGTAACGGTGCGCCGATCATAAACCCTCGCTTGCGCTCAATTGCGCGTCTAATAACAAAGTGACGGCCGCTTGGGGATCGATCTCCCGGGCTTGAATACGTTGAAGCAGATCCTCAAACATTGTCCGCGGGATCGTCCGGCGTAGTCGTTCCATAAATTCATGTTGCAAGCGATCGTATAATTCGATCTCTAAGCGTTGACGCTCTTGTTTACGGCGGGTGTCCCCTGTGGCCAAAAAGGCTTGATGCGCTTGGATCGTCTCTAATAACTCGGTGATCCCCTTGCTACCCTCCGGCGAGTCGGAGGTCGCGATCGTCTCGATCACAGGCGGAATCCAGACGGATTCATCTCCATGATCCAACGTGTGGCGCTCTACCGTCATGACGCGGCCGTGATGACGTGTGGTCGCTGAGCGTGAGGCGGGATGCCCCAAATCTAACATCGCTTTCAGGGCGCGGACGGTGTTGGTTGCGCCGGGGCGATCCGCTTTATTGACCACTAACACATCGGCGATCTCTAAAATACCCGCTTTGATCGCCTGCACATCATCGCCTAAGCCCGGTGCTTCGATCACCAAAGTCGTTTGTGCGGCGCGGGCGATGTCTACTTCACTTTGACCGGCCCCGACCGTTTCGACGAGGATCACCTCGAATCCGGCGGCATCCATGACGCGGATCACATCACGGGTAGCGCGGGCGAGTCCGCCTAAGCTGCCACGGGTGGCCATGCTACGGATAAACACGCCCGAATCCCCCGCATGATCGCGCATCCGAATGCGATCGCCAAGGATCGCACCGCCGGTAAACGGGCTGGTGGGATCAACGGCGATGATCGCGACTTGGAGGCCTTGGGCGCGGTAGGCCTTGGTGATCGCGTTGACCAGTGAGCTTTTCCCCGTCCCTGGTGCGCCCGTGATCCCGATCACTTGAGCGCGTCCCGTGTGGGGGAATAAGGCCGCGAGTGCCGGATCGGCCTGTCCATTTTCGACTGCGGTCAGTAAGCGTGCTAAGGCGCGCCGACTACCTTGTAAAACTGCCTGTACTAGCTCGATCATCCGATCGCTTGACCCCGCTTATCACTGACGATTTTACGGATATGGGCAGCGATCTCCTCGGTGCTAGAGCCGGGGCCAAAAATGCCCTGCACGCCTAATTCCGCTAATTTTGGCTTGTCATCATCGGGGATGATCCCGCCGATAATCAGAGGGACATCGGCTAATTCATGGGCGTTCATCACCTCGCGGATGCGGGGGACAAGGGTCATGTGCGCGCCGCTTAAGATGCTAAGGCCAACCACGTCTACGTCTTCTTGTAAGGCGGCTTCCGCGATCATCTCTGGGGTTTGGCGAAGTCCGGTGTAGATCACTTCCATGCCGGAGTCGCGTAAGGCGCGGGCGATCACCTTTGCCCCGCGATCATGTCCATCTAAGCCCGGTTTCGCAATTAACACCCGAATCGAGTCACTCATAAAAAGTCCTTTTAAAAATCGCACCTCGTTTGCCCGTATTATAACACACGCGAAAGGAAGGGGCATCTTTCTCGTAAAAGGCTTGATCTAGAGGATGTAGAAAAGCTTTGACACAGAGAACACAGAGGAAGGGTGGAGAGAAGGGGCTGTTGTGGGCTTTTAAGATCTGGTGTGAGCTGTTTGAAACCCCATCCCTAGCCCTTCCCCATGCATGGCTGACAGGGGGACAGTTTTGGGTGAGACGGTTTGAAAAAAAAGGGTTCAGAGTTAGGTTTAAGCATATCCACCAAGATAGCGAGAACCCAACAA
>JALOOG010000134.1 GCA_025454525.1 Anaerolineae bacterium | reverse complement strand
GAGTATCTTTTGTGTGCCTATGTTCCCAAAAAGTGCCTCATTTTGTTTTAGGTGAAAATCGCTCACAATGACAATAGAAAACAATGACCCAGTTTAGAGGAGTTGATCATGATTATTGATGTGTTCCATGATACCGCTTGCCCGTGGTGTCGGATCGGTAAACAACATTTGAAGTTGGCGATCGAACAGTGGACAGGAGAGCCGATCACGGTGCGTTATCATACCTTTTTCCTGAACGATCGGATTCGTCCCGAAGGTGAACCGTTCGCCCCTTACATGATGGCCAAAGGCGGCGGGCAAGTGCCATTAGAGTTCTTTTTTGATGCACCGCGCCGGGCTGGGGCGAACGTCGGATTGGCGTTTAACTTTGAGGCGATCCAATATGCGCCAAATACCTTGCTTTCGCATCGTTTGATCGCCTTGACTCCACCGGAACGCGAGGAACAGATGATCGATGCGCTGTATCAGGCGTATTTCCAAGACGGACGCAACATTGGTGATCTGGATGAGTTGGTGCGGATCGCGGCGGAAAATGGCTTTGAGGCGGATGAGATCCGCGCTTTGTTGTTGAGCGATGAGGCACAAGATGAGGTGATCGCCGCGGCGCAAATGGCCGGACAATTGGGGGTGACGGGGGTGCCGTTTTTTGTGTTTAACAACGCCTTGGCCTTTAGCGGCGCACAACCCCCAGAGACGATCCTACGGGTGATGCAACAAGCATTGGATTTTCAGCTACAGGCGAAATAGCGCGGCAGGTTTGAGCATGGCGGCCAAAGTTTACGGCCGCCATATTTACTGCGATGACTCCCATCGGAGCGCGTTGATCGGGTGTTTTTGTCCATCTGACGCTTGATAATACCAGCACATCCAACCATTGCACGACGGCACACCCTTTAGACGACTGGCCAACTGATGAATCGACCCGACTTGATCAGCGACCTGTAAGCGGCCATCTGGACAAATGAAGGCGGTCACTTCCGGCGAGTCCAGATACAACGGCTCACCGATCGTCAATTGACCGCGGGCGACTAATTGGTGAAACGCGATTTTGGGTGGACGAATCGGCGCATCAAAGATCGGATCATTCAGTGGAAGCGGGATCACCGACTCGACACGCGCTTTAGACGCGGCCCAATAGATCGGATCGCGTTCGATCCCGATAAAGTGCCGATGTAAGCGCTTGGCTACGGCCGCGGTTGTCCCCGTGCCACTAAACGGATCAAGCACCCGATCCCCGATCGTGCTACTCGCGATCACGATCCGCTCTAAGAGGGCCTCTGGTTTTTGGGTGGAGTGTAACTTTTTGCCAGACGGGTCTTTGAGTCGCTCCGGCCCACCACACGCGGGGATCTGCCAGACCGATCCGAGTTGTTTCCCGCCGTTATAGCGTTTCATCGCATGATGATTAAAGGTATAGCGTGCTTTTTCGGACTTTTTGGCCCAAATGATAAACTCAACGTCATTTTTAAGCCGCGTGCCACGAAAATTCGGCATCGCGTTGACCTTTTCCCATGTGATCGTGTTGAGAATCCAGAAACCGAGGTCTTGTAGGATCACCCCGACGCGGAAAATGTTGTGATAGGTGCCGGAGATCCAGATCGTGGCGTGATCGCTCATCACGCGGCCCGTAGCCTCTAGCCAAGCGCGGGTGAAGTGATCATACTGCTCAAAACTCTCGAAGTGATCCCAGTCATCATCCACCGCATCCACGCGGGTCATGTTGGGCCGCCATAGGTCTTGCTGAAGTTGCAAGTTATACGGTGGATCGGCAAACACCAGATCGACCGATCGCTCTGGTAAGGTGGTGAGGATGTCGAGGCTATCGCCGTGATAGAGTTGGTTGATCATGAGATGGATTTTACTCTGAAATTCGTGGGAATACAGCTTTAAAATAGGGCGATCGAATTGCAAGGGGGATTATGCGAATACTGTTTTGGTCAATCATCGGTTTACAACTCTTGTTTAGCCTCTTGATCATGGTCATGATCGGGATCGCAAAACAAGATGAGCGCTGGTGTTATCAGATGCAATCCTTTGACAACTCGCTGATCTGGTACTGGTTTGACGTACAATCAGGCCACGCTGTTGAGATCCATGATCCGATGATGCACGATGATATTGCCCTTCGGATAGGCACGCTTGACGACTATAATGATTTTGTTTGGGGTGCGCTTCGTTTTAGCCCTCAACCCAACCGCGAATTTCTTTACGATATCACCCCCATGCAAAGCGATGTCCATTGGACTTCCGACGGCCGTTACATGGCTTATCTCACCTATGACGGGACGCTGTATCTGAAAAATGCACTTGGAAACACCCTCCAATCGCGCCAAATCGATCCTCTCGGTTCAAATGCCTATGCTATCTATGCCTTTACCATTGATGGGCGGTATCTTATCTATTATGATCAACAAGAGATCCACTTACTCAGCGTGCCAGATCTGCAACCGGCTCCATTTTCACCGATTAACCCTGAATTACCGACGGTGATCGATTGGTCGCCTTCTGGGGAAATATTGCTGACGAGAAACGCGCAACAACTTTTATTACAGTCTCCACAGCAAAGTCAACTTTTCCCAAATCACGGTCAACTTTTTCAATATCATGTTTGGTCAGAGGATGGTCAGAGGATCGCGATAACTTATCGGCGGTCTATCGATGCAAATCGCTCTGATCTCGCGATTTACTCGATACAAGGGGAGATGAAGGTGATCGCGACCGATCAACAGATCGAACATCTTACTTGGAATCAGGATCGCTTGTGGTTTTGGCGTAAAGCGGGTGAGGGGTGGCAATTGGTCGAATATGATCAGACATCGGATCAGACGACTATCCGTGTCCATGATGCCGATCAGGTAGAAATGTTTTCACCGGATCGCACCAAGGCCTTATTTTATCGCATCCAAGGAGAGCAGGCTGATTTATGGATGTGGGATGGTCAACGCGAAACGAAGTTGGATTCACACACTTACCAACAACCCAGTGTAAATTTAGTGGATTGGACGTATGACAGCGCTTTTCTTTTAATCCGGTATTTTGCTCAGCGCCCCCAATCTCTTAAGATCATCTCCGAATCCCTAAAGATGATCACGATAACGATGGATTCTGTCGATGCCACCTCGCTACAGCAGAGTGGTCAACTGCTCTATTATCGAACGATTAACGGACAACAATATCTCTATTGGTTAGACCTTGCGACTCAAACAGAGCAACGGTTGATGACCGTCCCAGACAATCTGCAACTTTTCCATTATGACTTTTATGGTAGTTTTTACCTTTGGGACAGAGATCAAACAACTTATTTTGGTGGATTTTGGTTTGAGACTCGTCAATGGTTTGAGTATGAAATCCCCGATCATTGGTTATCGTTAGAAGAAGCGAATATTTATGTGTTGCCGTTACAACGGCAAATTTTATTTGTTGAAAACAATCAGCATCAACTGTGGTTGCTCTCACCAGAACGATCGATCCTATTCCCTTTAACTTCACCGATCGATCGCGTTTCTTGGTCGCCCGATCATCGTTACATGGCTTTGACTGGTCAGATGATTCGCTTTTTAGATATCACCACCGATCGTCTACAAACCATTAACGCACCGTCGTTTTCCGCCAGCTACAAACCGTTGCGATGGGCGCGTTGTCCCTTGACTGACTATCCCCGCTGATTTAACCGCGCTCAACTCTCACTTTCACCCGCCCCTTACTGTTAGTTGTAAGGGGTTTTCTGTTTTTGATCCCAACTGGAACTTGTTTTTTACGTAATTTCCTGTAGATTTTAGGAGGTTTTTGTAGATTTATTGAGAGACTTATGCGACCGAAACTGACCCATACCCCAACCCCACCCGCTAATCCGGATCGCGCACAACAATTGACCAAACGTCAATATGTGCGCTTTGCGTTTTATCAGATCGATCCCGCATGGCGGCGATTGCCCGCAGATCAACAAATCGCCCATAAACACGAATTGATGCAGACGATCAAACAATTCAATCGCCGCATGTTGTTACGCCCCTATAGCCTGATGGGGACACGGGCCGATGCTGAAATTTTACTCTGGCAGATCGCCGAGTCGCCGCTCCCGTTCCAAGACTTGGCAGCCGCGATCGCCCGTACCGAATTAGGCGGTTATCTGAAGCTCACTTATTCCTATTTTTCCCAAACCAAACGATCGATCTATCAGATCCGCCCCGGCCATGAGGACGAATCTGAAGAAGAACGCCTCGTCATCGACCCGTCCGAGGCGAAATACCTGTTTGTCTACCCGTTTATCAAAACCCGCGATTGGTATCAACGCTCTTTGCTCACCCGACAAGGCATGATGGATGAGCATGTCGAAGTCGGCCGTAAATATCCCTCCGTGCGTCTGAACACCACCTATAGCTTTGGACTCGACGATTACGAGTTTATGTTGGCATTTGAAACCGACGAACCGTCCGATTTTCTGGACTTGGTGCAAGACCTCCGCGAAACCGAAGCGAGTCGCTATACCCTGCAAGACACGCCGCTGTTTACCTGCATCAACATGCGCCTTGAAGAAGCCTTAGATGCGATCGGCGGCGCACCCATCGCCCAACCGATTGAACCCGGTCAGCTGTCGGAAAGTTGGGTTGAAGTGGGGACGATCGCCGATTTTGCACCCAATACCGCCCGCACCGTCTACCTTGAAGGCAAGATGATCGGCGTGTTCCATGTGAATGATCAATTTTACGCCATCAACAATCGCTGCTCTCATGCCCGCGGCCCACTCCATGAAGGCGCGATCGATCCGGCGGAGTGTTCGGTGGTGTGTCCATGGCATTACGGCAAATTTGACCTACGGACAGGTCAAGCGATCGATGGCCTCGTGCGTCGTCCAGTCGAAACTTATCGCGTTGAGATCCGCGATGAGATTTTATACGTTGGGACTCCCGTCTTGGAGGCGATCCGATGAGCGTGTATGGCGCGCAACAAACCGATAGTCCGCGTTTTGATGACACCGCCCAAAGCTATGACGCGGTGTTGATAATGTCCTTCGGCGGGCCAGAAGGCATGGAGGATGTGATCCCGTTTTTGGAAAATGTCACCCGCGGCCGCAATATCCCCCGCGCCCGTTTAGAAGAAGTGGCCGAACATTATTATCATTTCAACGGTGTCAGCCCGATCAACGCTCAAAATCGCGCCTTGATCGCAGCGCTACAGACGGAACTGCAAGCACACGGGATCGATCTCCCGATCTATTTTGGCAATCGCAATTGGCATCCGTTGATCACCGATACGATCCGGCAAATGCAAGCGGACGGCGTTAAACGGGCGATCGCTTTTTTCACCTCCGCTTTTAGCTCCTATTCCGGTTGTCGTCAATACCGCGAAAACATCATCGCCGCCTGTGAGGGGATCGAAAACCCACCAACCATCGATAAGCTGCGCGTGTTTTACAATCACCCCGGTTTTATCCAACCCATGGCCGAAAATGTGCGTGTTTCTTTAGCACAACTCCCCGCACCTGAACGGGCGATCGTGGTGTTCACCGCGCATAGTATCCCGTTAGCCATGGCTCGCGGCAGCGCCTATGAGGCCCAATTACAAGAGGCGTGCCGCTTGGTCGCAGAGTCGATCGGACTCGCGCCCGAACGTTATCGCTTAGTCTATCAGAGTCGGAGCGGCGCGCCCCATATCCCCTGGTTAGAGCCGGATATTTTGGACACGTTGGATCAACTTCATGCCGAAAACGTGGATCAAGTGGTGATCGCGCCCATTGGATTCATCTCGGATCACATGGAAGTCTTGTACGATCTAGAGACCGAAGCGGTCGAAAAAGCCGCTGAACTTGGCATTACCCTGATCCGCGCCCCGACTGTTGGCACCGACCCAACCTTTATCGCCATGATCCGCGCTTTGATCGTAGAGCGCATGAGTGATAATCCGGTGCGCTTGGCCTTAGGCTCACGCGGCCCGAATCATGACATCTGCCCGCTTAATTGCTGCCGTCCCGGATAAAAAAGACAGGATCTGTTTTGACCCTTTCGATGATCGGCCTAGATTATCGCACTGCGCCCCTCGCTTTACGGGAGCGTCTGTACTTGAGTCCCGCCCAACAAGCGGTCTTTTTGGCAAGTATCGATCAGCCCGCTGTGATCTTATCCACCTGTAACCGCCTAGAAATTTACGCGGGCGATGTGGAGTCGCTGTTAGGGGCGTTGTGTCGCTATTTTGGTATGGATGTTGAACCTTGTCTTACCCAGTTGACCGATCACGCCGCCATCGTTCACCTGATGCGGGTCGCTTGTGGCCTCGAATCCTTAGCCTTAGGCGAAACCGAGATCCTTGGACAAGTCGGTGACGCATTACAGCGCGCACAAGCGGTTCAAGCCACCGATTCAGCCTTGCATCGTTTGTTTACCCAAGCGATCCACGCCGGTAAACGCGCCCGCCATGAGACCGCGATCAGTCACCACACCACCTCGATCAGTCATGTGGCGGCTCACTTGGTGGGCCGTCATACACAGGTCAACCCGCGTGTGGTGATCATCGGCGCGGGGGAAATGGCTGAATTAGCGATCCAAGCGCTACGCTCACAACCGATCTCCACGATCACCCTAGTCAATCGCACCTATGATAAGGCGGTCACATTGGCCACCCGTTGGCAAGTCGAGGCGAAGCTATGGTCGTCTTTATGGCAGGTGATCGAAGCGGCCGACGTGGTGATCACCGCCACAGGCGCGCCTCATGCGATCTTAGAAGCACCGGAAATCGCCCAAGTGATGACCCAACGCCAACAGCGACCCTTGACCTTGATCGATATTGCCGTGCCTCGCAATGTCGCACCCGAAGTGCGCGCTTTGCCCCAAGTGAACTACTATGATCTGGATCATCTGCAACAGGTGATCGATGACCATTGGGCCGAACGTCAAGGCGCGATTCCCGCGGTGGAAGCGATCATCGCTGAAGAATGTGCCAAGTTCCAACAATGGTTAGAGGAGCGCACCGTGATTCCGGTGATCAAAGACTTACGCGCTAAAGTCGAAGGCGTGGTACAGACCGAATTAGACGACTTGTTACAGCGCTTAGATCACCTTAGCGAAAGCGAAAAACGTTTGTTAGAGCGATTCGCGCATCGCGTGGTCAATAAGCTGTTACATCCACCGACCACTTACCTACGCGCTCATCAAGAAGATGCAGACGTGGTGCGCGAATTATTCGCAATATAGGATAAAAAACCATGATTGCCCAACAACGCCCGCGCCGTTTGCGTCTCTCCGCGCAAATTCGGCGCTTAACCCGTGAAACCACCCTTAGCCCCGCCGATCTGATCGCGCCGCTGTTTGTGCGTTATGGACACGGGGTACGTAACCCGATCCGATCGATGCCAGGTCAATTTCAGCTTTCGATCGATCAACTGCCCGCAGAGGCCCGCACGATCGCGTCGCTTGGCATTCCCGCCGTGATCCTGTTCGGAATCCCAGAACATAAAGACGCTTGTGGCACAGAAAACGCCCGTCCAGATGGGATCATCCCACAAGCGATCGATGCGATCAAAGCGGCCGTTCCGGATCTGCTGGTGATCTCCGATATGTGCTTTTGCGAGTACACCGATCACGGCCATTGCGGGATCATCAATCGCGAGGGAGATCCGCATTATCAAGCGCATTTGCCCGAAGGGTATCTCTTAAATGACCCGACCCTCGCTTTATTGGCCGAGGCATCGGTGATCCATGCTCGGGCCGGCGCGGATCTGATCGCACCATCCGGCATGATCGACGGCATGGTCGGTGCGATTCGTCAAGCGTTAGACGCGGACGGGTTACAACACACCGCGATCATGAGTTACGCGGTCAAATATGCCAGCGCATTTTATGGCCCGTTTCGTGAAGCGGCCGAAAGCCCACCCGCCTTCGGTGATCGCGCTCAATATCAAATGGATCCCAGCAATCGCCGTGAGGCGCTTAAAGAGGCCGCCTTAGACGTGGCACAAGGCGCAGATCTGCTCATGGTCAAGCCGGCCATGCCATATCTAGACGTGATCAGCGAATTACGCCGCGCTCACCCCCACCCGATCGCCGCCTATCAAGTCAGCGGAGAATACGCCATGATCCATGCCGCCGCCGCCAATGGTTGGATCGATCTGCAACGCGCCGCCTTAGAGTCGCTGATCGGGATCAAGCGGGCCGGCGCGGACATGATCCTCACTTATTTTGCGCGGGATGCCGCGCACTGGTTAGCTTAAAGAGACCCTTGATGACGCAATTGATGACCCTAGAACAAACACGCTTTTTACGCGCTTGCCGCCGCGAAACGGTAGACGCGACTCCGATCTGGTTGATGCGTCAGGCCGGCCGCTATATGCCGGAATACCGTGCCTTACGCGAAAAATATGACCTCTTGACCCTGATTAAAACGCCGGAATTGGCCTGCGAAGTCACCCTACAGCCGATCCACGCCTTTGATTTAGACGCGGCGATCATCTTTGCCGATATTTTACCTCCGTTAGAAGGCATGGGCCTCAAGCTAGAGTTTGTTAAAGGGGAAGGCCCACTCATTCATAACCCGATCACCTCCCTAGCCGATGTGGAACGCCTCATTACGCCCACTCCAGAAGAAGCCCTCTCGTTTACATTAGACGCGATCCGCTTGACCCGCGCCCAACTCCAGATCCCGTTAATCGGGTTTAGTGGTGCGCCGTTTACTTTGGCCGCTTATGCGATCGAAGGCGGAGGCAGCAAAAATCACGAAAAGGTCAAGGCGTTTATGTACTGTGAGCCGCAAGCTTGGCATCTGCTGATGTCTAAATTGGCTGAAGTAGCCGGTCACTATCTTTACGCGCAAGCCCAAGCCGGCGCGCAAGCGCTCCAACTGTTTGATAGTTGGGCCGGTCAACTTGCCCCAGAGGATTATCGGCGCTACGTCGCCCCTTATAGCCGCCGAGCTTTAGAGATCGCCAAGGCTGCCGGAGTCCCGTTGATCCATTTTGGCACGAATACGGGCGGCATGTTGACCGATCTCCGCGATGCAGGCGGGGATGTGATCGGTGTGGATTGGCGGATCAACCTCACCCAAGCGGCCGCCATGCTTGGCGATCAAGTGGCGATCCAAGGCAATCTCGACCCGGTGGTATTGTTCGCGCCGTGGGATGAGATCGCCTTGCGCGCCAAAGCGATCCTCGATCAGATGCGCGGCCGGTCGGGTCATATCTTCAATTTAGGACACGGCATCTTACAACATACCCCTGTGGATCATGTCCGGCGTTTAGCAGATTTTGTACATGAATACTCTGAAAGAAATCGATGATGACTCAATCCGAACAACTCTATCAGCGCGCCCAACACGTCCTTCCGGGTGGAGTCAATAGTCCGGTACGCGCTTTTCGTAGCGTGGGTGGGACTCCCCGTTTTATCGATCACGGCAAAGGCGCGTATTTGTATGACGTAGACGGGCAACGGTATATCGATTATGTCTTGTCATGGGGGCCGTTGATCTTAGGTCACGCCGATCCGGAGGTCACAGCGGCGTTGCATCGGGCGATCGATCGTGGCACCAGTTATGGCGCACCGACGGCCTTAGAGACGGAATTGGCGGAATTGGTGATCGCTACGATCCCGTCTATTGAGATGATCCGTTTTGTCAACAGTGGCACCGAAGCGACGATGAGCGCCTTGCGTTTGGCACGCGCTTACACCGGCCGCGAGAAGATCATCAAATTTGCCGGATGTTATCATGGCCATGCGGATATGTTATTGGTGCAGGCCGGCAGCGGCGTGGCCACCTTTGGACTCCCTGATTCTCCGGGGGTGCCGGCGGGGGCGGCCGCAAATACGTTGGTTGTGGAGTATAACGATCTTCCAGCCGTAGAAGCGTTATTCCAAGCGCACCGAGACACGATCGCGGCCGTGATCATTGAGCCGATCGGGTCGAATATGGGCTTTGTCCGGCCCCAAGACGGCTATCTACAGGGTTTACAGGCCCTTTGTCGGCAATATGGCGCGCTGTTCATCTTGGATGAGGTGATGACCGGATTCCGAGTGGCACCGGGGGGCGCGCAAGCCCATTTTGGACTTGATCCGGATCTGACATGTCTGGGCAAAGTGATCGGCGGTGGGTTGCCGGTAGGGGCGTATGCAGGCAAGCGGGCGATCATGTCCCAAGTGGCCCCGGCGGGGGCTATGTATCAGGCCGGCACGTTATCGGGGAATCCATTGGCAATGACAGCGGGCATCTCCACACTCCGCAAATTGTTGAGCGCAGACATCTTCGATCAAACGGTCGCACAGACCACTTATCTGATCAATGGGTTACAGGCGATCGCGTCCGATTTAGCGATCCCGATGCAGATCGATAGGGCCGGCACGATGTTCGGGTTCTATTTCCTCAAATCGCCGGAAGCGGTGATCACCGATTATCGGAGCGCGAAACATTTTGCCGATACCGAACGTTATGGGCGCTTTTTCCACGCGATGTTAGCGGCGGGGGTTTACTTGGCACCGAGTCAATTTGAGGCCGGTTTTATGAGTTACGCGCACAGTACGGATGATCTGGATGACACACTGACAGCGATCCGCGCCGCTTTGAGCGGATGATCAGTGTAAATGGTGTTAAAAGCAATTTTAGAAAAGTATCTCATCATCAATGACACTCCAGTTCATGGGTGAGGGCTAGGGCGGGATTGCAACAAACTTTTCTGTACCTACAGTGAAATTCCGTTGCATCCGTTCCCTGCCCGCGTTATACTAGAACACATTTCTATTAACACTGGACAGAGCCGCGATCATGACGCTTTCCGCAAAGCACAAAGCGATTAAAACGTTTTATGAGGGCCGCGAAGCGATCCAACATCACCGCGTCACCAATGAACTCGGACTCCGTGAGCCATTCAAAGCGCTATTATCCGATGCGGCGCGGATCTTTGACCTTGAACTCTTGATCGAACAATCGCATCGACTCGATCAACGGCTAATTCGATTCGACGGGGTGATCCGCGATGTATTTCGGCGCGATCGCGGCTATTGGGAAGCGAAAGATCAAGATGACAAGCTAGAAGATGAGATCGCGAAAAAATTTGCGGCCGGTTATCCGAATCGCAACATCCTGTTTGAAGATAGCCAACAAGCGATCTTGTATCAGCAT
>JALOOG010000033.1 GCA_025454525.1 Anaerolineae bacterium | reverse complement strand
AGCAGGATGAGCATCACCAGTGAGCGATTGACCATGACGATCCTATGGATGCAGCGATTCAACTTGCGGATAAGTGCTTAAAATTTGCGCGAATAGATCGCGATATGCGATCGCATCCGCTTCGGTTTCACCTTCAAACCGTAAACTCAATACCGGTTCAGTATTGCTGGCGCGTAACAAACCCCATCCCCGCTCAAACTTGACTCGTACCCCATCGACATCGGTGATCTCGCCTTTGCCGCGTAACGCCGTTTTCACATTGTTGATCACGTTGATCTTGTCTTCATCTGGGCAATGCGGGCGATATTCCGGTGTGCTATAGAGGCGCGGTAAGCTCTGATCCAATTGTGAGAGGGTCTGATCGCTATTCGAGAGGACTTGTAACATCCGTCCCGCCGCAAAAAACCCATCATCAAAATGATAATAATCTTCCCCCAAGAAGATATGCCCGCTCATTTCGCCCCCTAAGAGCGCGCCCGTTTCGGCCATCTTTGCCTTGATCAATGAATGCCCACTGGCCCACATGATCGCTTTTCCGCCATGTTTTTCGACTTCATCGAATAACACTTGACTGCTCAACACATCGGCGACTAGGGTTGCACGCGGATGACGTGACAAGAGATCCCGCGCCAACAAAGCCAACACGCGATCGGCGGCGATCATGTTACCATTTTCATCGACCACCCCCATCCGATCGACATCACCATCAAAGGCGATGCCAAGATCCGCCCCGACTTCACGCACTTTCACACCCAGATCGCGCATATTTTCCGCTTCTTGGGGATTAGCCGGATGATTTGGGAAATTGCTGTCGGGGTCACAATACAGACACGCGATCACCTCATGCCCCCACCCCTTGATCAAACGGGGTGCAAAGAGGCCGGCCGTGCCGTTGCCTGCATCTAACACCACTTTTAGCGGGCGCTTCATGCGAATTTTGGATACCAAGTCATCGACATACTTGGTATAAGAGGACAGATCCGAAGTCACGACTCCATCGCCATAGGTGAGATCGCCCGACTCGATAAAATTTCGCACGGCCTGAATCTGGGTTCCGAACAGGCTTTTCCCACCGATACACAACTTAAATCCGTTCAGATGTGGCGGAAGATGACTTCCGGTGATCATCACGCCACCGATATTGCCACGCTTGACCGCTTGCCAATAGACCACCGGAGTCGCCACCATATCAAGGTTGATCACCTTACAACCACTTTGACGCAAGCCTTCAATCAAACCCTGTGCCAGCAGATATGAAGAACGCCGATTATCACGTCCGACCACCACTGTCCCTTGTTGAGCGTTGCGTTGTAGATGCGTCCCAAAACCGAGACCAATCCATTTAGCGGTTTCTTCGGTAATTTCGGCGGTTTTACCGTCGGCCGTACCGCGAATATCGTATTTTTTGAAGATCTTTGCGCTGATCAAGATAGTCCCTACTCTTCTATCACTATCTGCTCTTGTTTGACATATATCCGCGCCGAGTCGCGCACATCCTGATGCACATGCGTTCCCGGCCCAATCCGGGCGCGTTCACCGACCTTCACCCCGGGCATGGTCATTACATCCACCGCTAAAAAGGCCTCGCGTCCGATGATCGCGCCGAGTTTAGTGCGTCCAGTTGCCAAGCGTTGACCCTTGACCTTGACCTGTACCGACTCGCGATCAATGCGAAGATTAGCCGTAGTGCATCCGGCGGAAAAGTTGACCCCGTGGGCAAAGATCGAATCTAAGACGCGGCAAGCGTGCATCGAACAGCGATCGGCAACATAACTCCGGGCAACTTCAGTGGTAAAACCTACCTCACACTCGTTTAACACCATTGACGCACGCACTAAGGCATTATTGCCGATGATTGTGCCTTTGCCAATAAAGGCCGGCCCCACGACCGCCGCACCGGGGAAAATTTTTACGTTTTCGCCGATAAACACGTTGCCAATGACCGTCGCCGTCGGTGCAACATAGGCATTCGGCGCGATGTGTTGACCATCGATCTTGCTCAGGTAATACTCCATCACATCCAGCACATGCCACGGGTATTTGAGGGCGCTCCAATGGCCACGATACGGCACCACCCGATACACCTGCTGTTTCATCAGCTTGTCCATGGCGCGCTCATAATGGTCATCCGACGCGATCGATGAGGCATATTCGGCGCGCAACGCCTCAAATAAGCGGTGGGCATTCGGATGAATGTGTGCCACAATGTTGACTAGGTTACTAGGGCGATGCTCTGCGCCGGGTTTTTCGATAATGCTGTGAATCCGCCCTTGTGAGTCGATTTGCAGATAACCGCCGGGGAAATATTGCGCCATTTCGATTCCAGCTAAATAGGTCTCTTGTGGATTTTGCCGATGATGCGCCAACATATCACGATGCAAGGATTCATCTACCACATCATGCACTTGTGTGATGTAAATCGGGGTTTCGGGTTGATCTAATAAGGCGGTTTCGGCGTAGAGGAGCGCGTCACCCATGCCTTTCGGCTCTGGTTGGATGACGATCGTCACTTGGATCGGGAGTGTCGAGACCAATTCGCGGATCGATTCCGAGTTTTCGAGGTTGGCAACGATCACGACCCGGTTAAAACCGAGGATGCGATATTGCTGTAATTGACTGAGTAAGAGCGGATCAAGCCCAAAGCGTAACAGCGATTTTTCACGCAATGGCCACATCCGGGATGAGGCCCCTCCCGCGAGAATGATTAACACTGGATTCGGCGCAGTCATAAATCCTCCGTTTTATATCGATAATCAAACACTATTTTAACACATAGGCTTGCACAAGCTTTGTGAAAAGCCCTACAATAAATGGTGATAAAAGACGAAATCAAATGGATGATGCAGCCATCAACTGAACCGAAACCCAGTACCGCACCTTTGGGACAAAAACAATTAGAACAAGCGTTAGGGTTGGCCTTAAACACAGGCGTTGGAGTCCTTGCCGAACAGATTCATTACATCCTTGCCTACAGTCAAATGCTGGGGCTTACGCCGATCACCGAAGCATACCGCCCGAAACCCCTCACGATCTCCCAAGCGCGCCTGAATGCGATGCTGGAGTTTGTCTATCCCCCTACCCTTGAACAGGCTCAATATCTCTACCGACAAACGGCGCAACTCAATAGCCTTAGCGCACGGCTACACTTACAAGCCCGTTTGATCGGCTACTTACCCGTCCGTCATCAACTTCATTTGACCTTTGATCTTTTGCGAGAGATCGAACAGGTGGAAGATCGCGTTGTGCGGGCGCGAATCGTCTTAAACATCGTGCAGCTTCCCTTTTTAAAAAGCGGTCTCAAACCCGTGTTCACCCAAAGTTCCGAAATTGTGCAGATCACCGCACGCATCGCCAATGGTGAAGCTCGGATTCGTGGATTGGTGGCCTTAGCGCAAGCCATGCAAGATCAAGCGGCTGTCCAGTTGATTGAGCGGATCTTAGATGACCTAGACACCTTAGCGCACGAATCGTTACAGGCGAACACGATCGCGATTTTAGCGCACAAAGTGATCTTGTTGAATCATGTTGGCTTATTTGAGCGGCTCAAACACAGCGCGAGTAAACTGAAAACCCCGTCGGAACGCGCTAAGGCATGGACAGCGCTCACGGAAGCCGATCCCGATCCGAACGAGGCTCGACTCCATGCTTTAGAGGCGATTAGCGCCATTGTAAATGAGGAAGAACGCGCCGAAGCTTTGATCATCTTTGCGCCGAATATTGAATACGCGGATGCGACCAAAGGTTATCCGACCGCTTTACAAAAAGCGCTTGAAATTGCAATCGGGATCTTACGGCGTTCAACCCGCGCCAAGGCCTTTGTGGCGCTTGCACCCAACTTAACGCCGGATCTGCAAGGAGAGGCCTTGGCCGCAGTGCATAGCCTCACCAATGAGCGTGATCGGGCGATGTTATTGGCAGATCTCGCGCCAAGATTGCCCTCAAATATGCTGATCGCAAGCTTAGCCGTGGCCCATACCATGCGCGAACAAGATGCCCGCGCTCATGCCTTAGGGGTATTGGCGCACCATGTACCGGATCACGCCCGCAATCAGACCATGTTAGATGCGTTGGCCGCTGCATCGAATCTGCCGCATCATTATGAACGGGTGCGCGCTTTGATCGGCCTCACCGATATTCTACCCACCACCCTCCAAGATCAGGCCTTCACCAGCGCGTTGGAGACCACCCGTTTGATCGAAAACGAGAACGCACGGGCGCGGGCGATCAGCTTATTGAGCAATCATCTACCCGCTCATCTTTTAGAGCGGGCGTTAGATGCCACTTATCAGATCCGGGACTCCCAACAGCGCATCAACACCTTAGCGAGTTTACTCCCCCGCTTAAACGGGGCAAGACGACAAGAGGCCTTGCACAACATTCTGGAGACGGCGAGTCAAATGCCGTTTGAGTATCGACGCGCCCGCGCTCTGGTGATGATCGCGAGTCATCTTGACGCGGAGTTTGTCCCACGCGCCTTAGCCATGGCCGATGATCTGCATGATCCCTATGATCGGGTGACGGCGTATATCGCGCTCTCGCAAAATGTCGCCCCGGAACAACGTCCGGACTTGATCGTAAAAGCGTGGGGGTTGATCCGGCGAATCAGCGAAGGGTATGATCGGGCGAGTGCGTTGGTCTCCATCGCACCATTTTTACCCGCTAATGCTCAAGGGGATCTGAAAAAATTGGCTTTATCGATCGTACAATCGATCGGTGACGGCTATGATCGGAGCAGCGTGATCGGGATTCTTGCGCCATTAATGGTCGAACCTGAACCGATCACGAATCAACCCACCTTGCCAGAGATCGGCGAATTGATGTCTTTCGCGCTCAAAACGATCTTCGAGATCCCTTATCAACCTCAACGGGCCGAATTACTAGCAGAAGCTGCCCCTTTATGGGTAACATTGTTTGATCAAGACGCACGTTATCAACTCTGGCGTGAAACCGCCCAACGGCTCAAAACTTTACCTTTAGCCGATGTACTGTTATGCTTAAGAGGCCTTCTCCCCGTGATCCGTGCGCTAGGCGGAAACGAAAGTATTGATAAAATCGTTGCAGTCTTAGGCGGGCAGGTCGATAAACAACCTAGACCAACGCACTTAAGTGGGTAGAAAGTTGATGACTCTCTCGTGAAAGCACGGGGCTTAATAGGGAAGCGGAAACCAACTGCTGACTAAATGTAGCAGCGTTAAAGAATAACAGCACACTTCCCTAATCTTGTTTCTTTTTCTAAGGATGTGGGTTGCGTCTGTAGGGACGTTAAATACTGAAAGGCTTAGAAATACAAAAGTTCGTACCATACGAAAGGATCAAGGCGCTATCCCTCCCCCCAGCCTAAAGCGGGGTCTCTCGCGCCGATTAGATGAATGACTCGTTACTCAGTAAGATGATGCGCGTTGCCTATAAGGTGACCGGTGCTGAACGCGCCCTCGCCGTCAATTATGATTTAGAGACCTTAGACAAGATCAACTTAGAGGAGACGACGCTAGAAGATCCGTCGTTTATCGGCTTTGCTCAAAAGTGGCTACGTCATGCGTTAGATGAAGGCCATTATGTGATCACCAATAACGTGGTGAGCGATCCGACCAAAGCGCCGATCACCAACACCAATTTTGCTAATTTGCGCGTGGTGGTCTGTATTCCCGTGCGAGGACATGGGGGGGTATATCTTGATCAACATATCCGCAATGGCATCATTGCCCGCGAGGTGATCAACCGCTTAATGGATGTGATCCACGGGATTCAAAAGAATAGCCAAGAAGAAGCCAGCGAAGAACACATCATGGCGCTTTACGAACGTATGTCGTAAAGTCACTTACTCTTGTAAGCGCGGTAACGTCTTGGGTTGCGGGATCGTTTTGAGAATTTCATCAATGATCGCAGCGGTGCGCTTGCTGTATAACCAGACCATCCCCGGTTTTACATCGGTACTACAGATCACCGCTAATGAGACAATATAAGGAATCCCAAATTCAATAATGTAAACCCCGTTGCGATCCCCTTCAAAATAGGTGGAATGAAACTTGGTTTCGGATAAGATCGCCGCTAATGAATTTTGAGCGCTATGATCGATACTTAACGCATTGGTCAACAATTGCAAATCATAATCGTCTAACGTGCCGGCCGCACCGACCATATTACCGTCTACATCCACCAATCCCACAAAGATTGCCCGTACATGCCCCAACAGCCGATTAAGTTCGGCGTTGATGCGCTTAAATTGACGGCGACCCAAAACCAACGCCGCCGGACGGGTGCGAGGATCTAAACGCTTAGCCCGATCGCGCACATTTTCCGCCGATTTTGGTTGTTCTTCAACATCAGGACGATTTTTCTCTAAGCGACGGGCCTCTAATTGGCGTTCGATCTGCATCAGCACAAACGTCATATTGAGCGGTTTATAGAGGTAATCCACCGCGCCTAAACGGAACACCGCGACCGCACTTTTGGCTGAAAGATCATCATCGATCACGATCACCCGCGCATTCGGACGCAACCCCCCTACCACCGCTAACAGATCCATCCCGCTAAGATCCGGCAATTCGGCCTCGGTGACGATCAGATCAAAGTTGGTGAGCAGAATCTCGCTTAAGGCCTCTTCAAAACTGCTGGCCTGATTGGTCGCATAACCGCCGACCGTCTCTAAGGTATCGACGAGTGCGCTACGGAGTTCTTCATCTTTTGCAACAACGAGAATTCGTTCCTTATGCCGTCCGTTGGCCATAATTACCCTCAAGTTTTGACATCACCGCGTTGAGCGCTACTAATTGAATTAAACGGTTTTTTTGGGTCACGATCCCGCTGACATAAGGAGATGCCCCCGGTTGCACTTGATCTAGGGCGATCATTTCGACTTGATCCACCTCATCCACCACCATTGCTAACAGTTTGCCTTGTGCTTGCACCACGATAAACAAGGTAGCCGAGTCGATCGGTGCAGAGGGACGCGCAAACACCACCCGTAAATCGATCAATGGGATCGGTTGTCCATGACGATTGATCAAGCCAAGGATCTCCGGTGGCACATTGGCTAATTCCGTTAAGGTCATCATCGCCGCCACTTCCACCACCTGATCGATCGTAAAGGCATAAGCTTGATCGCCCAAACGAAAGGTTAAAATCGCGGTACTATGACTCATCGTCCCCTACATCGTCTAACAGCCGATGACGTGCATCGCTTAACCACATGATCATCACAATGGTTGGTGGTGTGCCGTCTAGGATAATCTCATCCACCAATGCGCCGAGTTTAGTTTTGAGCGCCAGTAAGACATTATTCGCCGAAACCCCGGCTAACCAGGGTGCTTGCGAAGAAATTTGCAAACCGTCTTTCGTGCCGCTGACCACCCCGTTTAAGTGGATCGTGTGCGCTTCACCTGTTTTTAAGACCAATTCAGCCAAAGTGGCGGCGGCCGTGGAAAGTTGAGCGCGATTGGCTGGTGTAAAACCCAAGAGACCCGCGGCGCGGCGCGCTGTATCGCGCACGATCATGATGTCCATGCTGTCTTCGACTTTTACCGATAAAATCGGCGGGCGCATCTTATAGGGGCCAACTAGGTTTGACATATCTATTCCAAAATACCTAACTCTTGCAAGGTATTGATCAAATGCTCCGACGCAAAAATATCTTTCGGGATGTAATCATCCGCCCCGGCACGTAATCCGGACATGGTGGCCTTAGGGCCAGCTTTTTCCGTCAACATAATCACCGGAATGTCTTGAGTGGCCGGATTCCGCTTTAACCGCCGACACACCTGAAACCCGTCCATCGTAGGCAGTTTTACATCCAACACCACTAACGCCGGTGGATTTTCGATCGCCTCACGAATCCCATCCGGCCCATCATAAGCGATGCGAACTCGCAACCCGACACTTTCAAGCGTTTCCTTGATCTGGGCTGCTTGGGTTTTGCTGTCTTCTACTAAAAGCACTTCTAGCGCCATAGACTTGTATCCAATGTCTAATCTCATTTTAGCGAAAATTGACCCAAAAGCCGAATTAGAACAATTTTGTAATAACTTCGGCTAAAGCGTTCAAAGCGATCACTTCTTCTACCGCCCCACGTTTGATCGCGGCGGCGGGCATCCCGAACACGATTGAACTCGCACGATCTTGGGCCATCGTCCGTCCGCCCGCTTCGCGCAAGTGAAACAGCCCTTCCGCACCATCATCCCCCATGCCCGTCATCAAGACTCCGACTCCGGCCCCGCCACAGGTGTCGGCCACAGAGCTGAACAGCACGTCGATCGCGGGTTGATGACGATAGTGGCCTTGTTCGGCGATCAACTTGGCAAATAACTTTTTGCCGCGCCGAGTCACTGCAAAATGCGCTGTTCCCGGTGATAAGTGTACCACACCCGCCTCTAAAACCGTGTTATCAGCGACCACGCGCACCTGCCATCCGGTTGATTTTTCGAGCCAACGGGCTAACCCCGGAATAAACTCATGCGCCATGTGCTGCACAATGGCGATCGGGACGGGTAAATGATGCGGGAGTTGTTTCAGCAAGGTGGATAAGGCACTTGGCCCACCAGCACTTGCGCCAATCGCGATGATCTCCGGTGCAGACGGACGCGGCGCGATAAACGGATGCGCCATGTCAATTTCTAACGACGGTAATTCGGAGGTGCGGCCGCGTCGAATCACCTTAACCCCGGCCATCGCGATCAATGTCTTGACCAATTGGCGCTGCTTTTCGGCAAACAGCGGGTTATTGCGATCCGGCGGTTTTTCGACCACCGCTAACGCACCGGCCTGCAACGCCTGAAACGACAATTCAACATCATGTTCGACCAAGCCACTGACAATCACGACCGGAAGTGGATGTTCGATCATTAAACGCCGCGTTGCCGCTAATCCGTCTAGGCGTGGCATATTGATGTCCATTGAGATCACATCCGGCTGTAATTGTGGCACTAGGTGAAGGACTTCTTCGCCATTACGCGCTTCACCCACCACCCGTAGCCCCGCCGTTTTATTGATAACATCGCTTAAATGCCAGCGAACCGTCGCGCTGTCCTCGGCGAGTAACACGCGAATTTGACGTTTTTCAGAAAGTGGAGCGGTCATGTGATAACCAGACGATGTGATGATTCGATATAGATGATCATCGTTGATTTGTGTGAGTTGGCAAGCCCTTGCGCCTAAATGTTAGGAAACTCTAGCGCAATTCAAACGAATTAGCGTTGAATCAGGACAATCGGACGGAGCAAAGATCGATCGAACTCCGCTAGATCATTCACCCGCTCTAATTCCGCACGGACTCGGAGGGCATCAGATCGGAGTTGTGCCACATCCACCCCTTGACAGTGATCCGGCAAGATCATCAACCATTGGGTACTACGTAAGAGCATTTTCAGGGCCCCGCGTTCGTTACCTTCTAAAATTTGATAGTAAGCGATCCCGATCTGCAAGATCGCCCGGTATAAATCGCGGATCGGGCCTTCGGTTTGGACCCACAACGCCTCTAACAGATCGTGTTGTTCATAGTAGGATTGCGCGTTGAAGCGTTCGATCCCCTGTTGGGCTAATTCAGGTAACGGGAGTTGACAATCACAATCAAGCTGCTCCACGATCGCCGGATCGACTTGACGGGCATAACGCCGATAGACGGTGAGCGGGTGATTGATGATTTCACTTAAATCGATCACCTCGTCCGCGCCTGCGCTTAAAGCCTGTGGACGTAAAGCCGGATCAGATGAATCATGAACGACGATCACCGGAATACGCCGCGTTGCTGGACTGGTTTTAGGGGTGGTTGTCCAGTAGCGCCAATCAGGATCACGGCTATCCACCAAGATCAAGGCAGGAAAATCATCACTTAAACGGACGATATACCCTGCCTTTTCAGTGTAATGCAACACCCGATAAGCGGTTTGATCCATTAGCGATGCGCTCCAATCGGGAGTCCCTGTGACCACGATCACGTTAACCATTTTGGAAAACCGTGACCAAAACGGCCGCAAATATGGAGGCGGCCAACACACAGATCAACACCGCGCCCAAAAAGCGCAACAAATCTCGAATTTGAGCGCGCTCTTGGGGTGAGAGTCCACCATTTCCCATACGATCCTCGATTCACTGACTTGATCATGGTCAAAATTATAGCCAATATAAGCAGGTGACGGGAGTGCTAATTGAAATTGCTTCTTGACTCTCACGTTACGTAATCCCTTAGGATCGAATTTGACCTAACCAATCACGATCCAATCCAAACGGAGGGACATCCATGAAATTCAACAGTATCGATACCGAGTCGATCTATCGGCGCTTATTAAACGCCTCCGATGAGGCAACCTGTCAAGAGATTTATCAAACGGAACTCATCGCGCCATTTGCGGGCTTAACCCAACTTTTTGGGTCAGATAGCGTGTCTGTATTCCGTCAATGGGCGATGCCATTAGAACTCTATACAAACGCAACGGACATCACCCCGATGCTAGAAGCGATGGCCGCCTTTGGTGTTTGGGACAAAGCGACGCAAGCCTTAGATGATGGTTGGGCCGCGTTTGCACCCTATGCTGATCAGATCAGCACTCCAGAAATTGTCTTTGGTCTGATGATCACACAATCGCACGGAACACCCGGAAAGGGTTACGCCGGATTCGGCGCGATTCCCCCTTGGATCATGACAACTCTCAGTGAGGCAAATGATTACACGTTGCCTCGCATTGCCACCGCAACCGCCCATGAACTTCATCATAATCTAGCAGCGGCGATCCATGGGCGCACACCGATGATCACCACTTTGGCTGATTATATCGTCGGTGAAGGCCTAGCGGAGTCATTTGGGACATCGCTCTACGGTGAGGACACATTGGGCTATTATGTCACCGACTTTGATGAGTCCCGTTTAGATGAAACACTTAACCTCTTTGAAAAACATTTGGATGAAACCGATTTTAACAAAATACGGGGTTTCGTGTTCGGGGATCTGTTCGGCAATCAGTCTAATAGCGTTGCAGCTTACGCCGGATACGCGCTTGGCTACCGCGTCGTACAAGCTTATATGAAACGCACCGGAAAAAGTGTCGTCGAAACCACCTTTGTTCCGGCCCGTGAGGTGATCGAACAATCGCACGTTTTTGAGGGGATCAAACGGATCTAAGTTTAGATGCGCCGTGGCTAACATGGCGCATTTAAAGTTGTTGCTAAGCACACGTAATTGATCAAAAATTGAGGTTATCAACCATTGATCGATTAGAGGTCAAATATGCCCCAACGAATTTTAGCGATCCTCCTGTTTATGATGATCCTATCTGCCTATCCAACGTATTCGGTACAAGCCAACGCGATCCCATTAGTGAATCCCTCTTTTGAGATCAACCAAGATCCTTATCCTGAAGTGCCGGATGGTTGGGCCGCGGGCGGATTGATCAACGATCGGGTGCGCTGCAACAATCGCAACAGTTTCTCGCAAGATGGCCGCTGTGGTTTCCAATTTTCGGGGGATGGCGCACGCTCCTTTTTGCAACAACGGGTCAATGTGCAAGGGCAAGCGGGTTCAACTTTCACGCTTAGCTTATGGCTCAATAGCCGCAATGTGCCCGCCGACGCTGCGTTGATACGCCTCCGCTTTTTTCAAAATGGAATCGCGGTCTACAGTGAAGATCGTGCGATCACGCAACTTAATACCAATGCTTTTGTACCGTTTACCATGACGGCCACCACCCCGACCGCCTTTAGTCGCGTTCGGGTTCGGATCGAATATCGTGGGACAAGCGGACGCTTGTTGATCGATCATGTGCGTTTGACGGAAGAAGCCTCACGAATTTCATTTATGCGGGATGATAGCAACTTCCCCAATCCGGAACGCGGCTTTTATGATCAAGATGCGCCCTTATGGTTGGGGACTCAACGCACCGATCAAACGGTTGCAGCGTTGAGCGCATTACGGAATGAAGGAATTAGCCTAGTACGGTGGTATTTCTTGATCGATGAATTTCGCGATCGTCCGATCGATCAAGACACCTTAGATTACATCGACTCTCAGTTTGAAAATGCGCGGGCGGCGGGGGTCAAGGTGATCCCACGTTTTGCCTATAATTTTCCAATGGGAGGTGAATTTCCGTACACCGATCCAGATGCACCGTTAAGTCAAGTCTTGGCACACATCGAACAATTGCGACCGCTTCTCACGGCTCATGCGGATGTGATCGCGTTTATGGAAGCGGGATTCGTGGGTGCATGGGGCGAATGGCATAGTTCAACCCATGTCTTAGTTGATCCCAACACCGGATTAAACGACAGTTCAATCGCGATCATTGATGCGCTTCTCAACGCCCTACCGACGAATCGTATGATCGCGATGCGCTACCTCCCCCATAAACGTCAATTGTATCCAAATGCGCTCACAATAGCAGAAGCGTTTTCTGGGAGCGATCAAGCGCGCATCGGGGCGCATAACGATTGTTTCTCCGCTTCAGAGACCGATTGGGGAACCTATCCGATCGATCAAATTGACCTATTGAAGGCCTATTATCACCAAGACAATCAGTATCTCCCACAAGGCGGCGAAACTTGTAATGATGGGCCAGACGCGCAACCGTATATCGGTTGTTCGATTGTCGTGCCGCAAATGGCATATCTCCGTTACAGCGCATTGAATCGCGATTATCATCAGGGGGTGTTGGCGCGTTGGGAGACCGAAGGCTGTTATGAGACGATCGCCCGTCGCATGGGCTATCGTTTCCGGTTGATCAATGCCGAAGTTCCCAGCCTATCCACCGGAGAGGCACGCATCCGATTGACGATCGTCAATGAAGGATTCGCCAATGCGTATAACCCGCGTGCGGCGTATCTGGTCTTGCGTGAGGTCAATACAGGTGCAGAAGTTCGCATGGTCGTGGCGAATGATGTGCGTTGGTGGCAAGTGGGTGAAACCACCCTTGAGGGGACGTTTAGCAATCTAGCCAATGGGACTTACCAGGTCTTATTAGCCTTGCCCGATCCGATGCTCCCGAATCGTCCGGAATATGCGATCCGTATGGCGAATTTGGGCATATGGGAAGCATCCACAGGTCTGAATAACCTTGGGGCGACGATCACCGTAACGCGCTAACAGGGATGATAAACACAATCAGCCTAAATAATTTAGGCTGATTGCGTTTAAAGGGGGAGGAGAGTTCGTTATAAGGTGACGTGTATGGCGGAACACGCCCCTTAGCCAAAATTCACTTCTGAAGTGGCTTGCTCTTTTTTGGCGAGTCGTTCTTTACTCGGAATGACCAACACCGCACACGGAGCAGCCGTTAATACTTTTTGGGTGACACTACCGAATAACCACCGCGAAAATCCAGAACGCCCATGCGTGGAGATGCAGATCGCATCGACATCCAGATCGCGTGCCAACTGCACAATAAAGGACGCAGGTTCGGCAATTTGCGCGCGGATCTCAACCTTGAGTTGCGCGGTGTTAAATAAGCCCTCCGCGATGTTTTGCAGGTAATTTTCCGCTAAGGTGATCAATCGGTTAGGTTCGACTCCCTCACGATCGTAGTTTCCAGCCGCGTCAAACGACATGGCATAAACAGGATACAGCGTATCTGGCATCATATACGGCATCTCAACGGCTGTAGCCAAAGTGATCTTGCCATCAGGAGCGACGATCTGGCGGGCATAAGCAAGTGCATCTTCCGACAATGCAGAGCCGTCAAGTGGGACTAAAAGATGTTTTAACATAATTTTTTTGCCTCCCGAACTCCTTTATAACTTGATTATCGATCAATTAAATCAGTCAAAGGTCATGGAGTTTTTGTGACAAATGGTACAATCGCTCGAAAACAAGACGAATGTTTGCCCTACCCGAAACCGCATGATCTTGTACAATGGCACGGTTTTTTGATCACGAGAGAGAGATGATTTCAAGATGAGTCTCGTCGATTATTTGCGAGTGCTGATCCGGCGCGGTTGGATCATCGTATTACTAGCGTTAGTGGCGGCAGGCAGCGCCTATTGGATCGCTCAACGTCAAACGGTAGTGTATCGCTCTACGCAATTAGTGGTATTACAACCTTCGCGGGCGGATCTTGGCTTGAGTGAGTCGATCATCCGCATCATGTCCTCGTATGCTCAAATTCTGCAAGGCTCTAACACCGCACAAACGGTGATTGAAGCCCTGAATTTAGACATCCTACCCGACGCATTGCGCGAACGAGTGAGCATTGAACCGGACACGCTCCGCTTAACCATTCGCATTGATGTCAACGATACCGATCCCAATCAAGCCAATCTGATCGCCAATGCTTACGCCGACTTTGTGCGAAACTATCAAAATGAGCGCAATCAGCGCGGACGGCGTGAAGATCGGATCGATGTCGTCACGCCAGATGTCGCCCGGGCCGGTTTATATGCCCCGCGTCCCACGTTGGCGGCCATCGCGGGGGCGGTGTTAGGGGTGTTAGTGGGCGGTGTGTTGGTGTTTGTCTTGGAATTTTTAGAAAGTGGCGTTTTCCGGCGGCGTGATGACATCGCAACCACGCTCCGATTAGATGTGTTGGCCGCTGTTCCGGCTGATCTAGATTAAGGAAGATGACTCAATGGCAACTGTGAACTTGATCACCCTCACCGAACCGCGTTCCGCCGCCGCTGAAGCCTTTCGTACCTTGCGGACGAATCTCACCTTTAACGACAAATTACACACGATCTTGATGACTTCGGCCGCCTCACCAGACGGTAAAAGCGCCGCGATCGCCAATCTAGCGGTGACCTTGGCCCAATCTGGCCATCGCACCATCCTAGTAGACGCGGATCTCCGTCAACCCACCCAACATCAGATCTGGGGCGTAGACGGTCAACGCGGACTCAGCACGATGATGCAAGAGAACGCACTCTTAGCGAGTCCGCCCCTTGTGCCGACCACCGTCGATAATTTAAGTCTTTTGCCCGCAGGCGCACCCCCATCGATCCCAACCGATGTCATCAGCAACCCGCGCATGAGTGAGATCATCGGCGTGTTAAAAGCGCGGGCGCAATACGTCCTGTTTGAAGCGCCTCCCGTGTTAGTTGCGTCGGATGCGTCGTTATTAGGGTTAAAAGTGGATGGCACGGTGTTGGTGATCCGGGCCGGCCACACCCGCAAAGAACAAGCGATCCGCGCGCAAGAAGCATTGAGCCGCCTCAAAGTGACGGTATTGGGAACAGTTTTGTTGAACGCACCCCGCGAAAACGTGATCAACTACTAAATTATGCTCAAACTGGATCGTCAAGAGCGTTATCGACAACGCTATAAACAGCTCCGGGCCGGCTATCGTCCGGCTTTGGAGATTTACAAAGAGATCAGCGATCAACTGGTGAATGAGCAGACGCGCCTATTAGACGCGGGATGCGGCGAAGGGGGCTTAAGCCAAGATTATCAAATAACCGCGGCTTTAGTGATCGGGATCGATCGTTATGTACAACCGATCCGTGAGACGATCGGCTTACAGCGCATCGTAGACGGCGATCTGCGGCGACTCCCCTTCCCCGATCAAACCTTTAACCTGATTCTGTGTTCATGGGTGTTAGAACACCTTGAACACCCACAACAGACCTTTGCCGAAATTCGCCGCGTGTTACGGCCGAATGGATATTTTCTGTTTATCACTCCGAACGCTTATAATTACCTGATTATGGCTCGGCGTTTGATTCCGAATCGGGTGAGTACGCCGGTGGTAGATCGTTTATATGGGCGGGGTGAGGATTTTATCTTCCCGACGTTTTACCGGGCCAATACCCAACGGGCGATCAACGGTTATCTGCAACCGTTGGGGTTTCAGCAACGGCGGTTTGAGTATGTGAGCGATCCCACCTATACCGCGTTTAACGAGGTGCTGTTCTACTTAACGATCGGGGTTGAAGGGGTGTTAAACACGGTGTTTCCACAGGGCAAAGTCCATTTAGTGGGGTTGTATCAACTGGAGGGGACAAACAGATGAAGGGCCTAATCCTAAGCGGCGGCAAAGGGACACGGTTGTATCCGTTGACCTATACCCGCGCTAAACAATTGATCCCAGTGGCCAATAAACCCGTTTTGGTACGGGTGATCGAAGCGATCCGTGACGGCGGTGTCACTGAGATCGGGATTGTGATCGGTCAAACCGGGCCAGAGATCCGCGAATTGATCGGCAATGGCGATCGCTGGGGCGTGCAGGTCAGTTACATTGAACAACCTGAAGCCTTAGGCTTAGCGCACGCTGTCAAGATCGCACAAGACTTCTTAGGCGAAGATCGTTTTGTGATGTTCTTGGGCGATAACGTGATCCAAGGCGGCATCAGCAGTTTGATCAGTGATTTTGCTAACAACGATTGGAACAGTCAGATCGTCTTAAAGCGCGTCAAAGATCCCCGCGCTTTTGGGGTAGCTGAACTGAACGCCGACGGCAGCATCAAACAATTGATCGAAAAGCCGCAACATCCACCCAGTGATCTGGCCTTGGTGGGGATCTATATGTTTGATCATCACATTTTTGAGGCGGTTAACACGATCCAACCCTCAAAACGCGGTGAATTAGAGATCACCGACGCGATCCAATGGCTGATCGAACATCGCTATCAGGTGTATCCGCATATTCATGAAGGTTGGTGGATCGATACCGGCAAACCGATCGATATGTTAGAGGCCAATAGCCATGTATTGGAAGAGATCAAACCGACGGTTGCGCCCGATGCGATCATCGAAAATTCTGAGATCGACGCACGGGTGACGATCGAACGCGGCGCGAAGATTCTCAATAGTGTGATTCGTGGCCCGACGATCATCGGTGAGGACACGACGATTATCGATAGTTATGTCGGGCCCTTCACCAGCCTCTATCATCATGTGACGATCGAAAATTGTGAGATCGAACGGAGTATCGTCTTAGAACACAGCACGATCACCCATCTACCCCAACGTCTCCAAGACAGCTTGATCGGACGAAATGCGAAAGTAACTTGCGCCGAAGGGAAACCCAAAGCGCTAAAAATGAATTTAGGCGATTACAGTAACGTGTGGATCGTATAGAAACGGATAACTAAACCACTATGATTAAACTCATCGTAACCGATTTAGACGGCACGTTGTTGACCAGCGCGCATCAGATGACCGAACGCACCGAACAAGCATTGAAGGCAGCGATCAATCAAGGGGTGAAGGTGGTGCTTGCCACTGGAAAAACCCGCCATTCTGGGAATGACATCATCCAACGGCTTAACTTGACCACGCCGGGGATCTATCTACAGGGGATCTCGGTGCATTACCCGGATAACAGCGTGAAACATCAACAACAATTGGATGTGAAGGTATTGCGGCGTGTGATCACCTTTGCTGAAGATCGCGGGTTTGAGGTGGTCGCTTATAGCGGCACACGGATCTTAGCGGCGCGCAAAAACCCCGCCACCCAAGACCTCCATACCAAGTATCATGAACCAGAACCGGAAATTGTGGGATCGCTCCATAATTTGATCGGCACCACCACAATCAACAAGCTCTTGATCATCAAATTAGGCGATCCACGTAAGATCACAGCGTTACGTTGGCAATTGAGCAAACAACTTGATAGTAAAGAAGCTCGCTTGGTGCAAGCCTTACCAGATATGCTAGAGATTTTGCCGCCAAATGCGTCTAAAGGCGCAGCCTTAAAAACTCTCTTGCGTGAATTGGACATCAAACCGGAAGAAGTCCTCGCGATCGGAGATGCCGAAAATGACCTTGAGATGATCCAAATGGCTGGGATCGGGGTAGCGGTCGGCAATGCGATCGACAAGCTTAAAAGCGTGGCGAATTACGTCGTGGCCAGCAATGATGAGGACGGCGTGGCCGAAGCGGTAGAGCGCTTTGTTCTGAAAAAAGCCGATGAGATCATCCCAACGCCGACTCCGCTCCCGTTGATCACTGAAGAAAAACCAGAGGCGAAAGCAGAAACCGAAGCGACCCCGAATCCTGAATCCAAGTCAGAGTCCGAAGCAACCGAAACTCCGACCACGCCTGTAACGGAGAGTAAAAGCGAATGAAAAACATCCTTGTCACCGGTGCGGCCGGTTTTATCGGGAGCGCTTTTGCCCGGTATATGGTGGAGAAGTATCGGCATTATCAGATCATCGTCTACGATAAATTGACCTACGCGGGCAACCTTGACAACCTCTTGCCGATCGATGATGAAGAAAATTATCGCTTTGAACGCGGGGATATTGCCAACCGCGAAACGCTCAAGGCGGTTTTAGAAAAATATCAGATCGATACGATCGTCAATTTCGCGGCCGAAAGCCATGTGGATCGGAGCATCCTTACGCCTGATGCGTTTATTCATACCGATTTTGTCGGTGTGTATATCCTCTTAGATGAAGGCAAAAAACACGGGATCGAGCGCTTTGTACAGGTGTCTACCGATGAGGTCTACGGGGATATTCACGAGGGCTTATCGGTGGAATCCGATCCATTTTTACCCAATAGCCCCTACGCTGCCAGCAAAGCGAGCGGCGAATTGATGGTGCGGGCTTATCATGTGACGCATGGCATGAACACCGTGATCACCCGTGGCAGTAACACCTTTGGCCCGTATCAATACCCAGAAAAGCTCTTGCCCTTCTTTATCACCGAAGCGATCGATGATCGGCCATTACCGCTGTACGGGGATGGCAGACAAGTGCGCGATTGGTTGTATGTTGAAGATCATGTCACCGGGATCGATGTCGCTTTGCATCACGGACAATCGGGTGAAGCGTACAACATTGCGGGCGAAAATCAACAACACAACATCGATGTGATTCATCACATGCTCGATCACTTGGGCAAACCCTACTCGTTAATCAAACACGTCCCTGATCGGGAAGGTCATGATCGGCGTTACGCGATGGATTGCGCTAAATTGCGTGCGTTAGGTTGGCAACGTCAATTTACCTTTGAAGATGCGTTGCAAAAAACGGTTGCTTGGTATCGAGAAAATGAATGGTGGTGGCGCAAGATCAAAACGGGTGAATTTATGGAATTTTACAAACAACAATACGCCGCCCGTTTAGCCGCCGCCGATCAACGCGACGGGAACAGTTAAGCCTATGGGAGGCACGCTGTTAAATGTGATCACCGTGATCATCGGAAGTTTGATCGGGATCTCACTAGGGAATCGTTTACCCCTCCGTATCCAAGAATCGGTGATCACAGGGTTAGGGTTAGTGACGTTTTTTGTCGGTGTGAGCAACGCAAGTAGCAGCGGTAACATCATCATCCCGTTGATCAGCATCGTGATCGGCGTGATCATCGGTGAGCTTTTGCGGATCGATCAATTTTTAGAGCGGATCGGCAGTGGGTTACAAAGCCGTTTCGGAGGAAAATCTGAAACCGATACCGCCGAAAATAGTGGGCAGATGAGTCCGCGTCAACGCTTCATCACTGGTTTTGTGACTTCTAGCCTACTGTTTTGTGTCGGGCCGTTGACGATCCTCGGTTCGATTCAAGACGGCATGGGTTTACCGATTGGCTTTCAACAGTTGGCCGTGAAAAGTGTGTTAGACGGATTTGCCGCGATGGCCTTTGCATCCACTTTCGGCGTAGGGGTCTTATTCACCGTGATCACCGTGATCGTAGTACAAGGCGGTTTTGCGCTGATGGGCAGCGTGCTGGGGACGTTTATGACCACACCCATGATCTCGGAGATGACCGCTACGGGCGGGATCATCTTAATGGGACTCGCCTTGCTCCTGTTGGATCTCAAAAAGCCTCGCATGGCGAACTTTATTCCGGCCTTGTTGATCGCGCCGCTGTTGGTCGGATTCTTAGATCGGATCGGGATCAACATCTACCCGTTATAAAGGGATCACCAGAATGAGCAACCGATGGGCAAGTGAACAAGAGGCAATTGATTACATTTTCCGGTCCATTAACGGGATCAATTGGCGGGATCGCGGGTTAGATGAACATACCCGCGATATTCATCCCACCCGGCGTTTATTGCAGATGGAAGGCCTCTTACAAACGCGGCGCGAATACGCGATCGTCACTGGCAGCAAGGGCAAGGGATCGGTAACGGTCATCACCGCCAATATCCTCAAACATTTAGGGCATCGCGTCGGTACCGTGACCAGTCCGCATCTGGTGACTTATCGCGAACGGATGCGGGTTAACGGCCAAGCGATCCCCTTAGAGGATTTTTTGCGAATTTTAGAGTCGCTTACGTCATCTATTGATGCCATTCAAGCGGAATTACACCCGAATCAATATTTAAGTCCCCAAGGGATTTTCCTCGCAATGGCCTTACGTTGGTTTGATGAGCAAGCGGTCAACATCGCCATGATCGAGATCGGACGCGGCGGGCGCTTTGATGACAATTCCTTAGTGCCGAATATGCTCTCGTTATTCACGCCGATCTTGCATGAACACACCCGTTACTTAGGTGATACTTTAGAGCGGATTGCATGGCACAAAGCCGGGATCATCAAACCGCAAAGTTACGCCTATAGCCTGCCACAGGCCCCAGAAGTCTTAGACGTGATCCGCAAAGAGGCCGAGGCCCTTAACGCGCAATTTGAATGGATTATGCCTTCCGATATGGGCTATTGGATCGCAGATACCGAACATGGCGTGCGAATGGCCTTACAACGCTATGGTGAGATCGATCTGCCCTTTTTGGGACATTATGAGATCGATAATGCGACGTTGGCCGTCTGGGGGGCCGGTAATATCCACGGGCGTTTGAGCGGTGTCCCCCATGCCTCAACAGACTATGTACAAGGGGTGCGACGGGGACTCGAAACCGCGATCTGGTACGGGCGCTGTCAACAACTACAGGAACGCCCCAAGGTGTTTATTGACGGGGCGATCAATCCCCTCTCATTACAAGTCTACCTCAAAAGTATTGCCCCCCGATTGACTCATCCAGTAATTGGGATCGCGGCCGTGCCGACCGATCGTGATGCAGTCGGAGTTTATGGCAAGTTAGCCTCGGTGTGCGATGCGCTGATCTTAACCCGAAGCGAACGCAATATTGCGATCAATTTCCCCAATGAAGGGAGCGCTTTATCGACCGCGCAAGTCGTTTTAAATCAAGCGGGGCGTAATATCGATCTGAAATATGCGCCCACGGTGGCCCAAGCGATCGAATTAGCGCGGGCAAAAGCCGGCCCTGACGGTAGCGTCGTGATGGCCGTGGCCCAACCCGCGATCGGCGATGCGCTAGAATTTTACAATTTGATCTATGAGCAGATCTAATTCAACCAGCTATCGTTATAGTCAAGTCCTAGATCTAAACCATTGACCTGTTCTTGCCTGTTTATCAGAGACGTTCGCTTGATGCTTGATAGGGCCGCTTTCATGCGTTTATAATGGGACGGTCATTTCCTACAGATAATCAAAGAAGCTGAGTTATGTCCTTAAAACAAACGCTTTTGAACCGCTTAGATAACCGCGAAGCCCAGATCGGGATCATTGGTTTGGGCTATGTTGGGCTACCGTTGGCGGTAGAATTTGCCGAAGCGGGTTTTACGGTGATCGGACTCGACGTAAACCCGCAAAAAGTGGCGCAATTAAATCGGGGTGAAAGTTATATCCCGGATATTCCCACTGAACGGCTAAAACCCTTGGTACAACGTCAAAAATTGTGTGCAACCACCGATTACGACGATCTCCGCCAAGTAGACGCGGTGAGCATTTGCGTGCCGACTCCTTTACGCAAGACCAAAGATCCCGATATGTCCTATGTCGTGCAAGCGATCAACGCGATCTCCGCGATTGCCCATGAAGGCATGTTGATCGTATTAGAAAGCACCACCTATCCCGGCACAACAACCGAACTCGTGCAACCACGTTTAGCGGACGCGGGTTTTCACGCGGGTCAAAATATCTTTGTGGCCTTTTCACCCGAACGGATCGATCCAGCCAACAAAAAATACACCGTCCGCAATACCCCCAAAGTGGTCGGCGGAATCACCCCAGATTGCACCGAAGTCACCGTAGCGTTATATCGTTCGGCGGTGGATCAAGTGATACCAGTATCATCACCCACATCAGCGGAAATGGTCAAACTGTTAGAGAACACCTTTAGAGCCGTCAATATCGGTCTGGTGAACGAAATGGCGTTGATGTGTGATAAGTTGGGGATCGATGTCTGGGAAGTAATCCGCGCCGCGGCCACCAAACCGTTCGGATTTATGCCATTTTATCCCGGCCCGGGATTAGGTGGGCATTGTATCCCGATCGATCCCTTGTATTTGAGTTGGAAGCTTAAAACGCTCAATTACAATGCCCGCTTTATCGAATTGGCTAGTGAGATCAACACCTCAATGCCGCTATACGTGGTGGATAAAGTCACCGATGCGCTCAACGATGATGCGAAGTCGGTCAAGGGATCAAAGATCGTGGTGATCGGCGTGGCCTATAAACGCGATGTGGATGATGTACGCGAAAGTCCGGCGTTAGATGTGATGAGTCTACTCCGTCATAAAGGCGCAAGTGTGCAGTATCATGATCCCTATGTCGAAAGCTTGCGTTTAGAGGACGATATTCAAGTGCATCGCACAGCTTATAGCACCGAATTATTGCAACAAGCGGATTGTGTGGTGATCATCACCGATCATACCACTTACAATTGGCAAGAGATTGTCGATCACAGCCGATTGGTGGTAGACACGCGGAACGCCACGCATCAAGTACAAGGTGCGGCGCGGATCGTACCGCTCTAAACACAAGAGACAAAAACGCCCAGATCACCGATCAAGCTCTGGGCGTTTTTAAATACAAGACAGAATCTCACGATCTTACTTGTCGGTGTCTACTTCGTAGACGGTTTCACCTTGGTAAGAGCCGCAAGCACGGCAAACACGATGGGCGACATGATAAGCGCCACAACTTGGGCAGACGACGATATGTTTCATGGATAACACATCGTGATTCCGACGGCGATCCCGACGACCGCGAGAGACTTTACGTTTTGGTAGAGGACCCACAGGGCTGACTCCTTGTAAATAAACTAAAACAGAATAGCCCGGTAGAGCCGAGCTGAAGCACAACGCATTATAGGAGTCTCAGGTGAGAAGATCAATATCGCGCTTGATATTTGTGTCCACTCATCAAAAATTCCACTTGGCTTTAGCCAAAACGGGTATAACGAAGATCAAGAGGAACAAGGGACGGATCAGATGACGGAAACGGTATTGGTGATCGGCGCAGGGCCGGCGGGACTTGCATCAGCTTACTTTCTCCAGCAAGCGGGTATTCCGTATCAAGTGGTCGATTGTTCAGAAGTGATCGCTTCAACTTGGCACAATTTATATCCCTCGTTAAAGCTAAACACCACACGCTTTTTATCGCATCTACCCGGACGCAAATTCCCGCTCACCTATGGGATCTTTCCCACCGGAAAACAGTATCATCGTTATCTGGTACAGTATGCACAAGATCATCACTTCAACCTTCAATTAGGCGTAGAAGTCCAACGGATTCAACCAGAAAATGGCGGTTGGCGCGTCGAAAGCACCCTCGGATCAACATGGCATCCAGCGGTGATCTCGGCCTCGGGACGGTTTCATCGCCCGTATTTAGCTCAAATTTCCGGTATGGATCACTTTGACGGGACGATCATCCATGCCAACGATTACAAAGGGCCAACCCCTTTTATCGGTCAACGGGTCATGGTGATCGGCAATGGCCCAAGCGGAGTCGATATTTCGATTGAGATCGGCAAACACAATGCGATCCCTACCCTGTTAGCAATGCGAACGGGGATCTTATTGCGGCCGCGTTTTCCGTTGGGTTTACCCAAACACGTATGGATGTTGATCGCGGAGCGAATGCCAAAGCCGATCGGAGATCGCATTGACCGGATGATCGAGTCGATTCGTTTTCAGAATCTCGACCGGATCGGGATCAAGTCCGTGCCAGAGGCGCGTTTAAGCAGTGCCGCCTCTACTCGTGGGCCAGAATTGATCCATGCGGTAAAACGCGGGATCGTGAAGTGTATAGATGCGCCGATCCGTTTAGAACAGCACGCGGCGATCCTACCCGATGATCAACGGATCGAAGTGGACACGATCATCTTAGCGACGGGGTATCGTCCGGTCTTATATCGCTATTTTGGTTATCAAGGGCCAGTGGATAGTTACGGTTGGCCCTTGCGTGATCTTGAAGCACATCCGAACGGCCGTGAGGTGTTGGGTTATCCGGGTCTATATCTGGTCGGGGTGTTTTATCAGGGCAAAGGCGCGATGTATAATTTTAATATTGAGGCTGCTATCGCGGTTGAACAGCTCCAAAAACGCTTAGTTCGGGCTTGATATTTGGTCGATTCCCGCCTATACTAAATACACGCTAAAATGGCGACGTAGCCAAGTGGTAAGGCAAGGCTCTGCAAAAGCCTGATCCGTGGGTTCGAGTCCCACCGTCGCCTCTCATCATTCAACCATACACACCATGAATCCTAAACCTACCCCTTCAACTTCATCCGAAACCCCACCCACACTCAAAATCGATCCACCGATTGTCGCCCCATTACCAAATTACACCTTGTCGAGTGTCTGCCCACAATGTGGTCAAGACACCTATCGATTAGCCTGTAAAGTTCGGTGCGATCGGTGTGGCTTTACGTGGGATTGCAGTGAACTTTAGGAAGTTTCGGAGCGTGTGTTTTCTGACTTGTCTGATTGATCCGAAGGTAAGCGATCAAATTCCTCTAATTGTGCAACACAGATCACCCCGGAGATTGCAAAAGCGACTGTCCCTTGATCATCAATCGTCAAAGCACTTAAGGCCATGGTTTCGGGTGGAATATCCGCTAACAATTGCACTTTAGGCGCTTTGCTTATCAGGTCAATCGCAAACCGTTGATAGCTTACCTGAAGCGTTTGACCGTCATAGATCCGCAATACCCCCGTTTCTAAATCACTGGTGATCAGATAACGACCGTTGGGTGAAGCTGTCATACGGGCGATCACATAATGTGTTTTGAGTTGACGCATCACCTTGCCTGTAAAACTCACCTGTACGATCTGTGTGCTGTCGCTCACTAAGATCAGGGTCGGCGTGACAGCGAGATCCGCTAAGGAATCGGGTTTTAGCTTGATCCCGATGTCATACGTCCCGATACGTCGGGTTTGTCGATACAGATGCAATTTTCCCTTTTGATCCAATGCTGCTAACAGTGGATCGGTCAAGTGGATCAAACGAAACGCCGCATTCGACTTGATCTCTAAAGGGACTTCAGGGTGATCCAAAGATTTGATGATCAAGTTCGTGGCGGTCTGAAACAAGCGGGTTTGCCCCGTCGGTGTGGTGTAGATCGTGATCGCGGGGGTTTGTACGATCGGTAAAAATGCGCTATTGGGGACCTTAAGTGTAGCCAAAAAAGCCGCCCATGCCTCACTTGTGCGATCGGGATCGGTTGGAAACGTCCATTCAGACTCACTGATGAGGCTACCCGTATCCAATCGATAAAAACTCGCCCGATCCGATCGTTGCCAAGCCGCTAACAGGGCCGGCGCATCGGGAAGGATTAACATATCCAAACGTTGCAAACTACGTTGGGTGAGTTGTAACCACCATGCCATGAGAGTCGCCACACAGACCGATCGATCGATCACCGGAGTTTACTGTGATTTTTCCATCGGAGCGAATCCGCTAACCGCCATGCAACGTTGCCAACACCCGTTGGACTTTGAGCGCCAGATGCAAAATCAAACGATTATCCGCGTCGTTGAGGTCAAGTCCGGTTAACTCACTGATCCGTTCCAATCGATACACAAGGGTATTGCGATGCACATCTAAATCCGTTGCGGCCTTTGCCAAATTGCCATTCGCCTCAAAGAAACCGTTGAGCGTTCGCACCAGATCGCCTTGTTTACGCTCATCGTGTTCGACTAAGGGATAGAGCGATTCTTCATAAAAGCGCCGTAAGACCTCTAAGTTTTTCTCCTTAAGCGAGAGCAAAAACTGATAAAGTTTAAGATCTCCGTAAAACGTGGTCGCATCTTGTTCGCCTAATTGTCCGGAAATGCCCATTGCGTCTTTTGCCTCGCGATACGCCTCACGCAACGATGCTAAACCCTGTACGGGACGGCTGATGCCCGCGGCCACCAGACCACTAGGGGTGCGTGTGGCCAATTGTAAGCGCGTCTCATCCACCAGATCGCCCATACGCTTTAATTGCAACGGGTTTTCTAAAGGGTATAAGACCACGATCACATCGACATTTTGACCCACCGCGCCGTTGATTTGACGACGAGTCAGATCATCCCTAATCAGAGACGTGAGCGATTCTAAAGGCAAGGTTGCACCGTTTTTCGCTGTAGCCCGATACACTGTGACAATATACAGGTGATTGGGATCAAAGCCGGATTGTTGGGCGCGTGTCGCCAAGAGATCGTCATCGGTAGGGTTACCACTTAACCACATCTGAATCCAATCACCACGCGCTTGTTCCACCGCAGAAGCGATCGCCCGGGTTTTCGCCAATTCGATCGCACAGACATCCGCACCATAGGTCAACACCAAGCGCTCAAATTCGTTCAATTCAGCCGTTTGATCGATCAGCGAAAGATACCCCGCCACCCGCTTTTCGACTTTTAACACCGTGGTATGTCCGATCGGACTGGCTACGATCGCGCCTTGTTGCGTGGGAGCTTCACGACTTAGCCAATTTTGAAACGCGCTATACGGGACACTCGCTACGAGGTTACGTCCACCCGTGCCACGCCGGGCCACATTCGGGTAGACTTGGGCCATCAACACCCCCGCGTCATCATGCACCACAATCGGCTTGGCCGTTGCACCCGCGATCACCTGTAACAAACTGTTAAGATCGCGATTTTCTGCTGCCAAGCGCGTCAATTGGCGTTGAATGTCCATCGCACGCTGTGTCAATTGCGCGGCCTGATTCACAATCAATTTATTTACGGCCCGCTCTAACGTTGGTAAATTAGCGCCCTCTGGGAGACGTAACAATGCCATTTGACGATCATTCGCTAAACTGATCACCACAGAGGGAATCTCCTCGCGGATCGCGATCGCCACTGAACTGACTCCCGCTTGAGCGAGGTTTTCGACCACTTCATGTAAAGTGATGCGTGTGTCGTAACTACGTAACACTTCCATCGAGACAAAGGCCAACTCCCCCCCGTAAATATCTGGGAAGGCGGGTGGCCGCGCACGCACCGTCACCGACCAAGTGATCAGGCTGTCGAGTGATCCGGCGATCAATGTGGTCTCAATCGGCAGAGCAAATTGTAAAACCGCTTGTAAAGAAACTGCGTTATCAGACATCCCATTACCACCCTTTGTCCATGCCTTGATTCTAAACGATTCATGCGAGGGATGTTTTGATGATTTTCACCAAATGCGTTAGGGGCGATTTGTATAGATCGTCTAATCAAGACGACTATGGGTGGTGTTTAAAACAAGGCCAAGATCGGCCTTGTTTTAAAATTTAGTGATTTTGGCTAAATCAAAGGCTTAGACATGGCGCTTTACGCCTAAGGTCAACGATTCACCTTTCAGCTTTTCCATCTCTTTTTCCGTCGTAAATTCCACCCGGAAAAAGCCATCTTCCACTTCTCCCACCTCAAGGCTGACTGCGAGAGTCTCCTCTTGGATGTAACCAGCATATCCGGTGATCGCCTTAGCAAGGCGTTCACTGGCACGATAGACCACCTGAATCCGGTCTTCAATGTTAAAGTCCGCGTCCTTACGGGTCGATTGAATCCGACGCACCACCTCACGCGCCAAACCTTCAAGGATCAATTCTTCGTTTAGCTTAGTGTCTAAGGCGGCCAGATAACCACTCTCACTGATCACCGCGAACCCTTCGGCCGCATCTTGTAGCACCTCAACTTCATCCGGAGTCGCCTCAAAGGTCTTGCCGTTGAGTGTCACCTGGATGTTTTCGCCGCGTCGTAAAGCCAAAGCCCATTCACGCACTTGAGCCGCTTCCCCTTCTCGGAGCGCTTTTTGGACTTGTGCAAAATCACCGCCGAATTTCTTCCCTAAAAACTTGGGGATCGGGTTAAGGCGATAGGTGACGACCTCATCTGCGCCGTCTAAGACTTCTACCAATTTTACGTTTAACTCGGACTTGATCAAATCCTCTAGCTTACGTACCGCTTGCGCCTCACTCCGTTCACGGGTGACAAATTGCGCGGTCGAAAGCGGTTGACGTACATTGATCTTAGATTCTTCCCGTGCTAAACGCCCTAAACTCACCAAACGCATTACCACGCGCATCTCATCTAAGGCCGCTTGGTTGATCAAAAGCGGATTCGCAGTCGGCCAATCCGTGAGATGCACGCTTTCCGGCACATTCGCATCACGTTTTGACACCAAAGTGCGATAGAGGCGATCACTGATCAACGGCGTGGCCGGTGCAAGCAATTTTGAGACCGTCACCAAACACTCGTAAAGCGTGGCAAAGGCGCTTAGGCTTTCTTCATTCAATTCTGACCAGAACCGACGACGGCTCAAACGCACATACCAGTTACTCAACTCCTCAATGAACGCTTGGATCGGGCGCGTTGCATTCGGCACATCGTAGTTGTCATAAGCTTCGGTGACTTCTTGTACCAGTTGATGTAACTCCGCTAACACCCATTGATCCAACGGATCGCGCTTTTCAACCGGAGGTGCGGCAAGTTCCGGTGTCCATTTGCTGATGTTGGCATAGGTGACAAAGAAATAGAACGTGTTCCACAAGGTAGACCAGAACTTATTGACCACCTCACCGACCAGATCCATTGAGAAGCGGCGCGAGTCGCCCGGTTGCGCGGATGTGTAGAGATACCAACGCATCGCATCCGTGCCGTGCAGATTCATCACATCCCACGGATCAACCACATTGCCCTTACTCTTGGACATCTTTTCGCCATTGGCATCCAAGATATGACCCAAGCAGATCACATTTTTAAACGAGACCTGCTCAAACAACATGCTACTGATCGAATGTAAGGTATAGAACCACCCGCGTGTTTGATCGACCGCTTCACAGATGTAATCAGCGGGATATTGTGACTCGAACAGCTCTTGATTGCCCGCCGGATAGCCCCATTGGGCCAACGGCATTGACCCGCTATCAAACCAGACATCGATCACCTCCGACACACGGCGCATCGTGCCACCCGTGCCTTTCGGATTCGGGAAGGTGATCTGATCCACATGCGGGCGATGCAAGTCTAATTCAGAGAGATCACGTCCCGCGTATTGGCTCAATTCTTTCACGCTACCGATGCTGATCGCCTCACCTGTTTGATCATCCACCCAGATCGGGAGCGGAATCCCCCAATAGCGTTCACGGCCCAAAGCCCAATCTTTAAGTTCATCTAACCAATTGCCAAAGCGGCCATCGCGCACATGACCCGGCACCCAGTTGATCGTCTGATTTAGATCGATCATCTTTTGGCGATACTTGGTGGTGTTGATAAACCACGAATCGCGGGCAAAGTACATCAAGGGCGTGCCGTCACGCCAACAATGTGGGTAATTGTGAACGTACTTGCGCGATTTAAACATCAAACCGCGTTCTTTTAGATCTAGGATGATCTCCGGATCGGCCTCTTTAAACCACATGCCGCGGAACTTGGTAACAGCATCGATAAACTTGCCGTTGGCGTGAACCGTGCGTAACACCGGAAGGTTATATTGTTTACCGACTTCAAGGTCATCCGCGCCGAAAGCGGGTGCGATGTGAACGATACCCGTTCCGTCTTCCGTGGTCACAAAATCCCCCGTAACCACATAGGCGTATTCCTGCTCCACCGGTAAGAAGGTATAAAGCGGGTGATAGTGCATCCCGGCAAGGTCTTTCCCCTTGTAACGCTTGACCACTTGATAGTTTTCGGGGTGTTCCAAGACCTTTTGTAAGAGCGACTCGGCCAAGATCAGTTGTTCCGTGCCTTCGCCATTGGGCATCGGGCCTTCAACCTGCACATAATCGACATCACTCCCGACGGCTAAAGCGACGTTTCCGGGCAATGTCCAAGGAGTCGTCGTCCAGACCAAGAAGTAGACTCCGGGTTTATCACGCAATGGAAAACGCACAAACACACTGGGATCAGAGACTTCATCATAGCCAAGGGATACCTCATGGCTGCTCAACGGTGTGCCACAACGGGTACAAAACGGGATCACCTTGTAGCCTTTGTAGATCAAGTCTTTATTCCAGAATTGCGTGAGAATCCACCACACGCTTTCGATATAATCGTTGGTAAAGGTGACATAGGCCTGATCCAGATCGACCCAATAGGCCATACGTTCCGTAAATTTTTCCCACGCGGTAATATTGCGTAAAACGCTGGCCCGCGCCTTATCGTTAAATTCCGCGATGCCATAGCTTTCGATCTCGTTTTTATCGCGTAAACCGAGTTCTTTCTCTAACGCGATCTCTACGGGTAGGCCGTGCGTGTCCCAACCGCCTTTACGCAAACAATAGTAACCGCGCATGGTTTTGTAACGCGGGAACATATCTTTAAATGCACGCGCTAACACATGATGCACACCCGGTTGACCATTCACCGTAGGTGGGCCTTCGTAAGTTACATAATACGGCGCGCCTTCACGTTGAGAAACCGAACGCTCAAAGATCTTATTACGCCGCCAGAAGTCGATCACTTCTTGCTCAAGCTTCGGGATGTCTACCTTTGAATTGACTGCTTCAAACATTATTGTCTCCACACGAGATAATGAGTCATCTGATACAAGGGCGAATCACACAAATCGGACGAAAATCGATTAGCGCCTACTGTATCAAATGCCAAATGACCCGCGCTGTGAGCCATAACCCTCTCACTGGCACGGTGACACCTCCTCAAGTATTGGTTTTGGATGATCTCTAAATTATGACCCAGATTTACAAAATCTGGTAGTGAGAAAGCGAAAGGAAACGATGATCTTAATGGAGGACCCACACCTCAACTACCCTATTGAGATCGGAGCAGGGCAACCGCTCCAAACGGCGGCAGGCGGCGGTGAAAGGAAAAATATTTTTTTAGCGGCCGCATCATAAGCTTGATCTTAAGGTTCTCACAGTCGCGCTTAAAAAATCCCGTCCTATCCATTCGATCATAGATCGCCCCTCATCATCTTGGTTGTATTGGATGAATGATAGCACAAATGATCGAAAAAAACGGGCCATTTGTTACGATTTTTCCGTGATTGATCTATAAAAAAGGTGGCGGTGGGAATCGAACCCACGAATAGCGATTTTGCAGACCGCCGCGTTGACCATTTCGCCACACCACCCACAATTTATTGGACAAGTTTCAGCTTGATCCCCAACCAAACGCCGATCAATACTGCGGCGGCAAATACCCACCCTGATAAGGCAAAAGCCGAAATTCCCGAAAGTAATGTGCCAACGGTGCAACCTAACGCTAACATCGCGCCCCATCCCATCAAGATCCCGCCGATCCATGCCGTGATCGCACCTTTGAAGGTCAAAGCAGACCAACGAAACCGCTTGGCCAATAACACCACAGCCAACGATCCGATCACAATGCCGCCGATCAACCATCCGTTTTCGGTGATCGTTTTAACGACTTGCGTCGCACATCCGGCGAATCCGTCTAGGCCATTTAACCGATCGGCCAATAAACCCGCGTCATTTAACACGGTACGCGCCACACTGCCTAATTGTGAGGTGACACCCAACGGCTCAACACGAAAATAAGCGATCGTACCGATCCCGCCGACTAACGCCCCGGTCACCAACGGATTCCATCGCTGATGAATCAAGCGATCCCAAAGTCCGGTGAAGGTGATCCGCCCTTCTGGGCGCGCAGGTGACACCGGAAGATCCCGCAACAAAAACAGCGCGATCCCGCTCAAAACCGCGAGATGTAAGGCCAACGCACCCCCATAACCCAGCGTGGACGGCAACCACACGATCGGCGCTTGATTGATCGTGCTGACATAGACACTTTGCCAGGTCATAAAACCCAAGCCAAAACCGATCAACGATCCGAACAAGGCAAACGGAGCGCGGCTATAACCTTCACCCAAGCGATAGAGATGACCGCTAATGCACGCACCGGACAAGGCCATGCCGATCCCGAACGCAATTCCCGCGGCAAATAAAACCCAACTCACCGGCCCAATATGAGCATCAGGGGCTAAGCGTCCGGTGGTGGTATTCGGCAAAAACGCCCCAAATACGATCGCGTAACCCACACCTCCCACAGCCAAGGCCGCTAAAATGGCGAATAGGCCGGTGCTATTCCGGTGTTCGATAAAATCGCGCAAAATGCAGAAAAAACAAAAGCGCCCCCGCTGAAAGACCACCCCCAACGCTCCCCCTAACAATAGAGAAAGTGATGCAGATGCGCCTTGATCCGCATGGAGACGATACGCGCCTAAAATCAGGCCGATCAAGACCGCAAAGCCTAACGCGGGTAAAATCGCTTGCGTTCCGAAGCGGGGGGTAGACCCGCGATGCGAGTCCCCCCCAACCATGATTTCAGACATCGGTTATTGTCCACCCCAAACCGTGCCGGCGGGATTCACAATCGGGACACCGACTGTATTCCCCCATTCTGTCCATGAGCCATCGTAGAGCGCCACGTCATAACCGAGTAACTTGTGTAACACAAACCAAGTTAACGCGGCGCGTTCACCGATCCGGCAATAGGTCACGATCGGCGTAGTGCCGTCAACGCCTAAGCCAGCATAGAGTTCGCGCAATTCTTCCACCGATTTAAACGTACCGTCCTCACGCACATTCTGTCCCCAAGGGACATTGACCGCGCCGGGGATATGACCCGCCCGCACCGATAACTCCTGTACGCCTTCCGGAGCGAAGATCTCACCGTTGTATTCAGCGGGGCCACGAATATCGACCAATACGCCGGGGGTTTCACCTTCTACGACCGCTAACACTTCTGGCAACAAAGCACGTAACGCATCATTGGCCGCGCTCAAAGTGACATTGCCCGGCTCATAGGTTGTGGCATTCGTCGAAAGTGGGCGGCCATCCGCTTCCCATTTCACGCGGCCGCCGTCTAATAACTTCACATCGGTGATCCCGTAGACATTGAAGATCCACACGCCCCAAGCGGCAAACCAATTGTTATTATCACCATACAAGATCACGGTGGTATCATCGTTGATTCCGGCAGCGCGGATCAATTCTTGGAAACGTTCTTGCGAGACGATGTTACGTTGTAGCGTATCGACAAAATCGGTGTGCCAGACAAAATTGAGCGCACCGGGGATATGACCGCGCTCATAAACGCCGGGGATCACACTCACTTCGATCACGCGGACTTGGGGGTTTTCAAGGTTTTGTTCTAACCAATCGGCGGTCACAAGGACTTCTTCAGTCGGGGCTGTCTCTTGTGCGAAAATGCCTGTAATGGCAAGAAGTCCGATCAATAAAACGACTAGGGGGGCTAACCAACGAACGTTCATCTGTATTATGCTCCTGATAGACCAGATAGGTCAGTATGTTTAATCAGTATGTTTAAAGTGAAATTGGCAAAATGAATCCCGTCAGTTCAAGTCAAGTTCAGTTTTAGCGACAACAACAGCTTTCCATAAGTCGGATCTCCTTTGCAAAGATTGATACCCCTCTTAAAAACCACAATGCCCCGGCGAGATCCCCACCGAGGCATTGACAGATGTTGACAAGTCAAATAAAAAGCCCCGGCGGGTGCCGGGGCAAATTGTGAGCAGATTGACACTAGGCAAACCCTAGCGACGCAAACCCCGGCGGTAGTGGATGCCCATACAACACATACAACAGGTTTGAGTCGAAAACGGTGACACTGGAAACGCTCCAAAAGGTTAAATGCCTAGATATGGCAAAAGCATAAACAGTTTTTTGGGACTTGTCAAGCAGGTGATTGTAAAATTGCCCTATGTGGGCATCCTTTGGGGGCAACACCTCTAAATAACTCCCCAATTTTTATTCAATTGTCACAGACAATTCAAGAAATGCGCCATAGCGTTGTGCGGCGATCTCGAACGCCTCTGAGGCCTCAAATGCGGTGAACAAATCGTGCGTGATGCTGACTCGATCTTTTTTCACCGTGCGTTTCCATGTGCCGACGATCTGCCCGCCCACTACGATCATCGGGAAGAAAACACCATTGCCACCGGGAACGACCTTATGCGCGTGAACGGGATCCAATACGGCGCTACGATCCGTGTAACCCAGTAGGTATTCATCAAAACCCGCTAACAGATGCAGGTCCGACTCCAAAGTGAACGAAAAATCGGCGGGTAGCCAGTAGGTTTTCCCATCATATAAGGTCGAAACCATGTGCGGTTTCGCACCTTCCAAAGCGGCTTTTGCATCGGTCATGGTCAGACCCGTCCACCACACAAAATCCTGCACCGTGGCAGGAGCATGACTGGTAAAATAGCGTCGTGCAAGTTCGACCAGAGCATCATTACGATCGATCTGACGCGGATTTTTAACCCATTTTTCGTACAACACAAAAGTCTGTTGTTTGCCGTCCAACGGCCCTAGGCAGATGAGTCCGTGTTGCGCCAGATGCCAGAGGATATGATAACCACGCTGCCCGCTAGTGCTGATGCCTTCCAATTCCAACCGTTTCATCAAGGCGTTACGAGTGACAGGGCGACCCGTTTCCAGAGCCACACAGAGGATTTTCTCGGCGCGCAGCAAGGTGTCCGCATCCAGTTCAAGCTGTTTCAGACGGCCGGCATCACGGGCGATCATACGTTTGGCGGTGAGATCGATCATCCAGTGAGCATCTTCAGGGGGCGCGAAATGAATAGTTCCGCGTTGCGTCCAAGTGCGAATCAGGCGGCCATCTGCAATCGCCGCTTCAATCTGGGACAACGTGACCGACGGCATCCGTACACCAATTGCCCACAATGCCTGACCATAATCTTGTGCCTGCATTGCGCCCATCCAACGCACGACGGCTTCCGGTGTATCAAACGTCGGTTGTGCGATATGCTGGCTATGGAGTCGCCCTCGCGCTACATCCAATTCGGTCATGATGTCTCTTTCCCAATAGAAATTGAACCGTCAAGATGTCTCTTTTTCAAAGATCACAGGCTAAGGTGAGGTTCGATCGATCTCATCAAAAATATCACGCATCGAAGGCGGGACTTCACCCGACCAAAAAACCTCACGGGTTAAGACAAAACGGGTCGCAAACCGATCCCGATAACCGCCGGCCACACTGACACGCCAACGCATCGCAAAGATCGAAAACTGCACAATTCCGGTACATTGAGCGACATTTTCGCTCCGTAACACTTCCGCCGGATCGATAAACCCGCGATCACAAACATCGCGTGTAAACGCGCAATTCCCGCCATTGTTCGCAAAAAAACGTGAGACTCGGCACGCATCTTCGGCCGTGCCATAAACCCATTCATCCACCCCATAAGCCTGTGAGCGATATTCTAATTGTTGCGCGCCTGTATACACGGGGGGCAAAGGGGGATTGATGATCGCGTACAACACCGCGATCACCTGAATGCTGATCAAGAAGGCGATGATCACCAAGAGAAAACCTAATAAGGTGAACCAGATCCCGCGCCG
>JALOOG010000133.1 GCA_025454525.1 Anaerolineae bacterium | reverse complement strand
GGCGATCGCGTTTTGCCTGTGGTTAAGCGAGGTGACGGGTGAGCAGATCTGCCTACCGACCGAGGCGCAATGGCAATATGCCGCGCAAGGAAACGACGGACGCGCTTACCCGTGGGGCAAGGAGTGGGATGCGACCCGTTGTCGTCATTCAGTGGGAACATCTAGCCAAAACACGACTCCTGTGCGACAATTCGAGGGCAAGGGGGATAGCCCGTTCGGGGTGGTGGATATGGCCGGGAATGTGTGGGAATGGTGTTTGACCGATTACAATAATCATGGAAATGATATTAATGAAATGGTGGCGATACGCGTGCTTCGCGGCGGGGCGTGGTACAGCTACTATACCTACTACTTCCGCTGTGATTTCCGCAGTTGGGTCATCCCGCATAGCTGGAACGACTACTGGGGCTTCCGTCTTTCTCGCTCCATGTTCTGATTTCTGTATTACTGATTACTGAATTCTGTTCTTTCTGTGGGGGTGCAGGGGGCGAAGCCCCCGCGTCGCTCGCCGAAGGCGAGTCGATTTTGGAAAGTTAAATTGTTATGAAGACGTATAAAAACTTGTACCCCGCGATCCTTGATTTTGAGTCGTTGTACAAGGCTTGGCGTAAAGCACGGCGAGGCAAGCGTTATAAACCAAATGTCGCCTTGTTTGAGCGTCATTTAGATGAGGAATTGCTCCGGTTGCAGCGAGAATTGGCAGCAGAAACTTGGCAACCGGGCGGTTTTCGGAGCTTCACGGTACATGAACCCAAACGCCGCCGAATCAGTGCTGCGCCATTTCGGGATCGGGTGGTGCATCATGCCTTGATCAATGTGTTAGAGCCGATCTATGAGCGCACCTTCATCAGCGATAGTTATGCGAATCGTAGTGGAAAAGGCACTCATGCGGCGTTGGATCGCTGTACTTATTTCATGCGGCGCTATAAATATGTGTTGCAGTGCGATGTGGCACAATTTTTTCCGGCGATCGATCACATGATTCTAAAACGGATCTTGGCCAAAAAAATCGCGTGTGCGCCAACGTTACGTTTATGTGGCAAAATTATCGATAGTGGTGCGGAGGTGCTAAAAAAAGAATATACCCTACGGTGGTTTGAAGGAGATGATCTATTTGCGGCGGATCGTCCGCGGGGATTGCCGATTGGGAATCAGACTTCCCAATTTTGGGCGAATGTGTATTTGAACGAATTGGATCAATTTGTCAAACATGGCTTGCGCGGGCAGGGTTATGTGCGTTATGTGGATGATTTTCTCCTGTTTGCGGATGACAAAGTGACGTTACATCATTGGCGTAAGCAGATTATCACGTTTTTGCAATCATTACGGCTCATGATCCATGAACATCGCGCTCAACCACAACCCGTTGGACATGGGCTACCCTTTTTAGGGTTTACCATGTTTCCGACGCATCGTCGTCTTAAACGGAGCAAAGGAATCACCTACCGTCGGCATCTTAAAACCTTGTGGGGACGCTTTAAGGCGGGTGAAATCACGCGTGAGCAAGGGCGATCGAGTGTGATGGCATGGTTGGGTCATGTCAAACATGGGGATACCTATGGATTGCGTCAAAAATTATTCCGTGAGATCATCGCACAATGAGTCAGCAATCCCCGATTTTTGTCAAAACCGAATCGTTCATGACTTGGTTATTTAAGCATACTGCAAAATTTCCGCGCCATGAGCGTTTTCGCTTAGCAAAAAGGATTGAGGACGCACTGTTTGATTTTCACGCTGAATTGGTCGCTGCCACGAACACCCCCAAACCTAAACAGCATTTGATCGTGGCGGATCATCAATTGAATAAGCTACGCGCTTATTTACGTTTGGCAGTAGAATTGGAGTATACTACTGTACAGCAATATCAATTTAGTGCTGAATACACCGATGAGATCGGCAAATTGTTAGGCGGTTGGCTCAAGAAATTTTAGGGGATACCGGGGCGCGAAACGCGTGCTTCGCGGCGGGGCGTGGAACAACAACAATACCAACAACTTCCGCTGTGATTACCGCAATAGGAACAACCCACATAACAGGAACAACAACAGGGGCTTCCGTCTTTCTCGACCTTGTGACGCTCGCTGAGATACTCCCTATTTACGGATACGGAGGGCGGCATAAGAGAGCTGGTTATTCCCGTCTATCGCTACGATCCGTAGCACGGACAAATATAAAACAAGGTCGTCAGTACTGGTAGGAATCGAAAGTTCAGGCGATGAATCAAAACAGGTGATCAAAATGATCACCTGTTTATCTGTACCCCCAACAGGACTTGAACCTGTGCCTCTGCCTCCGGAGGGCAACGCTCTATCCACTGAGCTATGGGGGCGACTATTCTCAGTATAACAACGTTTTGCGTTTTGGACAAGCGTTAAATTTTCCCCAAAATACAGGAAACACCCCCCCAAGCGTGTACATAAACAAAAAGAGGAATCCTATCCCAATGAAATTTGCGCTCAATTACTCCCCTCAAGCGGTTGAATTATGGCGTGAAGGCGCGATCCCCGTCGATCTGTTTAAGTGTCCTGATTGGCCGGACTTGATCGCGATCGCGCAAGCGTGGCGGCCGGTGTATGTGCATTTTCCGCTGTTGGCAGGTCAAAATAACCTCGACAAGGTGGGGATCGATGCGATCACGCATTGGCTCAATACCACCGAAACGCAATTTGTGAACACGCATATCGCCGCGCTGAAACAAGCGGACGAGTCCCGCGAACAGGTGATCGAAGCGGTGATCGCCGATCTGAATCGCTTGGTCGCGGAATTTGGCGCGGATCGGGTGATCGTGGAAAACATCCCTTATCCGGATACCCGCCGCGATAAGTCCGCTTTTTCGGTCGATGCGGACTTGATCAGCCAAGCGATCCGCGAAACCGGAACGCGCTTGCTGTTGGATCTGGGTCATGCGCGGCGCACCGCCGAACACTTGGCGATCGATCCGCGCATTTACATTGAACAATTGCCCGTGGATCGCTTGGCTGAATTGCATGTTACCGGACTGGGTTATCATCAGGGGCGGCGGGAAGATCATCTGCCGATGCGCGATGAAGATTGGGATCTGTTGGATTGGGCGTTGATCAAGATCCACACATGGGCGCGGCCATCGGTGATCGCTTGTGAATATGGTGGAATTGGGCCACAATTTGAATGGCGGAGCGTGCGTGAGGTGATCGCGGCGCAAATTCCGTTGATGTATGAGAAAGTTACCAAAGGGATAAGGGATGACACCAGAAACCGGGCTTGAGGTGGTGATCGCGGTTCAATCGTTGCGAAACGGCGTGTTTGATCTGTTGGCACAAGTCTTGCATCTGATGGGCAATGACCTGTTTTTTTTGGCCGTGCTACCGTTGATCTACTGGTGTTTGGATCGCAAGTTGGGATTGCAATTGATCTTTGCGTTGATCATCGGGATCGCTTGTAATGATGTGTTGAAGTCGATTTTTCAGACTCCGCGCCCGTTTGAGGCCTCGTCGGTGGTGATCCCGTTGGTGGAACAGAGCGGGTATGGGATTCCGAGTGGTCATGTGATGGTGGGAATCGTGTTTTGGGGGTATCTGGCTTATAGCTTGCGCGTGCGGGCGTTGATGATCGCGCTTGTCCTCTATATCGCGGTGATGGGGTGGTCACGGATGTACCTAGGGGTGCATTATCCGCAAGATGTGTTTTTTGGGGTGGTGTTCGGATTACCTGTGTTAGGGTTGGCGATTCGGGCGATTGAGATCGTGCCGCCATTTTGGGCGCGCTTATCGCTCACGACACGTTTGGCCCTGTTGACCTTCTTAACGATCGTGATGACGGTGATGCTGTTTGATACCGAATACGGCACGATCATCACCGGGTTAACCCTCGGCACCGGCCTAGGGATCGTGTTACACAACGAACGGGCCTTCTTTGCACCGCCGATCTCGGTGCAACAAAAAGCGCTATGTTATCTGTTAGGTATCGTGATCATGTTCGCGTTGTTTTTTGGGACGCGCTTGTTGATCGGCGCGTTGATCGAAGAAGCGACCACCTTGTATCTGTTGATGCGAATCCCCCGTTACGCGATCGTGGCGTTTTTTAGCATCTCGCTCTATCCGATGTTGGCACAGCGGATCGGGTTATTGCGTCCTCCGCCTATGGCAGTACCATCTCAACCCAGGTGAGTCGACCCGCGCTCACAGTGATCGTTTGCTCAAACAACACTTTGCCGTTTTGATCGCTGACAAATACAACATACTCATTTGGGCTAATGTCGCCATGCGTAAAATTTTCGCCCCAGATCGTATCACCGTTGACCGTATCACTCTCGTAGGAATAAGCGTAGCGTAAGATCGCGTTGCCACGCGGGATGCTGGCGAGGTGAAATTGGATCGTGATGTTAGGGAGAAGTGTCCCATTAGGATCGGTGACGCGGCCGGCGATCAAGCCCGAATTGGGATAGAGTTGTAACCACATTTCCGGATTGCGCGTGCTGTAAAAATCATCGGGATCGCCGAGTCGCACCTCAAAATGGAGATGCGATCCGATCGCGACTCCGGTCGCACCCACAAAGCCGATCCGATCCCCTGCTTCAACGCGCTGTCCGGTCGTGACGCTTAAGCGATCCATGTGACCGTACAGGGTATAAGCGGTCTGTCCCTCTGGAGTCGGGAAGTCGTGTTGGATCACGATCAAATTCCCGTAATAATCGGTTTGAGGGCCAAAAACCCGTTCACGGTCATCCCCCGCGTAATAGATCGTGCCGGGGGCAGCGGCTAAAACCGGAGTCCCACGCGGATTCTGAAATTCTACGCCATGATGCACCGGATAGCGTCCGTTTTGGGTGCTACCATACGGATAGGTGCGATCGACTTGATCCGTCCCTGCGGCTGCGATCGGGCGGCGGAGGTAAAAGGTCTCGATCCGCGCAAAGGTCGGCGTTAACGTGGGAGTCAGGGTATCGGTGGGAAGTGGCGTTAGCGTCGCGGTGGGAGTCCGGGTGATCGTGGGTGTGCGGGTGGGAGTCGCGGTCGGTAGGGGGGTATTGGATGGGATCGCGGTCGCAAGCAGGGCCGCGCCTTGAGTCGGCGGTAAGGTGATCGAAAAGGGAGTCGGATCGGGTGTGGCGTTGCATCCCGTCAAGATCAAGATGAGCGATAAAATACGCACGCCGCTATTCAAAACGAATTTCACGGTAATCCCCCGTCATGGACCCGACCCGCGCCTCTAAAATCAGATCTTTGGCGGAGGGCGGCAATTGTAAATAAGCGAGTGCCGCCGCTAACAGGGCGGATTGTGGCACGAGTCCGACAATTTCGGTATGGGTAATGCTGACCCCGCGATCGATCGCCGCGCTTCGCACCGCCTCAAAGATCGGATGTAAGCCCGTGATGCGATAATCGATCACGTTGATCGTGACTTGTGCTTGGCCTTGCACCAAGACCCCCAACGCTTTCACATACGGGAGTCCGCCGCCGGAAGCACGGATCACTTGGGCGATGTCTTTCGCGATGTTGACATCGGGCGTATTCAAGTAGACATTGAAGGCGATCAACGGTTGACGCGCTCCGATCGCTACTGCGCCCGCTTTGCCTAAGATCGGCGCGCCGCGATCCGGCAATTTCAGCGGATTGGTCACGATCGACTCGCGCAAGCGCTCATACGGATCGGAACGCACCACAGCGAGATTTTGACGTTCAGGCCGAAGCGCTGCGGATTCATAAAAGTACACCGGAATCGCTAATGTTTGTGCCACGCGATCGCCGAGTCGATGCGCGATCTCCACGCATTGATCGATAGTCGCATCGCGCAAGGGGATAAACGGCACGACATCCGTAGCCCCGATGCGGGGATGCACGCCGTCATGATCATCAAGATCGATCAAGGCGGCGGCGGTTTGAATCCCGCGAAAGGCAGCTTCGGCCACCGCATCGGGTGTCCCGATGAAGGTGATCACGGTGCGATTGTGATCGGGATCGCTGCTCACATCTAACACTTGCACCGGAGTCGAGGCGATCGCCGCCCGGATCGCGCTGATCACTTCGGGGCGGCGGCCTTCGCTAAAATTGGGGACGCATTCAATCCATGTCACGGCTGATCGTTATCCATAAATTGCGGTGGTGTGATCGGCGTGGGGGGCGGCGAGGCGGTGGGATGATCCAACAGCATCATCAACGTTTCCTCATCGATCTCACGGTTATTCAGTCGTTCGTAGAGGGTGACATTTTCCAGCCGATCGATCGCATAACGCCAACGCCGATCGCCGATCTCGCGCAAGACCGATCGGCAATTGGTACACCGGATCGTGCGACGGGCGTTCGGGATGCCGAAGATGCGTTCCGGCTTGCTATCGATCAACAATTCACCCCGACGACACACCGGACATTGATCGATCACAAAGCCCTGTTCATAGCGTTCGACAATCGCTACCCCGCGTAAATACAGCAAGATGTAGATCACCACCGCGATCAACGCAATCCCGGCAATAATCGCCTCTATCGGGAATGGGGCGGGTGCATCGGCATCAGGAGTCACGCTTGACCCGGCCGTAGGTGCGATGATCACCGCTTCGATCGTCTCGGTCAATGTGGGTGTGGGTGTGACACTTGCGGGCGCGAGGGTGTCGGTTGGATCGGGTGTGGCGGTGAAAGTCGTTGTTAACGTGGCGGTATTCGTGGCTTCCGGTGATGCAGTGAGTGTCGGTTCAGGCGACTCGGTGATAGTCGGTGCGATCGTCTCTGTCGGAGTCGGGGCTAGAGTGGTTGCGACGACTAGCGGTGCGATCGGTTCAGTTGGCGCGGGAGTCGCTGTTTCGGTTTCGGTTTCCGTGGGTGCGAAAGTGGGTGTTTCGGTTTCGGTTGAAACGGGAGTCGATGTTTGCGTTTCGGTTGGAACGGGAGTCGCTGTTTCGGTCTCGGTTGGAACGGGAGTCGCAGTAAATGTTGCGCTTGGCAACGGTGTTAAGGTGAGCGTGGGAGTCGCGGTTTCAGTCGGTAAAGGCGTGAGTGTGGCAGTATAGGTGGGTGTAAGTGTGTTGGTGGGTAAGGGGGTTTCGGTCGGTGTAAAAGTGGCGGTCGCAAGGGCCGCTTCGGTTTCTAAACGGATCGCGGTTGCGGTCAAGCGTGCGATGTTGGTCTCATTGATCGCGGCGATCGCGGTTAAGGTCGCTTGTAAAGTAGAAGTGGGTGAAGGTGTCAGGTTATCAGGGGATAATACGGGTAAGGTTTCGAGATCTGTCACCCAAAAAGCGAGATCCGCACGAATCCAGCCGAATCCGCCCGCAAATTCGATCATAATCCAAGTGATATTCGCATCGCGTCCTAGCGGTGAGACGGGATCGCCCCCAAGAAGTTGCCCTAACCGTAGATAGGTGCGTCCCGGGCCGGCGCGGACTAAGGCGCTTTGGGCGTTGACCAGAATATAATCCCCCGTGGGAGTCGATGTCGGAAAAAAGGCCGTCGGAGTCGGGCTACCGGGGATCGGTGACGGGGTGACATTGGCATTCAACGCTGGTAGCGCATCAATATTGACCACCCAAAACACCAGATCACGCCGAATCCACCCGAATCCACGGTTATAACGGATCAACACCCAAGTGCTGGTGCTATCGCGATTGACCGCGATCAAGGCAGTCTCTGGTGTGACGCGGCCGACAGGTGTGAAATCATCGCCGGGCCCGCTACGGACAAACGCATCCGCTACCAATAAGGTACTGCGTCCGGGAGTCGGGGTGGGGGTAGTGGTTTGAGCGGAAACGATCGCGGCGATCATCCCGATCATCGATAAACAACAAATGAGCAATGCTAAACGGTGTTTCAAGTCCGTCCCTTAAGTGATGATAAAAACCGCCCTATCTTAGCATGACCTAGCAGAAGTACCAAGTCACATTCCATCGTTGAACGAGAAGCGCATCGCTTGACCGATCGGTTGACCATCGGCGTACATCTGTACCGACCAATTGCCCGTGCTAAATTCGACATACGACGGCTGTAAGAAAAACCAAATGCACAAACTCTCGTAATCTGTGTCTACCGTCCAATCATCAAACCAGACTTGTTCGCCTTCACGATACCATTCGGCGCGCATCCGTGTCCCGCGTTGTAAATTGGTCGCACGTAAGGTCGCATAGATCCGAGAGACATTCAGCGGGAAAATGCTCTGTGGCCCTACCACGCAGCCATCTTCTTCTCGGACAGAGGTCGATAGACCCGTCGTGATAAATGGCACGTTGGCAGGGGTGGATACGATCGGATTGCCTTGTGCGGCGGCGGTGACATCTACGATGATCCCCAAGTCATCCGCCCGCGTTTCCCCCACAAGCGGGGGAGTCGGGGTCACTTGGATCGCCAGAGTCGCTAATAACTCACGGTTTAACGCCCCGCCGAAAGCGACTTGTGTCTCTAAAACGATCGCGGTTTGGCTATAACCGGCCCGTTCTACCGCGCCAGTGGTGATCAAGTTGACCGACTCGGTACCGTAACCCGCGTTCAAGGCCTCTAAAGTTGCGCCTTCATCCACCGTTTGTAGCGCTCCACAACCGGAGATCAGGCCGATGAGCGCAATCCATAGGTAAATTCGTTTGAACATCAGCTCCTCAATTCCAATCCAAGATACGCGAACAACCATTAACACACTAGGGGTTTTAGGGTATGATACCCGCGTTTTGCAAGCGACTCTACCACTTGGGAGACCCATTCATGAAAAAAACCACCACCAATAGAGCGTATACAGTGATTACACTGTTTTTAGCATTTTTAATGTTTGCTTCAGTGTTTTTCTCGCTCATTCCGAATCAAACCGTGCCGCCAGATCAAGAAGCCCCAACTCCTGCGCCACCCACATTGCCCCCACCGCTCACCGATTTTAGCGGGATCTCCTTGGATGAACGCTATCTTCATCCGTCGGGAGTCTATACGATCGCCCAACCCACCGGCTGGACAAACCCGCAACCGTCCAACAACGGGGTACAATTGCGAACACGCTTTAATAATCCCACGATTTTGAGCGATATTGAAGTCTATATTGAACAAGCCAGCATCCCGGTGACCGATCTGAATAACCTTAGCGGGCGCTTTGATCAAGCGACTTTAGCGCAAACTTGGAGCGGCTTCACCGAATGGCGCGAAACCGGCCGCGAATTAGATACCACCAATAACCGGGTGATCTTGGATTTTGAAGCGACCCGCGCCCGTCAAACCTTAGTGGCGCGTCAAGTGGCGTGGACGGACGGACAATGGATCTATTCGTTGCGCGTGTTAGTGCCGTCAAATAACGTGGCGGTGCTACGCTTCTTGATCGAACAATTGCCAGCGACCTTCACCCCGATTGAAGTGTTCAAAGGCACGCCGTTAGGCTGGACTTCATTCTATAACCCCGTAGACGGCGATATTATCCGGTATCCGCAAGGATGGACGGTAACTGATGGCCGCCCCGGTGTTCCGGTGAGTATCCGCGGGATCAATGGCGAAACCTTGCAATTAGAGACGATCCCAGCAACCAATATCGTTGATGAAGCAGCCGCCCAAAGTTTCTTACAGGGACTTGATCCACGTAACACAGTGTCCAATGTCCGCCCGATCACCCGTAATGGAGTCAATGGCTTCTCGGTTGCCTATACAACCACGGGATTCGATGGAGAAGGGATCAGTGGGTTAGCGGTGTTGTTAAACGGTAACGACGGACGCTTGCACTTAGCCAATATCCGCGTACCGATCGCCAATTTAGACTTAAACAACCCGACCGCTGAAACCCCCTTGGTGGCGATTGATGCTTCCCAAGTGTTGGGATCATTCACCCTGACTGACGGACTGAATTTACCAGTTCCCATGCCAGAAATTGTCGAAACGCCAGAAGTTACACCGGCCGTCACCGCAGAAGCCACACCAGAAGCGACCTTAGACATCACCGCGGAGGCGACTCCCGAAGCCGCTTCTACTGAAGAGACGACCCCAGAAGTCACTCCCGAAGGATAAAAATCAGCACATATTAAGGCAGACAAGATCAAAGTCTGCCTTTTTTGTCACCCGCATCTCATGTAATTCGCACTATAATCTTTAGAGGATTACAAAGGCAAAGGAGCGAGTATGCGTGCGCGACCTCTACAGATCGCCCTGATCAGCATCGCGATGCTGGTTGTTGTGGTGGTGTTGATTGGGCTGATTCTGCTTAACAATCAAACCCCGGTGCTTGAAGATCGTCTCACCCCGATTCAAACCCTCACTGAAACCGCTACCTTTGGGGTGACGGTCACAGAGGCCTCAACCCAAGTTTTAAATTTGCCTACTGAAACCGCCGGATTTGAGGTGATTACCACGGCCGTTCCTCCGCCGCTTAACTTCACTGCAACCAATCCTCCACCAATCACCGCGGTGTTCCCGACCAATCCGCCCCCGTTACCCACCAATACGCTGATCGTCGTGACCGCGCTTGCAAATACGGCTGAAGCGGTTAGCGCGGGTTTTACGGCCCGGATCGCGCAAGACGGCACGGTACAATTTTCAGATACCAGTGTAGGCACAATCATCAACTGGTTTTGGAATTTTGGGGACGGTACCACCAGTTCAGAGCGTAACCCGATTCATCGGTATGCCAATTCGGGGCGTTATTCGGTGATCTTAACGATTTTGAGCGATCAACAAGTCAGCGATTCGATCACCGTGGATGTGATCATCAATATTGTGCCGCCCGCCGTGGTGATCCCACCAACGAACGCACCAACGCCGACTCCGCTTCCGACGCTGACTTTTACGCCGATGATCGTCCCCACCTTGACTTTTACCAGTACCGTGACTGCGACAGAGACCGCGACTCAAACGGCGTTGCCAACCGAAACTGCGACCGAAACACTGATTCCGACAGAGACCGCGACTCAAACGGCGTTGCCTACTGAAACGGCCACTGAAACGCTGATTCCCACTGAGACGGCGACTCAAACGGCGTTGCCTACTGAGACCGCTACTGAAACGTTGATTCCAACCGAAACGGCCACTGAAACGCTGATTCCGACTGAAACCGCGACTCAAACGGCGTTGCCAACCGAAACTGCGACCGAA